>CAJYQC010000260.1 GCA_913776885.1 uncultured Variovorax sp.
CCCGACTACCGCGACGTCGATGGCGAATGGAAACGCCCGTCGCCCGTCACCTACCAGGCCTTCATGGGCGAGGAATCCACGCGCAAGCGCTACTGGGCGCGCAGCCTGATCGGCTGGCCGACGATGGCGGGTGCCCGCCCGGGTGCCGCGCACCACGCGTTGGCGCGGCTGGGCGAGGCGGGCCGCGTCGGCCTGCTGCTCACGCAGAACGTCGACGGCCTGCACGAGGCTGCCGGCAGCCGCGGTGCCATCGACCTGCACGGGCGCATCGACACCGTGCGCTGCATGGGCTGCGAGCGACGCACGCCGCGCGCAGAACTCCAGCTCGAACTGCGGCGGCGCAACCCGCGCTGGGCCGAGTTGGAGGCCCGCGCCGCGCCCGACGGCGACGCCGACCTCGACGGCCGTGATTTCTCCGACTTCGACGTGCCCGCGTGTCCGTACTGCGGCGGCATACTCAAGCCCGACGTGGTGTTCTTCGGCGAAAGCGTGCCGAAGGAGCGCGTCACCGCCGCCTTCGCCGCGCTGGAGGAGGCCGATGCGGTGCTCGTGGCCGGCTCGTCGCTGATGGTCTATTCGGGCTTCCGCTTCGTGCAGGCGGCGGCCGCGGCGGGCAAGCCGGTGGCAGCCGTGAACCTGGGGCGGACGCGGGCCGACCCGCTTCTGTCGCTGAAGGTGGAGCGCCCGGTCGGCGAGGCGCTGGCTTCGCTGGTGCGGGAACTCGCCTAGCGCGGGCTGCCGGGCTCAGCCGGCGTGCTTCGGCACCATCCAGCTCGTCGAATCACCCCGGCCGGGAAGGTGCAGGCTGGCCGTGGCGGCCGGCGTCTCGGCCAGCAGGCGGCCCTTGCGGAACACCTTGAGCCGCGCTGCGCGCAGGCGGATCGCCTCGACCGGGTCGCGCGCCTGCAGCAGCACGAAGCTGGCGTCGCAGCCGGCCTCGAGGCCGTAGTTCTCCAGCTGCATCACGCGCGCGGCATTGGTCGTCACCGCCTCGAAGCACTGGCGGATGCCTTCCTGGCTGGTCATCTGCGCCACGTGCAGGCCCATGTGCGCCACTTCGAGCATGTCGCCCGAGCCCATGCCGTACCAGGGGTCCATCACGCAGTCGTGGCCGAAGGCGACGTTCACGCCGGCGGCCATGAGTTCGGGCACGCGCGTCATGCCGCGGCGCTTGGGGTAGGTGTCGTGGCGGCCCTGCAGCGTGATGTTGATGAGCGGGTTGGAGACCACCGACACGCCGCTCTCGGCGATCAGCGGCAGCAGCTTGCTCACGTAGTAGTTGTCCATCGAGTGCATCGATGTGCAGTGCGAGCCGGTCACGCGGCCGTGCAGCGCCAGGCGCTGGGTCTCGAATGCCAGCGTCTCGATGTGGCGCGAGAGCGGGTCGTCCGACTCGTCGCAGTGCATGTCGACCAGCTTGCCCCGGTCGGCCGCGATCTCGCACAGCAGCTTCACGCTGGCGGCGCCATCCGCCATGGTGCGCTCGAAGTGCGGGATGCCGCCGACCACGTCCACGCCCTTGTCGAGGGCGCGCTCGAGGTTCTCGACGCCGCCGGGCGAGCGCAGCACGCCGTTCTGCGGAAAGGCGACCAACTGAAGATCGAGATACGGCGCCACCTTGCGCCGGACCTCCAGCAGCGCATCGACCGCCAGCAGGCTCGGGTCGCTCGTGTCCACATGCGAGCGCACCGCCAGCAGCCCCTTGGCCACCGCCCAGTCGCAATAGGCCAGCGCGCGCTCGATGAGCGCGTCGGCCGTCAGCAGGGGCTTCAGCTCGCCCCACAGCGCGATGCCTTCGAGCAGCGTGCCGCTCTGGTTGACGCGCGGCAGGCCGTAGCTCAGCGTGGCGTCCATGTGGAAATGCGGGTCGACGAAGTGGGGCGAGAGCAGCAGGCCCTGGGCGTCAAGCTTTTCGTGCGCCGGCGCATCGAGCCCGGGCGTGACTTCGGCGATGCACCCGTCCTGCACGGCGACCGAAATGCCGGTGCGGCCGTCGGGAAGGGTGGCGTTGGTGATGAGGAGGTCGAGCATCGTGGCGGCCTTTGCGTGTTCTGTGGTCGATCGGGTGATCGGAATTGTCCCGCTCACTGTGGCGAGGGCCGGTGTCGGCGGGCCCGGCGGGTGTTCAGGTCGTGAAGGTAGATGTGCACGCCGACGTCGACGACGATGCCGGCCGCCGACAGCCGGCCGCTTGCCGTGTCCAGATGCAGCACCGTATCCATTCGGCTGTCCGCCTCGCCGCTTCAGCGCGTGTTCTGCGCCCGGAACCGGTACTGTCCCGGCGCAGGCCCGACTTCGATGGTCACGCGGCGCAGCTTCTCGTCGTGTCCCGAGTCGGCCTTCGCCGTGACGACGATGCCGCGCGGCGTGGCGCGGCAGGTGAGGTCGGACAGCGAAATCTCCGCATGGTCGTTGTCTAGTTCGGCGATGGCGACCGTGTGCTCCGCGCGCAGGCTGCCGTTGGCGTCGCGGCTCATCCACTGCACGTAGAGGAACGACTGGGCGTACTGCTCGGCGTGCACCACGCGGTAGGTGCCCTGGTGGTCCTTGCCCCAGGTGCCGCACATCTGCACCCAGGTCACGGCGTCGGCCGTGCTGAAGGCCTCGTAGCCGTAGTTCATGCCGAGTGCGCGAGCGCCGTTGCCGCCCATGGTCAGCAGAGCCAGCAGCGCCGCGAGCAGGGCGCCTCGCGCGGCGGCGGCGGTCCTCGTGGTCATCAGCGTTCCCCCTTGCGATAAGGTTTCATCAGCGCCTGCGGGTAGCTCGCCTTGCGCGCCACCAGCACTAGCGCCAGGATCGACAGCAGGTAGGGCAGCATCAGGTAGATCTGGTAGGGCAGCACGGCGTCGCCCGATTGTTGCAGCCGCAGCTGAAGCGCATCGAAGAAGGCGAACAGCAGCGCGCCCAGCAGGGCCTTGCCTGGCCGCCACGAGGCGAAAACCACCAGCGCCACGCAGATCCAGCCGCGTCCGTTCACCATGTTGAAGAAAAAGGCGTTGAAGGCCGACAGCGTGAGAAAGGAGCCCGCCATGCCCATCAGCGCCGAGCCCGCGACGATGGCGCCGGTGCGCGTGGCCGCGACCGACACGCCCTGGCTCTCCGCCGCCTGCGGGTTCTCGCCGGCCATGCGCAGTGCGAGGCCCAGCGGCGTGCGGTACAGCACCCAGCCCACCGCCGGCACCAGCAGAAGCGCGAACAGGGTGAGCGCGGTCTGCGCACCCAGGATGGGAATGGGCAGCCAGTCCATCGGTGCGAAGGGCGTGATGGTGGGCGGTGTGTTCACCTTGGGAAAGCTCACGCGGTAGCCGAAGT
>CAJYQC010000261.1 GCA_913776885.1 uncultured Variovorax sp.
AAGCTGACCATCATGCCGCTCTCGTCGGCGGCCGTGAGGTAGATGGTGCCGCCCTTCACCGGATTGCCGGCCTTGAAGTCCTGCGCCTTCTTCACATCGATGAGGCGTGCGCGCGAAGCGAGGTAGGCATCGTCGAGCATCTGCTCGGTGGTCACTTCCATGGTCCTGCGCTCCGACACGTAGCGGTACACGTCGGCAAAGGCCAGCTTCATGGCCTCGATCTGCAGGTGCTGCGACTGCACGGAGTCGACCGGCAGCGAGGCGATGTCGAACTTCTCCAGGATGCCCAGCGCGATCAGCGCCGCGATGCCCTGGCCGTTCGGCGGGATCTCGTGCAGCGTGTGGCCGCGGTAGTCGCGCGCGATGGGCTCGACCCACTCGGGCTGGTAGGCCGCGAGGTCGGCCACGGTGAGCGCGCCGCCCTGCTCGGCGGAGAACTTCGCCAGCGCCTCGGCGATCTCGCCGCTGTAGTACGCCTCGCCCTTGGTGCGGGCGATGGCCTTGAGCGCGCGCGCCGCGGCCGTGAAGCGGAACATGTCGCCCACCTCGGGTGCGCGGCCCCAGGGCAGGAAGGTCTGGGCGAAGCCCGGCTGCGACTTCAGCAGCGGCGTGGCCGCGGCCCACTTGCCCTGCACCACCGGCGGCACGAGGTAGCCGCGCTCGGCGATGTCGATGGCCGGCGCCAGCAGGTCGGCGAAGGGCAGCTTGCCGAAGCGCTCGCTCATGGCGACCCAGCCGCGCACCGCGCCCGGCACCGTGACCGAGTCGATTCCGCGCATCGGCGGATTGGCCGCGTCGGCGCCGTACTTGGCCTTGAAGTATTCGGGCGTCCAGGCCTTGGGCGCGGGGCCCGAAGCATTCAGGCCGTGCAGCTTCTCGCCGTCCCACAGGATGCAGAAGGCATCGCTGCCCAGGCCGTTGCTCACCGGCTCCACCAGCGTCATCACCGCCGCGGTGGCGATGGCCGCGTCGACCGCGTTGCCGCCCTGCTGCAGGATGCGCAGCCCCGCTTGCGAGGCCAGCGGGTGCGAAGTCGAAACCACGTTGCGCGCGAAGATCGGGATGCGCGTGGAGAGATAGGGGTTGGCGTAGTCAAACTTCATAACGTGCCTTCAAAGATGACCTGAACAATCGGGAACACCGCGGAACCGGCTTTGCCGGGCCGCAGGTGTTGCCCCCGGAAGGGGGTTGGCGAAGCGACACGAAGTGCGCGAAGCCTGGGGGAGAACCAATCACTCGTTGGTGATCTTGCGGTCGACGACGATCTTCTTCCACTTGGCCGCATCGGCCGCGACCATCTTCGCGAACTGGTCCGGCGTGCCCGGCGTTGCGGGCTCGATGCCCAGGCGCGCGAGTTTTTCCTTGACCTCGGGGTCGGCCAGCGCGTCGTTGGCGGCCTTGTTGATCTTCGCGACGATGTCCGCCGGCAGGTTCTTCGGGCCGTAGAAGCCGAACCAGGTGTTCGACTCGTAGCCCGGCAGCGTGTCGGCGATGGGCGGCAACTCGGGCGCGAGCGGGCTGCGCTTGAGCGAGGTCACGCCCAGCGCGCGCAGGCGGCCGTCGCGCACGTGCGACATGCCGGTGGGCAGCGAGTCGAACAGCACGTCGACCTTGCCGCTGATCAGGTCCGGAATGGCCAGCGCCGTGCCCTTGTAGGGAATATGCGTGACGAACACGCCGGCCTGCGCCTTGAAGAGCTCCGCCGTGAGCTGCACGATGGTGCCGTTGCCGCTCGATGCGTAGTTGAGCTTGCCGGGGTTCTTCTTGGCGTAGTCGATCCACTCACGCACCGTCTTGGCGGGTGAATTGACCGGCACCAGCATGATGCTGGCCGCGTCGCCCACGTGCGCGATAGGCGTGAAGTCGCGCACCGTGTCATAGGGCAGCCTGCTGATCGCGGGGCCGATGGCGTGCGTGCTGGTGGTGGCCAGCAGGATGGTGTAGCCGTCGGGCGCGGCCTTGGCCGCCTGGTCGGAGCCGATGGCGCCGCCGGCGCCGGGCTTGTTGTCGACCACCAGCGTGGTGCCCAGCTTGTCGCCCATCTTCTGCCCCAGCGTGCGGGCGAAGAGGTCGGTGGCGCCCGCGGCCGGGAACGGAACGATCAGCCGGATCGGCTTGTTCGGGTAGCCCTGCGCCAGGCTGGCGGACGAAGCGGCCACGCCGAGCGCGACGGCGAGCACCTGGAGGAACTGAAGGCGTTTCATGTGCGGGAAAGAATTCTGTGCCAGTAAGGGGACCGAGCATGCTATGCAGCGCCGGCGGATCAAGCCAGATAATCCAGCTTATTCAACTATCAACGCCGTTTATGACACGAGCCCCCGCCGAGGAAATCTCGCTGCAGCAGCTGCGGGCCCTGGCGGCCGTGGCCGAAACCGGCAGCTTCACGCTGGCGGCCGAAGCCCTGCAGCTCACCCAGCCCGCCATCAGCCACCTGATCAAGCGGCTCGAGGAAGAACTGGCGCAGCCGCTGGTGGTGCGCGGGCGCCGCATCCGCATGACCAACGCGGGCCAGATGATGGTCGACACCGCCGTGCGCGCGCTGCGGCTGATCGACGACTCGGTCGGCGCCTGCCGCTCGCAGTCGCAGCTGCGCGAGGGCCGCATCGTGCTGGCCGTGGGCCACCTGACGGCGGGCGCCCTGCTGCCGCCGCTGCTCGGCCGCTTCTCGCAGAAGCACCCGACGCTCGCGGCCACGCTGCTCGACAGCACCGCCGAACAGATGATCTCGCGCGTGCTCTCGCAGGAGGCCGACCTGGGCTTCGGCTCCGACATCGGCCAGAAGCATTCCGAGCTGGCGACCGAGCCGCTCTTCACCGAGCGCATGGCCCTCTTCGTGCGCGACGACCATCCGCTGGCGCAGCACGAGACGGTCGAGGCCAGGCGGCTGGAAGGCCTGCCCTTCATACACGTCAACCCCGACGCCAACGTGTGGCGCGCCGTCAGCCGCCAGCTCGCGAGCGTGGCCAACGTGTACCCGCAGGTCGTGCACCACGTCTCGATGCTGTCGACCGCCTTCGGCCTCATCCAGGCCGGCGCAGGGGTCGCACTGGCGCCCCGCTATGTCGAAGTGCTCATGCCCGGCAACCTGCGCGCAGTGGGCGTCACCCGCCCCGTGCTCGAATACCCCGTGGTCGCCATCCGCTTGGCCAAGCACCCGCTCAGCCCCGCTGCGATGGCCTTCCTGGCCATGGCCCGCCAGCACATGAAGCCGGTGCGCGTGGACAAGTCCTGAAGGGGGCGGGAGCGAACAGCCGAACGCAGAAGAAATATAAAAACCACGCAAAGGACGCAAAAGAAACCAAGAAAGCTTTTTCTGGTTTTACTTTCGCGTCCTTCGCGCAACCTTCGCGCCCTCCGCGTCCGGCTCCCCGATCCCGGCTCCCAAAACAAAAACGGCGCCCGAAGGCGCCGTCATGCAGAGCGTGGAGGATCAGTCTTCGACGAAGGCCTCTTCGCGCTTCGACTTCACAGCCGGCAGCAGCACGATGATCAGCAGCAGGGCTGCAGCGGCCAGCAGGCTCGCCGAGATCGGGCGCGTGACGAACACGCTCCAGTCGCCGCGCGACAGCAGCAGCGAGCGGCGCAGGTTCTCTTCCATCATCGGGCCCAGGATGAAGCCCAGCAGCAGCGGCGCAGGCTCGCAACCCAGCTTGAAGAAGGTGTAGCCCACCAGACCGAAGATGCCCACCATCCAGATGTCGAAGGTGTTGTTGTTGGTCGAGTACACCCCGATCGCGCAGAACAGCACGATGGCCGGGAACAGGTACTTGTAGGGCACCGACAGCAGCTTGATCCACATGCCGATCAGCGGCAGGTTCAGGATGATCAGCATCGCGTTGCCCAGCCACATCGAGGCGATCAGGCCCCAGAACAGCTCGGGGTTGCTGGTCATGACCTGCGGGCCCGGCTGGATGTTGTGGATCGTCATGGCGCCCACCATCAGCGCCATCACCGCGTTGGGCGGAATGCCCAGCGTCAGCAGCGGGATGAAGGATGTCTGCGCACCGGCGTTGTTGGCCGATTCGGGAGCCGCCACGCCGCGGATGTTGCCCTTGCCGAAGGGCACTTCGCCCGGCTTCAGCTTGGTCTTCTTCTCGATCGTGTAGGCAGCGAAGGCAGCCAGCAGCGCACCGCCGCCGGGCAGGATGCCCAGTGCGGAACCGAGCGCCGTGCCGCGGAGCACGGCGGGCGTCATGCGCTTGAAGTCTTCCTTGGTCGGGAACAGGCCCGAAACCTTGGCGGTGAACACTTCGCGCTCGTCGTCGGGGCGCGAGAGGTTCGCGATGATTTCGCCGTAGCCGAACACGCCCATGGCGATGGCCACGAAGCCGATGCCGTCGGTCAGTTCAGGGATGTCGAAGCTGTAGCGGGCGACGCCCGAGTTCACGTCGGTGCCGACCAGACCCATCAGCAGGCCCAGCACGATCATCGCGATGGCCTTCAGCAGCGAGCCGGAGGCCAGCACCACGGCGCCGATCAGGCCCAGGATCATCAGCGAGAAATACTCGGCAGGGCCGAACTTGAAGGCCAGCTCGGTCAGCGGCGGCGCGAAGGCAGCCAGGATCAGCGTGCCGACGCAGCCCGCGAAGAACGAGCCCAGGCCGGCAGCGGCAAGCGCCGGGCCCGCACGGCCCTTGCGCGCCATCTGGTAGCCGTCGATCACTGTCACCACCGATGAAGACTCACCGGGAAGGTTCACAAGGATCGCGGTGGTCGAGCCGCCGTATTGCGCGCCGTAGTAGATACCGGCCAGCATGATCAGCGCCGACACAGGAGGCAGCGCGTAGGTGGCCGGCAGCAGCATCGCGATGGTCGCGACGGGGCCGATGCCGGGCAGCACGCCGATCAGCGTGCCCAAGATACAGCCGATCAGGCAGTACAGCAGGTTGGTGAAGGTGAAGGCGACGCCAAAACCGACGGAAAGATTGTGGAACAGGTCCATGATGGAATCGGCTTTCGTCTCAACCGGTGATGAAGGTCGGCCAGACCTGGATCTGGAGCTTGAGCGCCCAGATGAAGGCGACATAGCTGCCGACGGCCAGAACGGTGGCCAGGATCAGCACGCTGGGCAGCTTGAACTCGTGGCCCGCGAGGCTGGAGATGATCACCAGCGCGTAGATGGCGATGATCATGCCCATGGCCGGAATGCCGATGCTCGGCAGGCCGCCGAGCAGCACGCCGAAGGCGAGGTTGGCGCCAAGGATGAACACCACCTGCTTCCAGGCCCACTTGCCGATCTTCTCGCCGTCGGTGGTCTCGACGCTGAGCCCGGTGAACATGATCCCGAGGCCGATGAGGGCCATCAGGATGCCGAGCATCAACGGGAAGTAACCCGGTCCCATTCGGGCGCCGGTGCCCACGGTGTAGGTGGTGGCGCCCCATGCGAACGCCACACCCACCACCGTGAACATCAGACCCGAGAAAAAGTCTTTCTGACTCTTGATCTTCACGAACAGTCTCCTCGAACAAATTTCGATGCGGGATTGTCCAGTCAGCTTCCGGTCAGGCCGATGTGGATTCCACTAACCAAAGTCTTAGGGATAACCCGGGAACGTCCGCCGCCCCCGGGATGGCTAGAGCGCGGCGCGGGTCACTCCAGCACTGGCGTGGCGCTCAACACTTCTTCGATGGTGGTCACCCCCTCGGCCACGCGCAGCGCGCCGGCCAGCCGCAGCGGCCGCATGCCGTCGATCACGGCCTGGCGGCGCAGCCCGGCGAGGTTGGGCTCCTTCGTGACCTGGCTCTTGAACGGCTCGCTCACGCTCAGCAGTTCGTACAGCCCCATGCGGCCCATGTAGCCGGTCATGCGGCAGTCCACGCAGCCCACCGGCTTGTAGGCGCGCACCGAGCCCGTGATCTGCCACGGCTTGACGATGGCCTCGAGCTTCTCGCGGGTGACGGTGTCGTCGGGCTGCTTGCAGTTGGGGCACAGCGTTCGCACGAGTCGTTGTGCAAGCACACCCAGCATCACCGCGTTGATGAGGTACGAGGGCACGCCGAGTTCCATCAGCCGCGTGATCGCGCTCGGCGCGTCGTTGGTGTGCAGCGTGCTGAACACCAGGTGGCCGGTGAGCGCGGCCTGCACCGCCATTTCGGCAGTGGCGAGGTCGCGGATCTCGCCGACCATGATGATGTCCGGGTCCTGCCGCATCAGCGCGCGCAGGCCCTCGGTGAAGCCGAAGTCCAGCTGCGGCTGCACCTGCGTCTGGTTGAAGGCGGGCTCGATCATCTCGATCGGGTCTTCCACGGTGCTCACGTTGACCTCCTCGGTCGCCACGCGCTTGAGCGTGGAATACAGCGTGGTGGTCTTGCCGGAGCCCGTGGGGCCGGTCACCAGGATGATGCCGTTGGGCCGCGTGACCAGCTGTTCCCAGCGCTGCGCGTCGTGCTGCGAGAAGCCCAGTGCGTCGAGGTCTTTCACCGCGGTGTCGGGGTCGAAGATGCGCATCACCATCTTCTCGCCGAAAGCGGTGGGCAGGGTCGACAGGCGCATCTCGATTTCTTCGCCGCGCATGTTGCGGGTCTTGATGCGGCCGTCGAGCGGGCGGCGTTTCTCGACCACGTCCATGCGACCCAGCAGCTTGATGCGCGCGACCATCGCGTTCATCACGCCCATGGGCATCTGGTAGGCCGGATGCAGGATGCCGTCGATGCGGAAGCGGACAACGCCCTGCTCGCGGCGCGGCTCCAGGTGGATGTCGCTCGCACGCTGGTCGAAGGCGTACTGCCACAGCCAGTCGACCACCTGCACCACGCTCTGGTCGTTGGCGTCGAGCTGCTTGTTGCTTTTTCCGAGCTCCACCAGCTGCTCGAAGCTCGTGGTGCTGGTGCCGCCGCCGGCCTTCTGCGCCGCGCGCACCGACTTCGCGAGCGTGAAGAACTCGGCCGTGTAGCGCTGGATGTCGGCCGGGTTGGCCACCACGCGCCGCACCGAACGGCGGGCCTGACGCTCGACCTCGGGAATCCAGTCGGTGAGGAAGGGCTCGGCCGTGGCCACCACCACCTCGTTGGGCAGCACCTGCACCGGCAGCACCTTGTGGCGCTCGGCATAGGCCGCGCTCATGGTGTCGGCCACCTTGCCCACGTCGACCTTGAGCGGATCGATGCGCAGATAGAAAAGGCCAGCGCGGCCTGCGAGCCATTGCGTGAGCATCTCGAGGTCGAGCGGCTTGTTGTCGCTCTCGCGGGTCATGGCCACGTTGGCCAGCCGCACCAGCGGCGCCTGGCGGCTCTCGGCCTGCGCGCAGCGTGCGATGGTGCGCTTGGCCTCGACAGGAGAGATCACGCCGTCGGCGGCGAGCCATTCGATGAGGCGGCGCAGGTCGAGCGGGCCTTCGTGGCGCACGGCCGGCGCGGCGGGGGCGGAAGCAGCGGGTACAGCGCTCATGTGCCGTCTGTCGTTCGGGTTCAGGTTCGGGTGAGTGTGGAGTTCAGCGGCTTGAAGACCCTGAGCCATTTTGGTGCGGGCAAGCCCCAGCGAGTCTGGATCGTTTGCGCGCGCTCGGCAAGCGCCTCGCGCTTGGGCCTGCTGGGGGTGCGCTGCGCGAGCACGACGGTGTTGCCTTCGCGCGTCGGCTTGAAGGCCCAGACGGCATCGGCGCCGAAGGCAGCGCAGATCTTCTCGAGGCTGCGCTCGTAGCTCGACGAGCGGCCGAAGAGATTGACCGTCATGCAGCCGTCCTCGGTGAGCAGCGCCCGGCAGTCGGCGTAGAAGTCTTCGCTGTCGAGCACGGGCGCCGCCGCCTCGTGGTCGTACAGGTCGACCTGCAGCGCGTCGACGGTGCCCTGCCATTCGGGCTCGCGGATCTCGGCCGCGGCATCGGCGACGACCACGCGCAGCTTCGGATCGTCCGGCGGCAGCTTGAACCAGCCGCGGCATGCCGCCACCACCTGCGGGTTGAGCTCGATCGCGGTGGTGCGCATGCGCAGGATCTTGCGGCTGAACTTGGTGAGCGTGGCCGCACCCAGGCCGAGCTGCATGGCATGGCGGCTGGCGACGGTCTTGGGATCGGCGTAGAGCAGCCAGGCCATCATGCGCTGCACGTACTCGAGCTCGATCTCGAAGGGCGCATCGAGCTTCATCGAGCCCTGGACCCATTCGGTGCCGAGGTGCAGGTAGCGGATGGGGCCCCAGTCGGAGAAATTGACTTCAGGAAGGGAGACGGGAGTTTTGCTCGATGCCATCGATGCTGCAGCTCAGGCGACTAGTTTGTGGGTGGCCATCACCTCGCGCCAGGCTGCGAGCTTGCGCTCGAAGGTCCACGACGCGTTGGCGGGGCTGGTGGAAGGCAGCTGGTAGACCGGCACGCCGAGCGTGCGGGTGTGGCGCGCGTGCTTGAAGCTCTCGCCGCCGTTGTGCGCGATGGCCGAGAGCTTCGGCAGGTGCAGGCCGGCGATGTCGTTCGCCACGGGCGCGCGGATGGCCGAGTCGAGGCTGCCCTCGCGCTCGCAGGACGCATACACGTCCCATACGCCCAGGCCGCGGTCGAGCAGCCAGCGGCAGCGCTGCGCGTAGCTGTCGGCGCCCGAGGGAAGCGGAATGTCGGGCCACACGGCTTGCAGGATCTTCCAGAACTGGTTTTGGGGGTGTGCATAGTACTGCTGCCGTTCGAGCGACTTCACTCCCGGAAAGCTGCCGAGGATCAGCACGACGGTTGCGGGGGACACGACCGGAGCGAGCCCGGTGAGCACCGTGCCTGGCGCCTCGGTGTCGCTAGCGGGCGAGGGGGTTTCCTTCTTCATGGACGGCAATCGTGCCATCGTCGCACGCACCCCGGCGCCGCCAACGAAAAACCCGCCGAAGCGGGTTTTCGCGCAGGACCCGGGGGCCCTGGAACAGGTCGGCGACCTGCCTATTTCTTATTACTCTTGGTCTTACTTCTTGGCGGCTTCGTTTTCGGCCGTGCCAGGGATCTTTTCGCCGATCGCCTTGCCGGTGGAGCGCATGCCGTCGGCCGTCTTGTGGCCGGCGTTCTCTACGGCGTCGCCGGTCTTGACGGCGGCGTTCTTGGTGGCGTTGGTTGCCTTCTTGGTGGTGCGCTTGGTCGCGTTCCAGGCCTTCTTGGCGCCGTTCTCCGTGGCATTCACTGCCTTCTTGGTGCCACGCTCGGTGGCATTCACGGCCTTCTTCGTGGTGTCCTTGGTGGCGTCCCAAGCCTTTTCCGCGCCGCGCTCGGTAGCGTTCACCGCGTCCTTGCCGGCTTCCTTCACCTTCTCGGTGGTGGTCGGCTCGGTGGTGGTGGCCGCGGTCTGAGCGACGGCCGACACGCCGATGGATGCCAGTGCCAGAGCGACAACGACGGGAACAGTACGAACAAACGACTTGGTCATGGAGAGGCTCCTCTTTTGAGTGAAATATTTGAGTGACGAATGTGCCACCGCACTTGCAACGTCACTTCGAACTTCAAGGATGACAGCAAAAAGGCCCCCACGGCGCGCTCCGGCGCAACTCGGGAAATCCGCCTACGCGCGGGATATCCCGCCATCCGACGCGGAAAGCAGACTTTGGAGCTTCGGCAGCGCCGCGACCGCATTGCGAGTGGTTGCTTCGGCCAGCGCGTCGATGCCGATGCCGCGCAACCCGGCCACCACTTCCGCGATG
Organism: uncultured Variovorax sp.; assembly: GCA_913776885.1. Classification (GTDB taxonomy): domain Bacteria; phylum Pseudomonadota; class Gammaproteobacteria; order Burkholderiales; family Burkholderiaceae_C; genus Variovorax. Next base: position 9,602 of record CAJYQC010000261.1, read on the forward strand.
CGTGGCAGCTGCGCAGGCTCGTTGCGCCCCTGCGGCTCGCCGGCGTCGCGCTGGGCCTGGGTGCGGTAGATCCAGTGCGGCTGGATGTCGGGCGCGTCGGTCTCCATCACAAGCGAATCCAGTGGCAGCGTGGACGCCAGCCGCCGCAGCTGCAGCGCGCGCTCGAAGGTCACGGCGCCGCCGAAACCGAGCTTCAGGCCCAGCTCTATGCAGGCCCCGGCCTGCTGCTCGCTGCCATTGAAGGCATGGGCGATGCCCTGCCACGGCTTGCCGCCCGCCGTCTGCCGCAGGTGCTTGAGCACCTTGTCGACCGAGCGCCGCACGTGGATGAGCACGGGCAACCCGTGCCTGCGTGCCAGTTGCAACTGAGTGTGAAAGAACCGCTCCTGCTTTTCGGCGTCGAGCCCCTCCACGAAGTAGTCCAGCCCGATCTCGCCTACGGCCACCAGCCGCGGATCGTCCCGGCGGGCGGCCAGTTCGGCGTCGAGCGCTTCCAGGTCTGCTTCTTTCGCATCGCCGGTGCACAGCGGGTGGATGCCCAGCGCGTAGGCATCGCCGTGCACGTGGGCCAGCTCGCGCACGGTGGCGAAGTTGAAGACGGCAACGGCCGGGATCACGCACATCGCCACCCCGCGTTCGGCGGCGCGGGCGCGCAGCACCGGCATCTCCGCACCGAACTCGGGCGCGTCCAGATGACAGTGGGTATCGATGAAGGTAGCCATCACTCGATGATGCCCGATGGGATGCGCCGGCACGGAAAGCGTGCTACTGTGAACTCCTCTACACGCGATTGCGATTT
>CAJYQC010000262.1 GCA_913776885.1 uncultured Variovorax sp.
GCGCTACGGGGCAACCTGCGGTGCTCGCGTTTCGCGGGGTCTCGCCCAAACTCGCTTCGCTCAGACAAGGGCGAGCCCTGATCCGCGAAACGCTGCGCTCCTCGGCGCAGCCAGAGGGGATTGCAGAACTGCGGGCCATCGCGTTGCTCGGCCTCCAAGGCACTGCAGGCGCTGCGCGCCCGAAGTGCCTGGAATGAGGGGGGGCAGTGGTTTGGATTGCGTGTGCTGCCGGCACTGCCAGTGGTGCTGGGCGCGTTGGTGCTGTGGATGGCGCTCTTGCCGTGGGCTGCGTTCGTAGAGTTCGTGCCCGTGGTGCCGTTGATGTCGTTGATGCCGCTGGCCCAATCGATATCAGTTCCGCCCCACCCTCCCCCGCCGAGCGAAGCAAAGGCCCGTCCAGGCAACCCAAGGGCCGAGCGAAGCGATGGCACGCCCCGCTCCCTTCTGGCTGTGCCGAGGAGCGCAGGCGCAGGAGGGATCAGGGCCGCAGCTGTTTGAGCGAAGCGAGTTCTGCGGACCCCCTCCTGCGCCGAGCACCGCAGGTTGCCCGTAGCGAAGCGAAGGGACACAGACAGCAGGGTCGCCTTTCTTTTGCCTACTTTTCTTTGGCGAAGCAAAGAAAAGTAGGTCGCCCGCCGGGGCGAGACCCGGCCCCGAAACCCAAAACAAGAAGAGGCGAATAAAGTCAAACCGCCTCCTCCTCAATCACAACCCTCCGAGCACTCCCCCCACCCAGCCGATCAAACGCCAGATAAATAACAGGCGTAGTGAACAGAGTAAGCAGCTGGCTGACGATCAACCCCCCAAAGATCGCAAGCCCAAGCGGCCGCCGCAACTCAGCCCCATCCCCAAAACTCAACATCAAAGGCACAGCAGCAAACAAAGCCGCCAACGTAGTCATCAAGATGGGCCGGAACCGCAACAACGCAGCCTGGTGAATCGCCTCCCGAGGAGACTTCCCCTGATTCCGCTCCGCATCGATCGCAAAGTCGATCATCATGATCGCGTTCTTCTTCACGATGCCGATCAGTAGGATGATCCCGATGATCCCGATCACCCCCAGGTCGTTGCCCGTGATCATCAACGCCAGCAGCGCCCCCACCCCGGCCGAAGGCAGCGTGGACAGGATGGTCAGCGGATGCACATAGCTCTCGTACAGCACTCCCAGCACGATGTACACGCAAACCACGGCGGCAAGAATCAGCCACAGCTGGTTCGACAGCGACCTCTCGTAAGCCCCTGAAGCTCCGAGGAAGGTCATCGTCACGCTGCTGGGCAGCCCGATCTCCTTCGCCGCCGCACGAATGGCGTCGACCGAACCGCCGAGCGACACACCGGGCGCGGTGTCGAAGTTCAGCGTGCTGGCAGGGTACTGCGCCACGTGCGTGATCTGCAGCGGCGCCTGCTGCTCTGAGATCTGCGCGATGGCCGACAGCGGCGTGGCGGTGCCGGAGCCTGCGATCAGGTTCAGTTGCCCCAGCGTCTGCGGCGTGTTGACCATGCCGGGCTGGGCCTCGAGGATCACGCGGTACTGGTTGGTCTCGGTGAAGATGGTCGAGACGATGCGCTGGCCGAAGGCGCTGTAGAGCGCGTCGTCCACGGTGCTCGCGGTGATCGACAGCCGCGCCGCGGTGTCGCGGTTCACGTTCACGAAGGCCGCGAGGCCCTGCGCGCCAGCGTCGCTGCTCACGTTGCGCACCTTGTCCGATTCCTGCAGCTTGGCCACGAGCTTCTTCATCCACTCGGTGATGGCGGCGCTGTCCACGCCTTCGAGCGACATGCGGTATTCGGTCGGGCCGGTCTCGGCGTCGATCGTGAGGTCCTGCGTGGGCTGCAGATACAGCGTGACGCCCGCCACCTGCCGCACGCGCTCGCGCAGGCGGTCCATCACCACCTGCTGGCTGTCGCGGTCCTTCGCCAGGTTGATGAGCATGCTGCCGGTGTGCAGCATGGTGTTGTTGGCGGCATCGACGCCGACGAAGGAGCTGAGGTTCTCGACCGCCGGGTCTTCGAGGATCGCCTGCGCCGCCTGCATCTGCAACTGCGACATGCGGTCGAACGACACGTCCTGCGCGGCCTGCACGCGGGCCTGCAGCTGGCCGGTGTCCTGCGTAGGGAACAGGCCCTTGGGAATGGTGAGGTAGAGCAGCACCGTGAGCACCATGGTCAGCAGCGCGACCAGCAGCGTGAGCGCCTGGTGCTCGATCACCCAGTGCAGCGAGCGGTCGTAGCGCACCATCACGCCGTCGAAGAAGCGCTGGGCGCGCGCGCCGAAGCCCTTGTTCGAGGCCTCCTTCTTCTGCTCGTGCCGGAGCCAGCGCGCCGACATCATCGGCACCAGCGTGAGCGACACCACGGCGGAGATCAGGATGGTGATGGCCAGCGTCACCGCGAACTCGCGGAACAGGCGGCCCACCACGTCGCCCATGAAGAGCAGCGGAATCAGCACCGCGATCAGCGACACGGTCAGCGAGATGATGGTGAAGCCGATCTGAGTGGCGCCCTTGAACGCGGCCTGCAGGGGCTTCTCGCCCTCCTCGATGTAGCGAGCGATGTTTTCGATCATGACGATCGCGTCGTCCACCACGAAGCCGGTGGCGATGGTCAGCGCCATCAGGCTGAGGTTGTTGAGGCTGTAGCCCAGCAGGTACATCAGCCCGAAGCTGCCGATCAGCGAGATGGGCACCGCGATGCTGGCGATGACGGTGGCGCGCAGGCTGCCCAGGAAGGCGAAGATCACCAGCACCACGAGCACCACGGCCAGCACCAGCTCCATCTCGACGTGCTGCACCGAGGCGCGGATGCCGGCCGTGCGGTCGCTGAGCACCTCGATCTTCAGCCCGGCGGGCAGGCCGGCCTGCAGTTCGGGCAGCTGCTTCTTGATGGCATCGACGGTGGCGATCACGTTCGCGCCGGGCTGGCGCTGCACGTTCATGATGATCGCGGGCGCGAGCCTGCTGGTGCCGTCGGCCTTGCTGCCGGCCCAGGCGGCGAGCTGGTTGTTCTCGGCGCTGCTGACCACCTGCGCCACGTCGACCATGCGGATCGGCGCGCCGTTCTTGTACGAGACGATCAGGTTCTTGTAGTCGTCGACCGTCATCAGCTGGTCGTTCGAATTGATCGTGTAGGCGCGCTTGGGCCCGTCGAAGCTGCCCTTGGCGCCGTTGGAGTTGGCCGCCGAGATCGCCGTGCGCAGGGTATCGAGCCCGATGCCGTTGGCCGCCAGCGCCTGGGTGTTGGCCTGGATGCGCATCGCCGGGCGCTGCCCGCCGCTGAGCGACACCAGCCCCACGCCCGAGACCTGGCTGATCTTCTGCGCGAGCCGGGTGTTGACCAGGTTCTGCACGTCGGTCAGCGGCAGCGTGTCGGAGGTGATGGACAGCGTGAGCACCGGCGCGTCGGCCGGGTTGACCTTGGCGTACACAGGCGGCGCCGGCAGGTCGGCCGGCAGCAGCGATCCGCCGGCGTTGATGGCGGCCTGCACTTCCTGCTCGGCCACGTCCAGCGTCTGGCCCAGCGAGAACTGCAGCGTGATGATCGACACGCCCGCGGCGCTGGTCGAGCTCATGCGGTCGAGCCCCGCCATCTGGCCGAACTGGCGCTCCAGCGGCGCGGTGACGGTGTTGCTCATGACCTCGGGGCTGGCCCCGGGGTAGAGCGTCTGCACCTGGATGGTCGGGTAGTCGACCTGCGGCAGCGCCGACAGCGGCAGGAAGCGGAACGCCACCAGGCCGGCCAGCACGATCGCGACCATCAGCAGCGAGGTCGCCACCGGCCGCAGGATGAACGGGCGCGACGGACTCACAGGCAGGCCTCCGTGCTGCTGTTACCGCTGCTGCAGCGACTGGTGATCAGGCGGCCGGTCGTCATTGGCCGCGCCCGCCGCCCTGCGCGCCTTGGCCGCCGCGTTCGGACATGCGCTGCCAGCGCTCCAGCGCGGCCGGGTCGCCACGGTCCAGCGCCTCGAGGAAACGCTTGCGGCGCTCGAGCTGTTCGGGGTTGTCCTTGACGGAATCGAGCATGCGCTGGCGCTGCTCGGCGGTCGGGAGCTTGGGCGGCGTCGCCGGGCTTGCGGGGGCCGACTCCGCGGAAGGCGCGGAGGGTGCGGGGGATGCCGCGGCGGGGGCTGCCGCAGAACCCGGAGCGGTGGAGGTGGCCGGGGCCGCGGGAGCCCCCGCCGCGGGCGCCCCCTCCGCGCCCCTGGCCGCGCCGGGACCGCCTGCGCCGCCACCCTGACGGCGGCCGCGATGCGTGCCACCTGCCGGGGCCGATGCGGCACCGGCCGGCCGGTCGGCCTGGGTCTGCACGCGCGCGCCGTCCTTCAGCCGGTCGCCGCCCTCGGTCACGACCTGCTCGCCGGCCTTCAGGCCCGAGGTGATCGCCACGTTGTCCACGCTCGATTCGCCGCGCGTCACCGTGCGCTGCGACACGGTGTTGTCGTCGTTCAGCACGTACACGTAGTCGCCGTTGGGGCCGTGGCGCAGCGCGGTGACGGGCACCACTACGGCGCTGTTCACCGTGCGCAGCAGCAGCCGCAGGTTGACGAACTGGTTCGGGAAGAGCGCGTTGTCGGCATTGGAGAAGCGGGCCTTGGCCTTCACGGTGCCGGTGGCGG
>CAJYQC010000263.1 GCA_913776885.1 uncultured Variovorax sp.
GGTCACCGGCGTCTCACGCAGCGACAGGTCCATGCGGGTGCCCGCGCCGGTGACCCGCGTGGTGTACGAGCCGCTGCCCTCGGTCGTGCCGTCGGCCGAGCCCTGGGCCGTCACGTTCACCTGCGGCAGCGTGGCGCGGTCCGACGAGACAGCCGGTTGGCGCTGCACCGTGACCTGCGAGGCGCCGCTGCGTGCGGCGACCAAGCCGCTGCCAGCCAGCAGCCGGTCGAGCGCCTGCTGCAGCGTGAAGCGCCCGGACAGTGCCGGAGCGCGCACGCCTGCCACCACATCGCCCGCTGCGAAGACCTGCATGCCGGTCTGACGGGAAAGCTCATTGAGCGCGGAGGCCAGCGATTGCGCCGGCACGTCGATATTGAACACCGCCGAGGCCTGGGTGGCGGGCTGCGCTTGGGCGACCCCGCTCCAGCTGACGAAGACCGTGCCGAAGGCGGTGGAGAGCGCGGCGCTCAAGAGGCGGTGGCGAGGCGAGAAACGCATGGGTCGAGGCTCCAAGTCTGAAAAAGGCGACGTAATGACTTTCGAACGCTGTCACCGGCCGGTTTGCGTGGCCGTGGCGTCGATACATGTAAGACGTTCGAATGCGAAAAATAGAGACAGGAACTTTGGCTTCCTGCCGAGCGATCGCGGCGCTCGCCGGCCTTCAGCGTGGCTGAAGCTCCACGCTGCCGTCCGCACGGCGGATCGCGGACAAGGGCAGGATCGACGGCAGCGCGGCAATCAGCCCCGTGGAGTCGTTGGTGCGAAAGCGTCCAGTCAGCCGCATGGCCCCGGTGCGCTGGCCCGTCGTGACAATCGGCTGGGTCCGATAGCTGTTCACCGCGGCCAGTGCATCCGCGAGTGGCGTGTTCTCGAATACCAGCCAGCCGTCGCGCCAAGCGGAAAGCGCAGCGGTGTCGGCCTGCCGCACGGCATCGGCTTGGCCATCGCGGATTTCCAGCAACTCGCCGCGCCTCAGGTCGATGGGCTCAGAGAAGGCGTCGGCCTGGCGCTCCGAATGAGGCCGGCGCAACTTCACGCGCACGTGCCCGCGCTCGACGCCTACGGTGACGGGGCCGCCCCTGTCGCGCACCGTGAAGACGGTGCCGACCACCTCGATGACGGCCTCGCGCGTATGGACCCGGAAGGGCCTGCGGCTGTCGTGTGCCACCTCGAAGCGCACCTCACCGCGCGCAAGCCGCGCGATGCGCTGCTGTCGATACAGCCTGACGTCGATCTCGCTTTGCGGCGCGAGATCGAGGAGGCTGCCCACGGCGCCTGCCCCCCTGGTCTCGCTGGTGCCATCCGGAAGCGTCACCTTCAGCATCTGCGCCGTGCGCGTTACGTATGCCGCCTGAAAGACAGGCTGCTGCCAGTACCACTGTGCGCCGCGGCCGGCAACGAGGCCGCCCCCCAACAGCCCGGCGATGGACAGCAACAGCTTGCGGCGTTGCGGCCCGCGCCGGGACGATACGCCGGCATGCGCCGACATGGCGGCTTCGGGTTCGTCGAAGTGCGCGCGCAGGCCATCGGCCATGCCGCCGAGCGCGTCCCAGCGATGCCACGCCTCCAGCAAGGCAGCCGCGTGCTCCGGCGACTTGCTGCGCCATTGGTTCATGGCCGCGCGGGCGCGCTGCGCGGCCTCGCCCGGCGCGATCTCGCCTTCGACGATCAGCGCGAGCGCACGCTCGATCAGCCGTTCGCGCGGAGCGCCGATCGCCATGCCGCCGCTCACGAGAAGTCTTCGGCGAGCGCAGTGTCGAAGCCTGCGTGGTTGTGCACGTGCTGCGGCTCGATCAGTTCGGCGCGCAGTTCGGCGAACACCCGAGAGCAATCGATGGTGGCGCGCAGCAGGTGCTTGGCCACCGCCATCTCGGTGATGTTCAGGCGCTGGGCGATCTCGGCGCGGGTGTGGCCGTAGGCACGGAACAGCAGAAACACCTCGCGTCGCCGCGGCGGGAGCTTTTCCATGGTGTCGACCACGCGCGCAAGCACGCGTTGCTGCGCCAGGATGAATTCACTGGAAGGTGCCACGAGGTGGGTGCCGAGCGTGGCGTGCGTGCCGACCCATTCCTGCGCCACCTTGCGGCGGCGCGCCTCGTCGATGCACAGGTTGCGGGCCACCCGAAAGAGCAGGGCGCGCGGCGATTCGATGCCGCCGTTCGCGTCGTCGCACGCGGCACCGCGCGGCTTCGTGGCCTGCGCGTACACCCGCTCGAAGCTCGACTGCGCGATGTCGGCCGCGTAGTGGGGATCCCTCAGGTCGCGAGTCAGCTGCCGGCGCAAGTCCGCATAGTGAGCTACAAGTTCCTGGACGAGGTCGCGCATCCGGCCGCCTTCTCGCAAGCATCGACGATAAGCCCCGGAAACCAGGCGTCGATCATGCTGGCGGTGCCGACATTGCGCTTCGGTGAACCCGGGGACGGGTGTTAATAAGAACTATTCTTATTGAGTGTATCACCGAGCCGCGTCCGAGGAACAGCAAATTTCAAAGAACGGCTGCCGCCTGAGGCGCGCGTTCTGCCGCTTGAGCCGCCGGCCGCGGATTCGCATTCAGCAGCGCCTGTCCGATCTCATCCGAGCGGATCGCCGTGACCGAGAGCAGCGTGTCGCTGAGGCCGTGGCTCATCTCGCAGGCGCCTTGCAGGAAGATGGCCGGCTTCAGTTCCGGTGCGGCTTGCAGCCGGTAGTGGCGGTCGACCGTGAAGTCGCCCAGGTACGGCGCGATCGGATCGAGCAGCGCCTTGTGGCCGTCGCGCTTGTAGCCGGTCGCGAGGATCACCACGTCGTAAGCCTGGCTGCCGCGCTGGCCGGTGTTCATGTCGTGCAGCGCCAGGTGGATGCCGTCTGCGGCCGCGCGCACCGCCGACACCTCGTGGCGGCGCAGGAAGCTGTGGCGCGCCACGCCGGCCACGCGCTGGCGATAGAACACGTTGAAGATCTGCTGGATCAATTCCAGGTCGGGCGCGGCATAGTTGGTGTGCCAGAACTCCTCCAGCAGCTCGGCACGCTCGGGCTCCGAGCGGTTGAAAACGAAGTCGGTGAAGTCGGCATTGAAGATCTCGTTGACGAAGGGACTGTCATCCGACGGCTTGATCGAGCGGGCCCGCATGATCAGGTCGACCGCGGGCTTGTTCGGATGGCTCTGCAGGTCCATGAAGAGTTCGGCAGCGCTCTGCCCCGCGCCGACGATGGCGATGCGCTTGGCATCCGGATGCCGGGCAATCGCCTCGAGGTAGCTGCTCGAATGGAAGACGCGCGCGTCGTCCCTGAAGGGCAGGAAGCGCGTGGGAACGTTCGGCACTCCGCCCACGCTCACCACCAGGTTGCGCGCCAGCCGCTCGCGCACCGTGCCGTCGGCTTCGCGCGAACGCACGCGCAGCAGCTGCACCTCGGTGCCGCGCATCTCCGGCACCACCTCGAACACGGCCTCACCGTATGCGCAACGGTCCTCGAACTGCGCCGCGGCCCAGCCCAGGTAGTCGTTGAATTCGTGGCGGCTCGGAAAAAAGGTCTTGAGGTTGACGAAGTCCTGCAGGCGCTGCTTCTCGTGCAGGTAGTTCAGGAAGGTGAAGCGGCTCGCCGGGTTGCGCAGCGTCGCCAGGTCCTTGATGAAGGAGATCTGCATGTGCGCGTTGTCCAGCAGCATGTTCTTGTGCCAGACGAATCCCGGCTGCTTCTCGATGAACAGCGCGTCCACGAACTGGCCGTGGTGGCGCTTCTCGTCGAGGGCGATCGCCAGGGCGATGTTGGACGGGCCGAAGCCGACGCCGATCAGGTCATGGATTTGCATATGAGGTGTCCTCGGTGGGAAGTTCGGCGCGCTGGGCCGAAGTTGGCGAAATGGGGGACTTCCCTCGGGGAATCCAGAGGGCCTCGCCGAAGAAGCGTTCACGCAGCAGCATGCCCAGCATGGCCCGCTTGTGCGGAAAGTCGAACTCCTTCACGTGCGCGTAGCCACAGCGGCCCAGGCTCTTGATCATCTTGTGGTTGTCCGCGCGCGGCTCGATCACGATGCGCTGCGTGCGGCAGTCGTCGAGAAAGATGTAGTGCGACACCGACGGCATCCATGCCGTGAGAAACGGCTTGCCGCGAAAGCGTGCCTCGCCGATCAGCGCGTGCCAGCCTCGGTCATGGTCGCCCGCGTCGTAGAAGGGCGCGATGCGGTCTTCCTTGGCCCAGTACACCTCGAAGTAGCCGAAGGCCTCGCCGTCGAGCCGGCCGATCAGCCCCGTCACGCGCGGGTCGGCCGCAATGGCGTCGAGATACGCACGGTGCTTCGCAAGGTCGCCCTGTTCCTCCCAGAAGTGCGCGACCACCGGGTCGTTCATCCAGCGGTTGAAGGCGGGAAGGTCGCGCTCGATGTCCACGGTGTCGAGCGTCAGCGTCTGCGACAGCCACGGAATGTGGCGCTGGTAGACCGTGCCGGCGGGCTTGGCCGGCCGCAGCGGATGGCGCTTGCCCTGGCTCATCACGAGGCGCTGCGCAAAAGGCTCGCGCGGATCGCGCTGCCACACGCGTGGCAACTGCCAGAAGGTTTCGCGCAGCACGCTCGCCAGTTGGCCGGTGGAAGGGTCGACCGCGCCGCCGTCCACCAGGCGCGCGATGCTCGATTGCGGCACCTGCAAGGCCAGCGTCTTGCACTCCGGATGTCGAACGAAGGCGGCTTCGATGGCCGCCAGCAGATGAGCCTCCTCCGGCGCCGCGCCGTCGTCCTGCGGCCATTCCAGATGCAGCGTGCCGGCCTGCTCGCGCAAGGCCCAGCGGCTGGCACGCTCGTTGCCGCCTTGCGGGCCGACCGTGAGCTTCGCCGCGTCGAGCCGCACTTCGAGCGGATGGCCGTCGGGGTGCGCATGGAACACCCATGCGCCGATCGCCGAAGGTGCCGGTGCTGCCGCCGCTGCCGGCCGCTGGAAGGCCTCGGCCAGCACTCGCGCGAGCGAGGAGCGCAGCGCGTCCGTTTCCTCCACCACCTGGCTCAGCCGCGCGAAGTCGTGGACCATGCCTTCATGCACGGCCAGGTGCGTACGCACGCCGGCCTCTTGCAGCCGCGCGGCGTAGGCCTCGCCTTCGTCCAACAGCGGGTCGTACTCCGCCAGCACGATGTGCGCGGGCGCGAGGCCCGAGAGATCCTTCGCGGCGAGCGGTGCGAAGCGCCAGTCGTGGCGGTCGTCCTCGCTGCGCAGGTAGTGGCCGAACATCCATTGCAGCGTGCGCTGCTCGAGCAGATGCCCCTTCGCGTAGCGCCGGTGCGAATCGCTGTCCTGCCGGATGCTGGTGCAGGGATACAGCAGCAACTGCAGCAGCGGCTGCGGGCGACCAGCGTCGCGCGCGGCGAGCGCCAGCGTCGTGGCCAGCGTGCCGCCGACGCTGTCGCCGCCGAAGGCCACGCGCGCGGCGTCCAGGCCATGTGCGCCGCCGTGAGCCGCGAGCCACAGGGCTGCGTCTTCGGCGTCGTGGAAGGCGGTCGGGAACCTGTGCTCCGGCGCGAGGCGGTAGTCGACCGCGAGCACCGCGCATGCCGCGCGTTGCGCCAGCGTGCGGCACAGCGCGTCGTGCGAGTCCAGTCCGCCGACGACGTAGCCGCCGCCGTGAAAGTAGAGAAGCGCAGGCAGCGGCGCGGACGTGGAAGCGCCCCGGTACAGCCGGGCGCGAAGCGATGCGCCGTCGCGTGCCGGAAAGACGATGTCCTCGACCGGAAGATCGGGACCGACGCCGTCCAGCGCCAGTGTCGACTGGTCGTAGCTGGCGCGCGCCTGCGCGGGCGACATGTCGCACATCGGCGGGCGCCCATCCTCCTCGGCGATGGCGGCCAGTTCGAGAAAAGCTTCTAGGTCGGGATGCAGTGGCATGGGAGTCGAAGTTGCACCCATGAATGGATGCTTATCCGCAAAAGACGCGCGGCACGGCTGTTTGTTTAGGCCGGGGCCCGCGCCTTGCGGAACTCCGGTGCCAGTGGGCATACGCCGCAGTAGCTTTCATCGGGCAGCAGGTAGTAGAGGCAGCACTGCCGGTGCAGCGTGACCGATGCCGGCGTGCCGGACTGCATCCGCACCACCTTGCGCTGCATCGTGAACATCGGGTTGTCGGCGCAGCCCCAGCGCGGCTGGTGCAGCAGGTGGTCCAGGTCCTTCGCGACGGACGGCGCGTGGCCGCTCAGCAGCAGGCCCTGCTCGAGCACGGGCTGAAGGTAGCGCGCGGTATTGCCCCAGAGGATCTTGGGCGCGATGCGCGTCAGCCGGGCCAGCTGGGCGAAGAGCGGGGCGAGATGCTCGAACAGCAGCGCCGCATAGCGCACGGCGGCGTCGGTGCCCGGCCGTGCATGGCCTTCGTGCGTGATGTGAAAGCGCCGCGGCACGGCGCTGTCGTCGTCGAAGCTGATCCACACCTGCGCGGGCGCCATCGGAAACTCGTGCTGCAGCAGGCTGGCCGCGGCGGCCACCGGGGGCAGCAAGGCATCGAGGTAATGCATGCTCCAGGCCGATGCTGCCGGGCGCAGGTCGGACCCGCGTACGCGGCGATGGCGGGCGTGCCGCTGCAGCAGCGAGGCTAGAAGCTCCGGCCTGGAGATCAGCTCGGCCACTCGCACGGTGCCCGCGGGCGGCTGCGGCGCGCAGGCCAGCGTTTCGCCATAGGCCGCCCATTCGCCACGGAAGATCGGCGCCAGCAGGGGAATCATCGAAAGAAAAGACCGGGCGCGGCCGCGCAAGTCGTCGTGCTCATCCAACATGAGACGGATGAGCCGCCCGAAGGTTTAGTGCGGCGCAATAGTTCACGAAATTGCGACGCGGAGATGACTCGCGCTAAACATCCGCCGGCGGGTCGCGTCTATCCACGCATCCACAGCAGTCCATGTCTCCAGATGCGATGAACTCCCGACGCCACGTTCCTTCCGATCCGGCTTTCAGCGAGGCCTGGCGGCTCTTTCGCGAGCTGCACGACGCGCCGTCGCTCCAGAGCGCGGAGAAGCTGGTCGTGTGGCTGGGGCGCGATGCCCGGCATGTGCGCGCGCTCGACGAGACCCTGACCCTGTGGGCGCTGGCCGGCGCGGCGATGGTCGGGTCCGTGCCCGGCGACGGGTCGTGCCAGGAGCCGACGCTGCAATAGCGTTTGCTAAACATTCCGGCCGCCGCAGCGTCATACCGGCATGCAATCCCAACCCGCCAGCGCCAAGGCAACCGATCTGCTGAAGCTGCTGAAACCCTTCGCTCCCTGGATCCTGCTGTCGGCCGTCACCGGCATCGCGGCCGGCGGCGCCACCGTGTCGCTGCTGGCGACCATCAACGAGGTGCTGAGCCGGCCCGGCGGCATGGCCGGCGGCCTGCTGCTGACCTTCATCGCGCTGTGCGTGGTGGCGCTGGTGGGCCGCGCGCTATCGGACA
>CAJYQC010000264.1 GCA_913776885.1 uncultured Variovorax sp.
GCAGCTTCGCGCTGATGACGCGCTCCACGCTCGGCGCGCGCACCTTCGAGGTGGCGCTGCGCCGCGTGGCACGCACCTTCGACCTGCTGCAGGACGATCTCTCGCTGGTGCTGCTGCACGACGGCCCGCTCGCGGGCTTCGGTCTGCGGCTGAACGTCCAGCCGCCCATGCACCAGAACTTCCTGCACGAGCTGATGCTGCGGGTCTATTGGCGGCTGTTCGCATGGCTCCACGGTGGCCGGCTGGCGGCCCGGCGCTTCGACTTCGGCTTCGAGCCGCCGCCGTATGCCGACGGCTACGCCAAGGTGTTCCCGGGCCCGCTTCAGTTCGGCCAGCCGCTGTCGGCCGTGTGGTTCGATGCGAGCGCCCTCGACACGCCGGTGCACCGCGACGCGCAGGAGATCCAGGCCTTCCTCGCGGCCTCTCCAGCCAACGTGATCCTGCCCCGGCTCGCCGAACAGGCGGTGAGCGCCAAGGTGCGCGCGGTGCTGCAGCAGCACCGCCCGGCCTGGGCCGACCTGGCGACCACTGCAGGGGTGCTGCACATGTCGGTCAGCACGCTGCAGCGTCATCTGGCGACCGAGGGCACCTCGTTCCAGGCGCTGAAGGACCAGCTGCGGCGCGACCTCGCCATCGTGCGGCTCAACACCAGCACCGTGCCGCTCGCGGCGCTGGCCGAGGAGTTGGGCTTCGCCGACAGCGCGGCTTTCCAGCGCGCCTTCAAGGCCTGGACCGGCGGCGCGCCCGGCTCGTACAGGCGGCGCCAGCAGGCTGATTGAGTTTTCAGGACTTTCCGGAATTACAGCCATCCGCGCGACAATCCGGCGCATGGCCACCTCCTCCGATCTACCGCCCCTCAACCGCCAGTTCGTCGCCCACTTCGGCGAGATGGGCAGCAAGTGGGGCATCAACCGCACAGTCGGGCAGATCTACGCACTCATCTTCCTCTCGGAGCGCGCGCTCAACGCCGACGAGATCGCCGAAATGCTCGAGTTCTCGCGCTCCAACGTCAGCATGGGCCTGAAGGAACTGCAGGCCTGGCGGCTGGTGCGCCTGCGGCACCATCCCGGCGACCGTCGCGAGTACTTCGAGGCGCCATCCGACGTGTGGGAAATCTTCCGCGTGCTCGCCGAGGAGCGCCGCCGCCGCGAGATCGAACCCACGCTCTCGATGCTGCGCAACGCGCTGCTCGAATCGCCCCGCAGCGACGCCGAGCGCCACGCCCAGGAACGCATGCGCGAGATGCACGACCTGATCGACCGGCTGATGAAGTGGTTCGACGACGTGCAGCGGCTCGCGCCCGAGACCGCCATGAGGCTCATGGGCATGGGCGCGACCGTGACGAAGGTGCTGACGCTGAAGGACCGCATCACGGGCGGCACAGCGTCGAAGAAGAAGGCCGCCGAGTAGGCCGGCGGCCTTTCCATCTCTATCTCTAGTACCGCTAGAGCCGCTCCTGCCCTGCGGACGGCTCCGGCGTTTCGAGCTTGGCCTTGCGGACGGCTTCGTCGTCCATCAGCTCGTACCACATGGCGTTGAGCACTGCGAATGCGGCCGCCAGCGGCAGGCCGAGGATCCAGGCGAAGTACCACATCTTTCGTTCCTCCTTGGTTGTCAGTAGGCGTGGCCGCTCTCGTCGCGGATCGCCTGTTCGTCGACCTTGCCCCACAGCACGCGGTAGACCCAGCTCGTGTAGGCCACGATCAGCGGGATGAAGACGGCCGTGACCACCAGCATGATGAACAGCGTGAGGTGGCTCGACGACGAGTCCCACACCGTGAGGCTGGCGCGCGGGTCGATGGAAGACGGCAGGATGAACGGGAACATCGAGGCGCCCACGCTGAGGATGATGCCGGCGATGCCCAGCGCCGCAGCCAGCAGCGAAAACACCGGCCGGCGCAACGCGAGCCCGAGCAGCGCACCGAGCGCACCGACGAAGCCGGCCACGGGGGCGGCCAGCGTCCACGGATGGGCCGCGTAGTTGGCGGTCCATGCACCGGCGTGCAGCTCGACCGTCTTCAGCATCGGGTTCGACGGCCCCGTCGCGTCGATCACGCTGCTGATGCGCGAGCCCCCGATGCTCGTCGCCAGCAGCACGCCGGCCAGCGCATAGAGCGCGATGGTGAGCACGGCAGCGACCATGCCGTAGCCGCGCGCGCGCTCGGCCACCGGTCCGGCGGTCTTCAGCTGCAGCCAGGCGGCGCCGTGCATCACCAGCATCGCGACAGACACCAGTCCACAAAGGATGGCGAACGGATTCAGCAGGCCGAAGAAGCTGCCGTCGTAGAAGATGTGCATGTCGCCGTCGAAGCGGAACGGCACGCCCTGCAGCACGTTGCCCACGGCAACGCCGCAGATCAGCGCGGGCACGAAGCCGCTGAAGAACAGCACCCAGACCCAGCGCGCTCGCCATTGCGGCGACTCGCGCTTGCTGCGGAACTTGAAGGCCACGGGCCGCAGGATCAGCGCCGTGAGGATCACGAACATCGCCAGGTAGAAGCCCGAGAACGACACGGCATAGAGCTGCGGCCATGCCGCGAAGATCGCGCCGCCGCCCAGGATCAGCCACACTTGGTTGCCCTCCCACACCGGGCCGACGCTGTTGATGACGACGCGGCGTTCGATGTCGTTGCGCGCCGCGAAGGGCAGCAGCATGCCGCTGCCCAGGTCGAAGCCGTCGGTCACGGCGAAGCCCACCAGCAGCACGCCGATCAGCAGCCACCAGATGAAGCGCAAGGTGTCGTAGTCGAGGAGTGTGTGGAGGATCATGCTGCGCTCCCGGTGGATGGCGTTGCGATGGCCGCGCCCGCGTGGGCCGGCGGAATGTGCGAGAGCGTGTCGCCCTCGTCGGGCGCGTGCTCGGCCTGCGGGCCCTTGCGGATGGCCTTGAGCATCAGCTTCATCTCTATGACCAGCAGCGTCGTGTAGATCGCGATGAAGCCCGCGAGCGTCAGCAGCAGCGTCTTCGCACCGAGGTTCGACACCGCCACCGCGGTCGGCAGCACGCCCTCGATCACCCACGGCTGGCGGCCGAACTCGGCCACCAGCCAGCCCGACTCGATGGCGATCCACGGCAGCGGGATCGCGAACACCGCGAGCTTCAGCAGCCAGCGGTGCCTGTCGAGCCTGCGGCGCGCCGAGAGCACGAAGAAGGTGCCAGTCAGCACGATCAGCAGCACACCGATGCCCACCATCACGCGGAACAGCCAGAACAGCGGCGCCACCTGCGGCACGGTGTCCCATGCGGCCTTGGCGATCTGCGCGTCGGTGGCCTGGCGCGGATCGTCCACGTAGCGCTTGAGCAGCAGCGCGTAGCCCATGTTGATGCCGTTGTCCTCGAAGTCGCCGCGCACGCCCTGCGTCACCTTGTCGGTGCCGCCGGCCTCGCGGATCTGCTGCAGCGCGTCGTAGGCCTTGATGCCTTCGCGGATGCGGACCTCCGCGCGCTTCACCAGTTCGTCGATCCCGGGCATCACGGTGTCGAGCGAGCGCGTGCCGATCAGGCCCATCACGCCGGGGATGTGAATCGCGTAGTGCGTCTCGCGCGCCTCCTGGTCGGGGAAGCCGACCACGGTGAAGGCAGCGGGCGCGGGCTGCGTCTCCCACATGGCCTCGATGGCGGCCAGCTTCATCTTCTGGTGCTCGCCGGAGAGGTAGCCGCTCTCGTCGCCGAGCACCGCCACCGAGAGCGCGGCGGCCAGGCCGAACGAGGCCGCGACCGTCATCGAGCGCTTGGCCAGTTCGAGATGGCGCCCCTTGAGCACGTACCAGGCCGAAACGCCGAGCACGAACACAGCCGCACACACATAACCGGCCGACACCGTGTGGACGAACTTGGCCTGGGCGACCGGGTTGGTCAGCACCGCCGCGAAGTCGGTCACTTCCATGCGCATCGTCTGCGGATTGAAGGCCGCGCCCACCGGGTTCTGCATCCAGCCGTTCGCGATGAGGATCCACAGCGCCGAGAAGTTGGAGCCGATGGCCACCGCCCAGGTCGAGACCAGGTGGCCCACCTTGGAGAGCTTGTCCCAGCCGAAGAAGAACAGGCCGACGATGGTGGCTTCCATGAAGAAGGCCATCAGCCCCTCGATGGCCAGCGGCGCGCCGAAGATGTCACCGACGTAGTGGCTGTAGTAGCTCCAGTTCATGCCGAACTGGAACTCCATCACGATGCCGGTGGCGACACCCATCGCGAAGTTGATGCCGAAGAGCACGCCCCAGAATTTCGTCATGTCGCGCCAGATGACGCGGCCGGTCATGACGTAGACCGTCTCCATGATGGCGATGATGATCGAGAGTCCGAGCGTCAGCGGCACGAACAGGAAGTGGTACAGCGCCGTGACGGCGAACTGCAGGCGCGATAGCGCGACGATGTCTAAGTCCATGATGGGGTTCTTCCTTCTTTCCTTGTCTTTCCCTGTTCGGCGGCTTTGCGGTTCAGTCGGGCCGCAGGCTGCGCAGCGCGGCATCGAAAGCCTCGCTGCCGCGGTGCAGGTCGGCGACGATGCGGCCCTGGTCGACACGCACGAGGCGGTCGGCGAGCGCGGCCTCGCGGCGCAGGTGGGTGGCGATCAGCAGGGTTCGGCCTCCTGCTTGCCGGGCGAGGCGCTGCAGCACGTCGTGTGCGGTCGCGGCGTCGAGCGCCTCGGTGGGCTCGTCGAGCAGCCACAGGGGCACGTCGCGCAGCAGCAGCCGGCCCAGCGCGAGGCGGCGCGACTGGCCGCCGGAGAGGCCCAGGCCACCTTCGCCGAGGCGGGTGTCGAGGCCAGTGCTCAAGGCACGCACCTCGTCCTGCAGTCCTGCCGCTTGCAGCACGGCGTGCAGTTGCTCATCGGTGGCTTCCGGGGATGCCAGGCGAAGGTTGTCGCGCAGGCTGTCCTGGAAGAGTTCGGTGCGCTGGGTCAGCAGGCAGGCGGGCTGCGCGAGAACGCTGCCCGAGCGAGGCGTGATCTCGCCTGCAATGGCAGCAAGCAGCGAGGACTTGCCGGCGCCGCTCGCCCCGATGAGCGCGACACGTTCGCCTGCGCGCAGCGTCAGCGAGGCTTCGGCGAGGACCGGCGTGCCGCTGCCGCCATGGGCGACGGTGACTTGCTCCAGCCGGAGTGCGATTCCTGAGTCCGGGGCATTCGTCGTCGCAGCGGGCTCATCGACGGCGCGATCCATGCGGGGAGCGAGTCGCCTTACCGCCAGCCATGTGCGGCCCGCATCGAGCGCACCGCGCCGCAATGCTGCAAAGGGCTCGGTCGCCGTGAGCGCCACCAGCAATGCGAGCGCCGCCGCCGGCACGCCGATCGCACCCTCGCCCACCAGCAGGCCGACGGCCAGCAGAACGCCGACGAGCGTCAGGGTGCCCGCGCTGCCGTAGGCGAAACCGGCCGATGCCTCGAGCCTGTTCAGCGCGAGATCGGCCTTGGCGAGTTGCGCGTCGGCGACCATCAAGGCCTCGCGTTGGGCATCGATGCGGCCTGCCATCACCAGGTCGGCCTGCCCTGCCACCAGATCGACGGTGCGTGCGCGCAGCGTCTCGATGGCATGGGCGCGTCGCACGGCCGGCCGGCGCGCGCGCCTCGCGACGGCCGAGGCGATGCCCCAGCCCGCGATCACCAGCCACAGTGCCAGCGCAAGGCCCATCGCCGCGTGCATGAAGCCGAGCACCGTGCCCGCGAGCAATGCAGCGCCGAGCGCAGCGGCCGCCGGCACCAGCAGGCGCAGATAAAGCGATTCGAGCGCGTCGATGTCGGCGGTCAGCCGAAACAGCAGGCGCGCCGGCCGCATCAGCAGCTGGCGTGCCGCCTCTGCCCTGGCCCAGCCGCGGAACAGCCGCACGCGCATGTCGGCGAGCACGGCGAAGGTGGCGTCGTGCGTCACCAGACGCTCGCCATAGCGCGATGCGGTGCGGCCGAGCGCGAGCAGGCGGATGCCTGCGGAGGGCATGAACACGTCGAAGGTGAAAGCCGTGGCGGCATGCAGGCCGGCCAGCGCGGTCGCGGTGATGAACCATCCGGACAGGCCCAGCAGCGCCATGCCAGCCAGCACCGTGATCGCCGCGAGCAGGCAGCCCAGGAGCAGCCAGCGCGGTTGGGTGGCGAGGAAGGGGCGCAGCACCAGGCGCAGGTCGCGCCAGCTGGTGCCCGGGCGAGAAGTCTTGTTCATGCCGCCTTCTCCATCGCTTCTGCGCTGCCAAGGCTCACGGTGCGGTCCATGCGCGCTGCCAGCGCCGGGTCGTGCGTCGCGACGATGAGGGTCTTGCCGCGGGCCAGCGCCAGCAGCGCATCGATCACGCGCTCGGCGGTCTCGGTGTCGAGGTGCGCGGTGGGTTCGTCGACCAGCAGCAGGTCGGCATGCGGATGGACCGCGACGCGCGCAAGCGCAAGACGCACGGCCTCACCGCCGGAAAGGCCCTGTCCGCCCTCGCCCAGCGAGGCGGCCGGATGCGCCTGCGCCACCGACTGCAGCGACGCGAAGCGCATGGCTTCGGTGACACGCCGGGTGTCGGCATCGAGGCGGCCCAGGGCCACATTGGCTTCGACCGAACCGGCGAAGACGTGCGGCGCCTGCCCCATCCAGCCCATCCGCTCGCGCAGGGAGGCCACCGTGCGGTCGGTGAGCGCAACGCCGCCGATGGATATTTCGCCGCGCGTCGCCGGCACGAGGCCCGCGATCAGCGACAGCAACGCGGTCTTGCCGCTGCCGCTCGGGCCCGTCAGCGCAACGTGCTCCCCGGAGGCGATGCGCAGTTGGCAGCCGTCGAAGACTTCCTGCGGCTCGCCGGGCCAGGAGAAATGCAGGTCGCGGATGACGACGGCCGGCGCTCCAGCGTGAGCATTCGTCGTCGCGCGTGTCAGCGAGGCGCTCGCGCCGGGCAGAGGCAGTTCGTTGCGCTGCAGTCGGTCGAGCGCCTCCAGCGCAGCCTCGCCGGCAGCGCGGTCGTGCCACACCATCGACAGCTCGCGCAGAGGCTCGAAGAACGCGGGTGCCAGCAGCAGCACGAACAGGCCCTCGCCCAGGCTCAGCGTGCGCCCCCAAGTGCCGAAGCCGATGGAGCCGAGCAAATGGAAGCCGACGTAGGCGGCCACCAGCGCCACGCCCAGCGCAGAGAAGAGTTCGAGCACGGCCGACGAGAGGAACGCAATGCGCAGCACGGCCATCGTCCGGCGGCGCAGCGACTGGGCCGCATCGCCCAGGCGCCGGGCGGTGATCTCGACGGCGCCCAGCGAGCGCAGCGTGGTCAGGCCGCGCAGCCGGTCGAGCAGGAAGGCGTTCATGCCGCCTAGCTCCACCATCTGCGCCTCGCTCGCGGCCCTGGCGCGCCACCCGACGATGGCCATGAAAATCGGGATCAGCGGCGCGGCGGCAAGAAGCACCAGCGCAGCCACCCACGAGAAGGCAGCCACCGCGCACACGATGAAGGCCGGCACCACCGTCGCGCGCCAACGCGCGGGCTGGTAGCGCACGAGGTAAGGCACCAGCGCCTCGGCCTGCTCGGCAAGCACGCTGGCGGCCAAGCCGGAATGCGCGCGGCTGCGATCGAGCGGCGAGCCGGCAGCCAGCGCGGCGGCGGTCTGCGCGCGCAGCTCGGTGAGCCGTGCGCGGGCGCGCGTGAAGGTCCGGCGAGCGCCCCAGGCCTCGCAGGCGGCCCTTGCCAGTCCGAGCAGCAGGATCGCCGCGGCAGGCCACATCGCTGCCGTGAAGCCGCGTCCCGAAGCCAACCCCTGAATCGCCATCGCCAGCAACGCCGCCTGCGGCAACCAGAACAGCGCGGCAGCGCCCTGCACCACACCGCCCACGTCCGGCGACGCGGAAGTGCGCAGCGGCGATCGGGTTGGCGAGTGCTTGGTCATTCCTTGTTTTCGTGAATTTTCAGTATTTACTGAAATTTCCACAATCATACCGGAGACGGAGGCGACTGACGAGCCCGCAGACTGCCCTCTCCCGCACGGGAGCGCAACAGGTTCAGGAGGATTTGGACGGTGCGCCTGCGCCGGCGCACCCGCCCCTTAATGAGAAACGACTATTCCGCTGACCAGCAGCGCAGCGAACAGCGCGAACACTGCGCGCCAGGAAGCGGGACGCGCCTCCACCCAGCGGTACAGCAGCGCCCCCGCGACCACCGACAGGCCGAAGGTCGCGGCAAGCCCCGCCGCGTCGAACCACGAGCCATGCGGCCCCGCGTTCGCGACCGCCGCGTTCATGGCGAGCAGTACCGGGAAGTGGATGAGAAACAGCGAATACGACATCCGCCCCAGCCGCACGAGCGGCATGGCCGCCACCGGCCAGTGCTTCGGCGACAGCCAGTTGCGGCGCTGCGCAACGGCGATCAACAGCGCCGTGACCAGCGCCGTCGCGATGCGGCTGCGCCAGTCGATGGCCAGCGCGCCCGCCCCGATCAGCGCCAGCAGCGCGATGCCGCTCTGCCAGATGCTGAACCGCGTCGCACGCCCGATCCAGAACACCAGCATGCCCAGCCCGTAGGTGCCGAAGAAATAGAAGGCCGTGTCGTCCAGACCCGCGTTGCGGTTGAAGAGCACGAGCGAAGCCACCGCCAGCCCGAAGACCAGCGCCACTGGCAGCCATCGCGCGCGCAGGCCCTGCGGCACCGCACCGCCCGCGCGCTGCAGCATCGACGGCAGCCCGACCAGCACCAGGGCCAGCGCGAAGAGCTGGAAGTCGATCGCCACATACCAGACGCCCGTGGAAAGCGACTCGTAGCCCAGCAGATCCTGCAGCAGCAGGCCATGTGCGACCAGTTGTCCGAAGGTGGGCGACGCCGGCACGACCTCTTCGTCGAGCCATGGCCGCACCACGGCGGCGACGATCACGCACACCGTGAGCGCGGCGAGGTAAGGCATCACGAGCCGCCCATAGCGCTGCAGGATGCGCGCCACCGGCCGCTCCACGCGCAGCGTTCCATCGGGTGCGAGGCTGGCGGCCGCCAGGAAGCCGGCGATCACCAGGAACACCTGCACCGCCAAGCGCCCGTCCTCGGAGAGCCATGCGAAGAAATCGGGCGCGAGCGCGTAGGCGCCGGCCGGCATCGGGCCATAGCGCGAAAGGTGATGTCCGACGATCACCGCGCAGGCGATGCCCTTGGCGGCATCGAGCAGCGGCATGCGCCCCGCAGAGGGAAAAGACGCGGCCGGCGGGGAAGCTGGAGACGACGGCGGCGCGCCCTCGACGGGCGCGGCGCCGCCCGCTATCGGGGTCACAGCGCGAGCCGCTGTCTTGCCTCCTGGTATTCGCGCTTGAGCTTCTCAATGAATGCACCGGCGGTCGCCACCTCGGTCACGGCGCCGATGCCCTGGCCCGAGCCCCAGATGTCCTTCCACGCCTTGGCCTTGCTGCCTTCGCCGCCGCCGAAGTTCATGGTCTTCACGTCGCCCTCGGGCAGGTTGTCCGGGTCCATGCCGGCCTTGACGATGCTGGGCGCAAGGTAGTTGCCGTGCACGCCGGTGAAGAGGTTCGAATAGACGATGTCGTCGGAGGTGCCGTCGACGATGGCCTGCTTGTACTCGTCGCTGGCGCGCGCTTCCTCGGTGGCGATGAAGGCGGTGCCGATGTAGGCGAAGTCGGCGCACATCGCCTGTGCGGCCAGCACCGCACCGCCGGTGGCGATGGAGCCCGACAGCGCGATCGGGCCGTCGAACCACTGGCGGATCTCCTGTACCAGCGCGAACGGGCTCTTCACGCCCGCGTGGCCACCAGCGCCGGCCGCCACGGCGATGATGCCGTCGGCGCCCTTCTCGATCGCCTTCTGCGCGAACTTGTTGTTGATGATGTCGTGCAGCGTCACGCCGCCGTAGCTGTGCACCGCGTCGTTCACGTCGGTGCGAGCGCCCAGCGAGGTGATGACGATCGGCACCTTGTACTTCACGACCATCTCCATGTCGTGCTCGAGCCGGTCATTGCTCTTGTGCACGATCTGGTTGATGGCGAACGGTGCGGCGGGCTTGTCGGGATTGGCCTTGTTGTAGGCTGCCAGTTCCTCGGTGATCTCGGCGAGCCAGTCTTCCAGCTGCGCCGCTGGCCGTGCATTGAGCGCCGGCATCGAGCCGACCACGCCCGCCTTGCATTGCGCGATCACGAGCTTGGGGTTGCTGATGATGAACAGCGGCGAGCCGATGATCGGCAGCGGCAGGTTCGCGAGGACGGGGGGCAGTTTCGACATGATGCTTGTCTCTTGAAAGTTGTGTTGAATGCGGGATCGGGCAGCCGAACGCAGAAGGAAGACAAAAACTACGCAAAGGTCGCGAAAGGACCCGAAGACAAATTCTGGTTTTTCTTCTGCGACTTCTGCGTAACCTTTGCGACTTCTGCGTTCGGCTGTCCGTATTCAGAAAGCCTCGAGCGCCAGCGCCGTCACGCTCTCGGCACCGTCGACGATGCTGTCGCGGATGCCCGGCACCTTGTTGAGGATGTGCTCGGCGTAGAAGCGCGCGGTGGCGATCTTCGCCAGCATGAAGTCGGTGTCGAAGCTGCGCGAGGCGAGGTCCTGCGCAATGATCAGCGAGCGCGCGAGCTGCCAGCCGGCCACGAGGTTGCCCGCGAGCATCAGGTAGGGCACGCTGCCCGCGAAGACCGCGTTGGGCGATGCCTTGGTCTGTCCCGCCACGAAGTCGACCACCTCCACGAAGGCTTCGCGCGCGGCCTTCAGGCGCTTGAGCACGGCCGCAGCAGCAGGGTTGTCGATCTTCGCCAGCTCGGCTTCGGTCTTCTCGATCTGCGCGGCGATCGCCTTGGCCGTCTGGCCGCCGTCGCGCGCCGTCTTGCGGCCCACGAGATCGTTGGCCTGGATGGCGGTCGTGCCTTCGTAGATCGTCAGGATCTTGGCGTCGCGGTAGTACTGCGCCGCGCCGGTCTCCTCGATGAAGCCCATGCCGCCGTGCACC
>CAJYQC010000265.1 GCA_913776885.1 uncultured Variovorax sp.
GTGAGGATGCCGGCGATGTACGCGACGGGGATGGTGCGGTGCGGGTCGCGGGCCTCTTCGGCCGCCATGGCCGCGCCCTCGATGGCGAGGAAGAACCAGATCGCGAAGGGAATGGAAGCGAAGATGCCCGCGAACGCCGTTCCGTTCAGCACGCTGCCGCCGGCCCAGCCGTTGGCCACGAAGTTGGCCATGCTCCAGCCCGGCGTGACCACGCCCATGAACACCAGCAGCTCCACGATGGCGAGCACCGTCACGAAGAGCTCGAAGGCCGCGGCGATGCCCACGCCGATCCAGTTCAGCCCAATGAAGATCACGTATGCGCCGAGTGCGAACCACTTCGGGTTGATGCCCGGGAACTGCACGTTGAGATACGCACCGATGGCCAGCGCGATGGCCGGCGGCGCGAAGACGAACTCGATCAGCGTCGCGAAGCCCGCGACGAAGCCGCCGGTGGGGCCGAAGGCGCGGCGCGCATAGGCGAAAGGACCGCCCGCGTGCGGAATGGCGGTGGAAAGCTCGGTGAAGCTGAAGATGAATGTCGTGTACATGGTCGCCACCAGCACCGTGGCGACCAGGAAGCCGAGAGTGCCGGCGGTGTTCCAGCCGTAGCTCCAACCAAAGTACTCACCCGAAATGACGAGGCCCACCGCGATGCCCCACAGCTGCACGGGGCCGAGCACCTTCTTGAGATGGCCTGCGCCGGCAGGGGCAGGCGATGCACCCGTGCCGGCGGCGGTGGTGGAGTTCATGCGACTTCCTCTCTCCGTGAATGTTGACAGTGCACATTCGCCAAAGCAAGGGCTGTTCCAACGAGGCAGCGCATGGCCGCTGGCCATAATCGAGGTCTCTCAATCCTCGAGGTGTTCCGTGAAGTCTCTTTTCTGTGCCGCCCTTGTTTCCTTCGTTGCCATGCCCGCCGCGTTCGCGCAGTCCGCGCCCGTGACCACGCCCAGCGGCCTGGTCTACCAGTCGATCAAGGAAGGCACCGGCGCATCGCCCGCGGCCACCGACGTGGTCAAGGTGCACTACCGCGGCACCTTCCCCGACAGCGGCAAGGAATTCGACAGCTCCTACAAGCGCGGCGAACCCACCGAGTTCCCGCTCAACGGCGTGATCCCGTGCTGGACCGAAGGCGTGCAGAAGATGAAGCCGGGCGGCAAGGCCAAGCTGACCTGCCCGCCGTCCATCGCATACGGCTCGCGCGGCGCCGGCGGCGTGATCCCGCCGAACGCGACGCTGAACTTCGAGGTCGAGCTGATCTCGGTCACCAAGCGCTGAGGCTTCGAGCCGGCCGGCTCGAAGAACTCAACCCGGCTGGTACTGGTACAGCCAGGTTTCGGTGAGCGTCTGGTCGCCGTTCTTCAGGTACAGGCGCATGTCGATCGGCTCGTTGCCTTCGGGCGTGAAGTCGAACTGGGCGCGCCAGTGGCCGGGCACGCCGTTGGGCACGGCCTCGGCGAACACGTACGAGAACTTGCCCTTCGCCGCCGTCAGCACCACCTCGGGCTTCACGCCGAAGGGCACGGTCGTCAGCGGCTGGCCGATGAACTCAACCATGAACTTGCGCACGCCCTGCGGACGCGGCTGGCCCGGCTGGCCGCCGCGGCCGATGCGCGTGGCCACGCAGCGCGCCAGCGGCGTGGGGAAGGGTTCCTGGTCGGTCCAGTGCAGGCGGTACTGCAGGCTGTAGCTGGAGCCCGCCTTCGCATCGGCCTTGGGCACCCAGAAGGCGACGATGTTGTCGTGGATCTCGTCGTCGGTCGGGATCTCGATGAGCTGCACCGAGCCCTCGCCCCAGTCGCCCAGCGGCTCGATCCAGAGGCTCGGGCGCTTCTCGTAGTTCACGCCGTCCTGATAGTGGTCGAAGGCACGGTCGCGCTGCAGCAGGCCGAAGCCGCGCGGCCTGGTGTCGGCGAAGGCCGAGGCGCGCGTCTGCGTCGGGTTGTTCAGCGGGCGCCAGATGCGCTCGCCCGCGCCGTTCCAGATCGCGAGGCCGTCGGAGTCGTGCACCTCTGGGCGCCAGTCGATGGCGGTGGGCTTGGTGGTTTCCGAGTACCAGTACATGGAGGTGAGCGGCACCAGCCCCAGGCGGGCCACGTCCTTGCGCACGAAGATGCGCGCGTCGATGTCCATGATGACGGCCTTGGTGCGCTGCATGACGAACTTGAAGACGCCCGTCACGCTCGGCCCTTCGAGCAGTGCGTAGACCGTCATCGAGGTCGTGTTGTTGGCCGCCGGCGTCTCGAAGTAGAAGCGCGTGAAGTTCGGGAACTCCTCGGGCCGGTCGGGCACCGCCACGTCGAGCGCGATGCCGCGTGCCGACAGGCCGTACTGGTAGAGCTCGCCGATGGCACGGAAGTACGAGGCGCCGAGGAAGGCGACCCAGTCGTTCTTCTGCCAGTCGAGCTTGCTCTGGTCGCCCAGGCGGCTTTCCTGCAGGCGGAAACCGGCGAAGCCCGCGCCCGGGGGCAGCGAGCGCGCGGGGCTGTCCGGCGGCATCGAAAAATAGGAGGGGCTGTACAGCACCTCGCGCGCGAAGACGTCGCCGTCGGTGTTCTCCAGCACGTTCATGCGCACCGGCGTCTGGAAGAAGCGGCCCAGGTGGAAGAAGGTGACCGGGAACGCGCCGGGCCCGTCGCGGAAGAGGGCGTTGGCGGGGTCGAACTTGATCTTGCCGTGCGCGTCGTAGTCGATCCGGTCGAGCACCTCGGGTGCCAGCGGCGCGGCCGCGGCGTAAGGCCTGGCGGCGAGCGCCTTGGCCTGCGCGACCAGCGCGTCGAAGGAGAAGGGCGTGGGCTGGCTCAGCTGCAGGCCATTGGCGGCCAGGGCCTCCTGCGGCAGTCCGAGGGCGGCGAGGGCGGCAGCGGCACTGCCGGCGGCAAGGAAGGATCGGCGATCAAGCATGTGGTTCTTGAGGGTTGCGAATCTCTTGGTGGAAGGATGAAGACGAA
>CAJYQC010000266.1 GCA_913776885.1 uncultured Variovorax sp.
GCTGCTTGCCAGCACGTCGTCCCAGCTCAGCATGACCGGGCCGCGGTCCATGGCCTCGCCGGCGACGACTTCGCCGTATTCGTGCACCACCTGCGCTTCGTCGACCACCTTGCGCCGCGCCACCACCTCGGAGCGATGCACGACGATGCCGACGAAATCGTCGTACCAGTTCAGCCCGCCCTTCAGGTGCAGCACCGGCAGCACGGCTTGCGCCGCGATGGCCAGCGCGACTTCGTTGGTGATGGTGAAGCCCTTGGCGCCGTGGAATTCCTTGTCGCGCAGGAACTCGGCCGTGAGCGTGCGCAGCCGCTGCCTGTCGGCCTCCGGCAGCGCGCCCAGGAAGGCGTAGCGCCGCAGCGTGGCCTGCCAGGCGGCTTCGGGGATCGGGGGCAGGGCGCGCAGGCGGCGCAGCCACTTGAACATCGCGGGCGGCGGCGCGGCTAGCGCAGGTCGACGCGCTGCGCGCCGGCGGGCGAGAGGCACAGAAGCTGCGCGCGCGGCGGATGCGCGGCGGCATCCCAGTCGCTCAGCACCATGCGGCGCAGGCCGTCGCCCAGGTCGTGGTCGGCCGGGCGGTGCGTATGGCCGTGCACCAGTGCATGGGCATTCGCCTGCCGCAGCCAGTCGCGTGCGGCCTGCGCATCGACATCGGCCCAGACCATCAACGGGTTGCGCTTGCGGTCTTCGCTCTGCACGCGCATGGAGCGCGCAATCGCTCGGCGTTCTTCGAGCGGCCGGGCGAGGAATGCGGCCTGCCATTCGGGCGTGCGAACCTGGGCGCGGAACTTCAGGTATTCCGTGTCTTCCAGGCAGAGGATGTCGCCGTGGCTCAGCAGCCAGCGCTGGCCGTGCAGCACCAGCACGGTCGGGTCGTCGAGCAGCGTGATGTTGCATTGCGCCGCGAAGGCGGGGCCGACGAGGAAGTCGCGGTTGCCGTGCATGAAGAACACCGGCAGGCGCTGCGCGGTGCGGCGCAGAAGCTCGGCGCACTGGGCCTCGAAGCTTGCGGGCTCGCCGGCTTCCATGGCAGAGTCGTCGCCCACCCATACCTCGAACAGGTCGCCGAGGATGAAGAGCGCGTCCGCCGGCGTGGTCTGCAGATAGCCCTGCCAGGCCTCGAAGGTGGCGGGCTCTCCGGCCTGCAGGTGCAGGTCGGAGATGAGATCGACCGTGCGCCACGCGGGCGGCGCCACCAGCTCAGCGAAAGCCGGGCTCGCCGCTGTGCTCATGCTGCCGTCGCTGCCAGTGCGTCGCGCCGGTCGAAGATCATTCCGCGGTGACGACGGCCTTCTCGATCACGACGTCCTCGAGCGGTACGTCGTCATGGAAGCCCTTGCGGCCGGTCTTCACGCCTTTGATCTGGTCGACCACCTCGGTGCCCTTGACGACCTTGCCGAAGACCGCATAACCCCAGCCCTGGGCCGTGGGAGCGGTGTGGTTCAGGAAACCGTTGTCGGCCACGTTGATGAAGAACTGGGCGGTGGCCGAGTGGGGCGCGCTGGTGCGGGCCATGGCCACGGTGTAGTTGTCGTTCTTCAGGCCGTTGTTGGCCTCGTTCTGTATCTCGGCGTCAGTGGGCTTCTGCTTCATGCCGGGCTCGAAACCGCCGCCTTGCACCATGAAGCCGGGGATGACGCGGTGGAACACCGTGTTGTCGTAGTGGCCCTTCTTCACGTAAGAGACGAAGTTCTCGACCGACTTCGGCGCCTTGGCGGCGTCGAGCTCGAGCGTGATCACGCCGAGGTTCTTGATGTGCAGTTCGACTTGGGGGTTGCTCATGTTGGGCTCCTGCTTGGGAAGGGAAAAACCGATTCGAAAACCGATGCGATGCGATTACTTCGCCACCACGGTGGCGGACTTGATGGTGACGGCTTCGAGCGGCACGTTCTGCATGCCGCCCTTGTTGCCGGTGGCCACGGCGCGGATCTTGTCGACCACGTCGGTGCCGGAGACGACCTTGCCGAAGACGGTGTAGCCGTACCCATCGGGGTTGGGCGCGTTGAGCGAGTCGTTGTTCTTCACGTTGATGAAGAACTGCGAGGTCGCCGAGTTGGGGTTGCCGGTACGCGCCATGGCGATCGTGTACTTGTCGTTCTTCAGGCCGTTGCTCGCCTCCAGCGGTATGGGGGCGCGCGTGGGCTTTTGCTGGAGGTCGGCGGTGAAGCCGCCGCCCTGGATCATAAAGCCGTCGATCACGCGGTGGAACACGGTGCCGTCGTAGTGCTTGTCCTTGACGTACTGAAGGAAGTTCTCGACCGTCTTGGGCGCCTTGGCTTCGTCGAGTTCGACCACGATGTCGCCGGCCGTGGTGGCGAGCTTGACGCGCGGCGCGGCCGCCTGCGCATGGCCCGTGGCAGCGAACGCGAACGCGGCGGCCAGAACGAGGGCGCCGCGGCGGCTGAAGCGAGAAAGAGAATGGATCTTCAAGTGAACTCCGTATGCGGATGGAGAAACGGTGCCGCGCCGTGCAGACCCTGGCGGTGCCGCGGCGGCGACGGATGGGATGACTTCGGTTACTTGCTCGTCCGGCCGACCGGCTTGCGCACCACCGCCGGCGCGGGGGGCAGGGCGGCCGCCTCGGCTTCGGTCTTGGGGGTGAAGATCTGGCGGATCAGCGCGAGCTTGGGTGCGACGCTGGCATTGGTGCTCGCAAACTGCTGCGCACGCACGTATTCCTGTGCAGCCAGGCGGGCGTACACGTCGCCGAGGTTCTCGTGCGCCGTTGCGTAGTTCGGGTTGAGCTTCAGGGCCTGCTCGAGTGCGGCGCGCGCCTGGTCGAACTTGCTCTGCGACGCGTAGAGCGCAGCGAGGTTGTTGTAGGGCTCGGAAAGCTCGGGAAAGTCCTGCGTGAGCTGGGTGAATGCGGCGATGGCCTCGGCCTGCTTGTTCTGTTCGGTGAGGATCACGCCGCGAAGGAAGCGCATCTGCGGATCGCGCGGCTTGCCGGCGATGTAGGTGTCGGCCTTGGCGAGCGCCTCGTTCGACTTGCCCTGGCGCAGCAGCGCGTTCACGTCGTCGTATTCGTTCGCGTACGCGGCGGAGCCCCAGAGGCCGAACAGCAGTGCGAAGGCAATGGAGAGTCTGGAGAAGGCGGCGTGCTTCATGAAGCCTCGGCGGAATTGGGGGGAGATGCGGTGGGGCGAGTTCGGGGTGCGGGCCTGGGGAACACCCGGACACTACCCGACGGCGGCCGTTTATACTTGAGCGGATTGTAACCGAGGGGCTATCTCGACCCCCTCGCGAACACAGTCCCAGCCACCCCTGAAAAACACCGTCTTTCGCCCGTGCCGCACGTGCGCGAAACGACGTTTTCCGAATCTCATGAGTCTGCGCATCTACAACACGCTGTCGCGTGAATTGGAGGAATTCTCCCCATTGCAACCGGGAAAGGTGCGCATGTACGTCTGCGGCATGACGGTCTACGACTTCTGCCACATCGGCCACGCCCGGATGATGATGGCGTTCGACGTGGTGCAGCGCTGGCTGCGCGCGAGCGGCTACGAGGTGACCTATGTGCGCAACATCACCGACATCGACGACAAGATCATCGCCCGCTCGGTGCAGCGCGGCATCACCATCCGCCAACTGACCGACGAAGTGATCGCGGCGATGCACGAGGACATCGGCGCGCTCGGCATCGAGCCGCCCACCATCGAGCCGCGCGCCACCGAATACGTGCCGCAGATGCTCGGCATCATCGAGAAGCTCGAGCAGAAGGGCCTGGCCTACCGCTCCGAGAACGGCGACGTGAACTACGCGGTGCGCAAGTTCCCGGGCTACGGCAAGCTATCTGGCAAGTCGCTCGATGAACTGCATGCGGGCGAGCGCGTCGCGGTGCTCGACGGCAAGCAGGACCCGCTCGACTTCGTGCTCTGGAAGGCCGCCAAGCCGACCGAGCCCGCCGATGCCAAATGGGAAAGCGCCTACGGCACGGGCCGTCCGGGCTGGCACATCGAGTGCTCGGCCATGAGCTGCGCGACCCTCGGCGAGACCTTCGACATCCACGGCGGCGGCGCCGACCTGCAGTTTCCGCACCACGAGAACGAGATCGCGCAGAGCGAGGGTGCCAACGGCAAGACTCTGTCGCGCTTCTGGGTTCACAACGGCTTCGTGCGCGTGGACAACGAGAAGATGTCCAAGAGCCTCGGCAACTTCTTCACCATCCGCGAGGTGCTTCAGAAGTACGACGCCGAGACGCTGCGCTTCTTCCTGGTGCGCACGCATTACCGCAGCGCGCTCAACTACAGCAACGCCCATCTCGACGACGCGCGCAATTCGCTCAAGCGCCTGTACACCGCGATCGACCTGGTCGTGCCCGCCGAGGTGGCCGTCGACTGGAGCCAGCCTCATGCGGCGCGCTTCAAGGCTGCCATGGACGAGGACTTCGGCACGCCCGAAGCGATTGCCGTGCTGTTCGAACTGGCGGGCGAGGTCAACCGCACCAGGTCCGCCGAAACCGCCGGGCTGCTGAAGGCGCTGGCCGCTTCGCTGGGCATCCTGCAGGGCGACCCGCGGGCCTTCCTGCAGGCCGGCAGCACGCTCGACGAAGCCACCATCCAGGCCAGGATCGACGCACGCGCCGCCGCCAAGGCCGCGAAGAACTTCGCCGA
>CAJYQC010000267.1 GCA_913776885.1 uncultured Variovorax sp.
CCTCGCCCCGTGGATGCAGAGCCTGCCCGGCCGGCTGCTGCACACCAACGTGGCGGGCTGCGCGGTGTTCGCCGCGGTGTCAGGCTCCAGCGCCGCGACCTGCGCCACCATCGGCAAGATGAGCCTGCCCGAACTCAAGCGGCGCGGCTACCCCGACGACATGGTCATCGGCACGCTGGCAGGCGCCGGCACGCTGGGGCTGCTGATCCCGCCCTCGATCATCATGATCGTCTACGGGGTGAGTGCGGACGTGTCGATCGCGCGGCTGTTCATCGCGGGCGTCATTCCGGGCATCATGCTGGCGCTGCTTTTCTCGGGCTACATCGTTTTCTGGGCGCTGCGCAATCCCGACCGGGTGCCGCCGGCCGACGCGAAGCTGCCCTTCGCCGAGAAGCTCAGGGCCTCGATGTCGCTGATCCCGGTGGCGCTGCTGATCCTGTCGGTGCTCGGCTCCATCTACGCGGGCATCGCCACGGCCACCGAGGCGGCTGCGGTGGGCGTGGTGGGCGCGATGGTCATCTCTGCCGCGCAGGGCTCGCTGACCTGGAACAGCTTCAAGGAGGCGCTGCTCGGCGCCACGCGCCTGTACTGCATGATGGCGCTGATCCTCGCGGGCGCCGCCTTCCTCACGCTGGCCATGGGCTACATCGGCCTGCCGCGGCACCTGGCCGAATGGATCGGCTCGCTGGGGCTGTCGAAGTTCCAGCTGATCCTGATGCTCGCGGTGTTCTACGTGGTGCTCGGCTGCTTCCTCGACGGCATCTCGATGGTGGTGCTGACCATGGGGGTGATCATGCCGACCGTGACGGCAGCAGGCATCGACCCGGTCTGGTTCGGCATCTTCATCGTGCTGGTGGTGGAGATGGCGCAGATCACGCCACCCGTGGGATTCAACCTGTTCGTGCTGCAGGGCATGACGGGCAGGGACCTGCTCTACATCGCGCGCGTCACCCTGCCGATGTTCCTCCTCATGGTGGCGGCCGTGCTCATCATCTACTTCGTCCCGCAGTTGGTGACGTGGCTGCCTCAGCAGATGGCGCCCTGACAATCGGGGCCATGCTCCTTCCAATCATCGCCATCTGCATCGGCGCCTCCGTAGGCGCCCTGGCCCGCTGGGGCCTGGCACTCTGGTTCGGCGTCGGCGGCCTCATGCCCTGGGGCACGCTCGCGGCCAACCTGATCGGCGGCTACCTCATAGGCATCGCCGTCGCCACCTTCCAGCTGCTTCCTGACCTCGATCCCGTCTGGCGGCTCGCGCTGGTGACGGGCTTCCTGGGCGGGCTCACCACCTTCTCTAGCTTCTCGGCCGAGGTCACGACCATGCTGCTGGAAGGCAGGCTCGGCGTGGCCATGGTGACTGCGGCCGCCCATCTGGGCGGATCGCTCTTCCTCACCTGGCTGGGCATCCGCAGCGTGCAGGCTTTCGCTTCCTGAGCCAGATGAAAACCGCACTAAAACTGCCTTATGTCTTGCGGTTATAGATAAGGCTTTCCATAGGGCCGCCCGATAGAATCGACCCCAATGCCCCTGGTCTTTCTCGTCGCCCTCCCCTTCATCGCCAGCGTGCTGGCCGCGTTGATGCCTTCCAACGCGCGCAACAGGGAGTCGACGCTGGCGGGGCTGGTTGCGCTGGGCTGCGCCATCCAGGCCGCATGGTTCTTCCCCAAGATCGCCAACGGCGGCGTGCTGCGGCAGCAGATCGAATGGCTGCCCGCACTGGGCCTGAACCTCGTGTTCCGCATGGACGGCTTCGCGTGGCTCTTCTGCATGCTGGTGCTGGGCATCGGCGCGCTGGTGGTGCTCTACGCGCGCTACTACATGTCGGCCTCCGACCCGGTGCCTCGCTTCTTCTCGTTCTTCCTCGCGTTCATGGGCGCGATGATGGGCGTGGTGCTCTCGGGCAACCTGATCCAGATGGTGTTGTTCTGGGAGCTCACCAGCCTGTTCTCCTTCCTGCTGATCGGCTACTGGCACCACCGCCGCGACGCGCGGCGCGGCGCGCGCATGGCGCTCACGGTCACAGGCGCGGGCGGGCTGTGCCTGCTGGCCGGCGTGCTGGTGCTGGGCCGCATCGTCGGCAGCTACGAGCTCGACAAGGTTCTGGCCTCGGGCGACGTGATCCGCGCGCACGCGCTGTATCCGACGGCTCTCACGCTGATATTGCTGGGCGCCTTCACCAAGAGCGCGCAGTTCCCCTTCCACTTCTGGCTGCCGCGCGCCATGGCAGCGCCCACGCCGGTGTCGGCCTACCTGCACTCGGCCACCATGGTGAAGCTGGGCGTGTTCCTGATGGCGCGGCTGTGGCCGGTGCTCTCGGGCACCGAGCAGTGGTTCTGGATGGTGGGCGGTGCCGGTGCCGTCACGCTGCTGCTCGGCGGCTTCATCGCGATGTTCCAGCGCGACCTGAAAGCGCTGCTGGCCTACTCCACCATCTCGCACCTCGGGCTCATCACGCTGCTGCTGGGGCTGAACAGCCCGCTCGCGGCGGTGGCGGCGGTCTTCCACGTGATGAACCACGCCACCTTCAAGGCGTCGCTCTTCATGGCGGCCGGCATCATCGACCACGAGACGGGCACGCGCGACATCCGCAAGCTCAGCGGCCTGATGCGGCTCATGCCGATCACCGGCACGCTGGCCATCATCGCCAGCGCCTCGATGGCTGGGGTGCCGCTGCTCAACGGCTTCCTGTCGAAGGAGATGTTCTTCGCCGAGACGGTGTTCATCCAGGCCACCCCCTGGGTCGACTTCAGCCTGCCGGTGATCGCCACCGTGGCGGGCGTCTTCAGCGTGGCCTACTCGGCGCGCTTCGTGTTCGACGTCTTCTTCGGACCGCCCTGCGGCGACGAGGTGCCCAAGCATCCGCACGAGCCGCCGCACTGGATGCGGGTGCCGGTCGAGCTGCTGGTGCTGCTGTGCCTGGTGGTGGGCGTGGCACCGGCCTGGTCGGTCGGGCCGATGCTCGCCGCGGCTGCTTCGCCGGTGGTCGGCGGCACGCTTCCCGAATACAGCCTGGCCGTGTGGCACGGCTTCAACCTGCCGCTGCTGATGAGCTTCGTGGCGCTGGCCGGCGGCGCCGCGCTGTACCTGCTGCAGCGCCACCAGCGTGCGAGCGGCGGCCTGGAGAACACGCCGCTGCTGCACCGCTTCGACGGCCAGGTCATCTTCGAACACGTGATCGCGCTGCTGAGCGAGGCCGGCCGGCGCAGCCGCCGCCTCTTCGGCACCAAGCGCATGCAGTGGCAACTGCTGCTGCTGGTGGTGGTGGCAGTGGCCGGCGCGACCGCCTCCCTGCAGCTCACACCCGCCGCGCCCGGCACGCGCGAGCTGCTGCCCTTCTCGCCGATGTTCGCCATGACCTGGCTGATCGGCGGCACCTGCGCGGTGGCCGCCGCGTGGCAGGCCAAGTTCCACCGGCTGGCGGCGCTGATGCTGGCCGCGGCCGCGGGACTGGTCTCGTGCGTGACCTACATCTGGTTCTCCGCGCCCGACCTCGCGCTGACGCAGCTGGTGGTCGAGGCCGTCACCACCGTGCTGATCCTGCTGGGCCTGCGGTGGCTGCCGATGCGCAGCAAGGACGTGGTGCAGCCGGCACGCGCGCGTCTCAAGCCCTGGGGCCGGCGCGGGCGCGACCTGCTGATCGCGGCCATCGCCGGCAGCGGCATGGCCGCGCTGGCCTGGGCCATGATGACGCGCACCTTCCCGCAGAGCATCTCGCCCTTCTTCCTGGAACGCGCGCTCACCGAGGGCGGCGGCACCAACGTGGTCAATGTGATGCTGGTCGATTTCCGCGGCTTCGACACCTTCGGCGAGATCACGGTGCTGGGCATCGTGGCGCTCACGGTGTATGCGCTGCTGCGGCGCTTCCGCCCGGCCATCGAGTCGATGGCGCTGCCGATCCAGCAGCGGCTGCAGGCCGACGACGGCAGCAGCGACCTGCTGAACCCGCGCCGCGCCAAGGACACGGCCGTCGGCTACCTGATGGTGCCGGCCGTGCTGGTGCGCCTGCTGCTGCCGGTGTCGGTGCTGGTGTCGGTGTACTTCTTCATGCGCGGCCACAACGCGCCCGGCGGCGGGTTCGTCGCGGGTCTCGTGATGTCGGTGGCGCTGGTGCTGCAGTTCATCGTCTCAGGGACCGAATGGGTGGAGGAGCACCTGCGCATCTACCCGCGCCGCTGGATCGCCATCGGCCTGCTGCTGGCGCTGGCCACCGGCGCCGGCGCGGTGTTCGTCGGCTACCCCTTCCTCACGACGCACACCGCGCACCTGCACCTGCCGATCCTGGGCGAAGTGCACGTGCCCAGCGCCCTCTTCTTCGACACCGGCGTGTTCGCGCTGGTGCTCGGCGCCACCATGCTGATCCTGACCGGGCTGGCCCACCAGTCGATAAGAAGCCACCGCTGGGCCGACGAGCAGAAGGAAAAAGACGCCGACGCTGCCATCGCCACCTCCGAGGAAGGGGCCCGCTGATGGAGATCGTGCTCGCACTCGCCATCGGCGTGCTCACCGGCTCCGGCGTCTACATGCTCCTGCGCCCCCGCACCTTCCAGGTCATCATGGGCCTGACGCTGATCTCGTACGCAGTCAACCTCTTCATCTTCAGCATGGGGCGGCTCAAGGTCGACAGCGAGCCGGTGCTCGTCAAGGGCCTGACGGCCACGCTGGCCAACACGGCCGACCCGATGCCGCAGGCGCTGGTGCTCACCGCCATCGTGATCGGCTTCGCGATGACCGCGCTCTTCCTCGTGGTGATGCTCGCCTCGCGAGGCCTCACCGGCACCGACCACGTGGACGGTGAAGAACGGCAGGAGGCGGAGTGAAGGAAGTCCTTCATCTGCTCGACCAGCTGCTCGAGTTCAGCATGCCGCACCTGGTGGCGGTGCCGATCCTCGTGCCCATGCTCACGGCTGCGCTCATGCTGCTGTTGGGAGAGAACCGCCGGCGCACCAAGTCGGCGCTGAGCGTGGTCTCGGGCCTGGTCGGCCTGCTGGCCGCGCTGGCGCTGCTGCGCTGGGTCAACGCGCCCGACACGGGCAGCGGCCCCGGCTCCATCGGTGTGTACCTGCCGGGCAACTGGCGCGCGCCCTTCGGCATCGTGCTGGTGGCCGACCGCCTCTCGACCATGATGGTGGCCCTCACCGGCGTGATCGCCTTCGCCGCGTCGATCTACTCCACCTCGCGCTGGGACCGCGCGGGCGTGCACTTCCATCCGCTGCTGCAGCTGCAGCTCATGGGCCTGAACGGCGCCTTCCTCACGGGCGACCTGTTCAACCTCTTCGTGTTCTTCGAGGTGATGCTCGCCGCCTCCTACGGCCTGCTGCTGCACGGCTCGGGGCGGCTGCGGGTGCAGGCGGGGCTGCACTACATCGCGATCAACCTCGCGGCATCTTCGCTGTTCCTGATCGGCGCGGCCATCCTCTACGGCGTGACCGGCACGCTCAACATGGCCGACCTGGGCATGCGCATCGCGGAGCTCGCGCCCGGCGACCGCGGGCTGGTGCACGCGGCCACGGCCATCTTGTTCACCGCCTTCTTCGCCAAGGCGGGCGCATGGCCGCTCAACTTCTGGCTGGTGCCGGCCTACAGCGCGGCGGTGTCGCCGGTGGGCGCGGTGTTCGCGCTGCTCACCAAGCTGGGCGTCTACACCGTACTGCGGCTGTGGACGGTGCTGTTCGCGCCCGACACCGGCGCCTCGGCCGCCTTCGGCCAGCCGGTGCTGGTGGGAGCGGGCATCGCCACGCTCTTCGTGGCGGCGCTGGGCATCCTCGGCACGCAGCGGCTTTCCAACCTCGCCGGCTTCAGCGTGCTGATGTCGGCCGGCACGCTGCTCGCCGCGGTGGGGCTGGGCCAGCCGGCCGTGTGGGCCGGCGCGCTTTTCTACCTGCTGAGTTCCACGCTCGCGGTGAGCGCCTTCTTCCTGCTGACCGACATGATCGAGCGCTGGCGCAACGCGGGCATGAGCGTGGCGCCGCACGAGGTCGCGGGCACTGCGCCCTTCCTGGCAGAAGACCTGAGCGCGCTGAGCGACGTGAACCTCGACGACAACGCGCAGGCGCTCTACGGCCGCGCCATTCCGGCGGGCGTCGCCTTCCTCGGCCTGAGCTTCATGATCTGCACGCTGCTGCTGACCGGCCTGCCGCCGCTGTCGGGCTTCGTCGGCAAGTTCGCGATGCTTTCCGGCCTGATGAACGGCAGCGGCGCGATCGGCACCGCCGGCTGGACCTTCCTGGTGCTGCTGATCGCCTCGGGCTTCCTGGCGCTGATCGCGCTCAGCCGCACCGGCATCCGCCATTTCTGGACCCAGCCGCACGGCAACCTGCCCTCGCTGCCTGCGCTCGAGGTGCTGCCGGTGGCGGGGCTCATCGTCGCGGGCATCGCGCTCACGGTGTGGGCCGGACCGGTGATGCGCCACGCGATGGCCACTGCCGAAGGCCTGCGCACGCCGACGGCCTACCGCGCGGCGGTGATGGAGGCGCGGCAGGTGCCGAACCCGGCGCCCGCCGCCAAGGCAGAAGCAGCGGCCGAAATCAAGGCCGAAATGAAGGCAGGCTCACGATGAGACGCCTGATTCCGTCTCCGCCGCTGTCGCTCGCGCTTTTCGTCATCTGGCTGCTGCTCAATCAGTCGCTCGAGGCGAGCACGCTGCTGTCGGGCGTGCTGCTCGCCATCGCAGTGCCGCTGCTGACCAAGGGCCTGCGGCCGGCCACGGTGCGCATGCGCCACCCGGGCCTGGCGCTGCGGCTGTGCGGTGTCGTGGTCTACGACATGTCGGTGTCGGTGTTCGCGGTGTCGCGCGCGCTGCTCACGCGCCGCAGCGAGCAGATCCATGCGAGCTTCGTGCGCATACCGCTGGACATGCGCGACCCCAACGGCCTCGCGGTGCTCTCGATGATCATGTGCCTCACGCCGGGCACCGCCTGGGGCGAGGTGGCGTTCGACCGCAGCACCCTGCTGATCCACGTGTTCGACCTCGACGACGAAGCCGCCTTCATCGCGCAGATCAAGAGCCGCTACGAACGTCCGCTGATGGAGATCTTCGAGTCATGACGCCGATCCTTTTCTGGTCGCTCAAATTCGCGCTGTTCCTGCTGGCGGTGGCGATGCTGTGCGCCGTCGCCCGTCTGCTGATCGGCCCTTCCGCGCAAGACCGCGTGATGGCGCTGGACTGCCTCTACATCAACGGGATGCTGATGATGCTGGTGCTGGGCATCGTCTACTCGAGCGACGTCTACTTCGGCGCCGCGATGCTGATCGCGCTCTTCGGCTTCGTGAGCTCGACCGCGATGGCCAAGTTCCTGCTGCGCGGCGAGGTGATCGAATGAACGGCGCGCTCTGCCACACCGAGCAGGCGCGCGCCGCAATGCGAAGCACGGAGGCATTCCGATGAACGATTTCTTCGTGGGCCCGCTGCCGCTGTGGGCTGAGATCGTTACCGCCGTCTTCGCGGTGATGGGCGCGGCCTTCGCGGCCATCGGCTCATTCGGCCTGGTCCGGCTGCCCAATTTCTTCCGCCGCATCCACGCGCCCACGCTGGGCGCCACCGGCGGCGTGTGGTCGATGACGGTCGCCACCATCGTGTATTTCTCGGCGCAGGGCCACAGCCTCTTCATGCACGCGGTGCTGATCGTGATGTTCGTGGCGCTCACCACGCCGGTCACCACCATCTTCCTGATGCGCGCCGCGCTGTTCCGCGAGCGGCAGAAGAACGGCGACGTCCCGCCGCCGGCACCATCGGACCAGGGCTCGATCCCGCCGTATCACGGCTGAGGCGGCCCTTCCTGCTGCCCGGTCCGCTCAGTTGGGCGCCATGCGAACGCCCTTGTCGAGGAATTCGTTCGTGAACAGCGTTGCGGGATCGTAGGCTTTCTCGATGCCGATCAGCGACGACACCAGTTCGTAGTCGGACTTCACGCGCTGGGCGTCGAAGGCACCGAGCGCCACCTTGGTGGTGGTGTCGTCGCGCATCAGCTGCTTGATGCGGTTCCACTGGTCGCGCTGGTTGTCGGGCGACAGGCCGCTCACGCTGGCGG
The DNA here is from genome assembly GCA_913776885.1 of uncultured Variovorax sp. Lineage (GTDB taxonomy): Bacteria > Pseudomonadota > Gammaproteobacteria > Burkholderiales > Burkholderiaceae_C > Variovorax. Next base: position 8,028 of record CAJYQC010000267.1, read on the forward strand.
TGAGCGCCTGCAGGCAGGGCTCGAAGTCCTTCACGCAAGCCTCGTAGGCGCGCTGGGTCACGGCAACGAACTTCTTCACCTGCGCCGGGTTCTTCGCCAGGTAGGGGCCATTGACGATCAGCGAGTTGCCGTAAACGTTCACGCCCGCCTCGCGCCATGACTGGAAGCCCAGGTCGGCGCCGAACTCGCGCGCCTTCAGGTCGTGCTCGTTGTAGAAGTCGCTGATGATGTCGACCGACTTGCTCTTCAGCGCCGCCACCTTGGCCTGCGGACTGACGTTCACGAAGGTGACGCCCGCGGGGTCGAGTCCCACCTTCTTCGCGAAGGCCGGCCACATGAGTCGGGCAGCATCGCCCGGCGGATTGCCGATCTTGCGGCCCGCGAAATCCTTCGGGCCTTTGATGCCGGAAGACTTCAGCCAATAGAAGCCCTGAGGGCTGTTGGCGTAGATGACCATCACCGCCTTCACGTCGGCCCCCTTGCCCCTGGCCTGGATGGTGGTGGGCAGGTCGGAGATGCCGAGGTCGCTGCCGCCGGTGCCCACGCGCTGCGCCGATACCGCGGAGCCCTTGCCCGCCTCGATGTTCAGGTCGATGCCCGCCTCGCTGTACCAGCCCTTCGCCTTCGCGTAGTAGAGCGGCGCATGGTCGGCCGTGGGGGTCCAGTTGAGCATCAGGCTCATGGCATCGGCCGCGAACGCGGTAGAGGCGCCGGTGGCCGAAGCCATCAGCAGTGCGGTGGCGCCGGCGGCGGACAACAGCTTTTTCATGCGGTTCACTCCAAAAGAGGGTCAAAATCGAGGCTGAAATTCATATTACCAACTGTTTGGTTGACTCGCAATCGGCGCCGCCCCTGCGACAAGCCAGAATCGCACCACCATGACCGCATCCTCCTCCACCACCCCGGCCGCTCCGGCCGCGAAGCGCGAGCGCGACCCCGCAGCCGCCAAGCAGGCCCTCATCTCCGCCGCGGTGGCGGAGTTCGCCAGCAAGGGCTTCGCGGGCGCGCGGGTCGACGTCATCGCTTCCGAGGCGGGCGTCAACAAGCAGCTGGTCTACCACTACTTCGACAGCAAGCAGGGCCTGTACCTGGTGGCACTTGAATCGGTCTACGCCGAGATCCGGGAGAAGGAGCACAAGCTCACGCTCGGCGCTCTCGAGCCGATGGAGGCCATGAGCCAGCTGGTCGCCTTCTCCTTCGACTACCTCGCGGAGCACCCCGAGTTCATCGCGCTGCTGGCCGACGAGAACCGCAACCAGGGCGCGCACCTGCTCGAGTCGGAGAGGCTGCAGAAGATGCACTCTCCCTTCATCGAAATGCTCGAGGCCACGCTGGAGCGCGGCGTGGCCGCGGGCGTGTTCAGGCCCGACTTCGACGCGATCAACCTCTACATCTCGATTGCCGGCATTTCGTACTTCTTCTTCTCCAACAACCACACGCTGTCGGCCATCTTCGGCAAGGCGCTGGATTCGCGCGGCGCCCTGCTGCAGCGCCGCCGGCATGTCATCGAATTCGCGCTGAACGCCTTGCGACCCTGACTTCGCAAAAATATCAACCAGTTGGTTGACTCGGGTCGATGCGGCTCCTATGATCCGCCGCATTGCTTCCTACGACCCGGGAATTGAAATGACGGCACCCGACGGCGCGCTGGCGCCTCCTGCAATCGCGACGCCAGTCCAGGCCACCGCCGGCGGTGAACGTCCCCAGTGGCATCGCTGGGCCCTCGTGGTCGGCGTGCATCTGGCAGGGGTGGTGCTGTGGGAGCTGGTGGTGCGGGTCTTCGCGATCCAGGCCTTCATCCTCCCGGCGCCCTCGAAGGTGCTGGCAACGCTTGCCAATCCGAACTACAGCTGGCTGAAGAACACCGGCGTCACTGCGCTTGAGGTGTTCGGCGGCTACGCGCTGGGCCTGGTGCTGGGCATTCTTTGCGCCCTGCTCTTCATCACCAGCCGGCGGCTGATGCTGGTGGCCTTCCCTCTTCTGGTGACGCTCAACATGATTCCCAAGGTGGCGATGGGCCCGCTGGTGATCGTGTGGTTCAGCTACGGCATCGGCCCGAACATCCTCATCACCTTCAGCCTGTGCTTCTTCCCGATCCTGCTGACCACCATCCGCGGCCTGAACGAGACCGAGCCCGAGCTGCTCGACCTGGTGCGCGCGCTGAAGGGGTCGCGCTGGCAGCTCTTCCGCTACATCCAGCTGCCGGGCTCGCTGCCCTACGTGTTCTCGGGCATGAAGGTCGCGACCATCCTCGCCGTGGCCGGTGCGGTGGTCGGCGAGTTCATCGCCTCGGAGCGCGGCCTGGGCTATCTGATGATCCAGGTCCAGGCCTCCCTCGACACGCCCGCGGTCTTCATGGCCGTGCTGCTCATCACGGGCCTGGGCGTTCTGCTCTACCTGCTGGTGCTCCTGCTGGAGCGCCTTTTCATCACCCAGGACGCAAGAATCCAATGAACTCCACCCCTGTCCTCGACGACCTGCCCTTTCCCGAGCGCTTCGAGACCGAAGCCGCGCTCGAGGACTACCTGGCCACGCCCTCGCGCGACCTGGTGCGCGACATGGCGCGCATCGAAGGCGACCTGATGATCCTCGGCGTCGGCGGCAAGATGGGCCCCACGCTGGCGCGACTGGCGAAGAACGCCATGCCCGGGCGCCGCGTGATCGCGGTGGCCCGCTTCAGCGAGGCCGGCGTGCGCGAGTCGCTGCAGGCGCACGGCATCGAGACCATCGCCTGCGACCTGCTCGACCGCGCCGCCATCGCGCAGCTTCCGCAGTGCGCCAACGTGGTGTTCATGGCCGGGCGCAAGTTCGGCGCGGACGCGAACAACCCGCTGACCTGGGCCATGAACGCACACGTGCCCGCGCTGGTGGCCGAGCATTTCCGCGCCTCGCGCATCGTCGCCTTCTCGACCGCCTGCGTGTATCCCTTCGTGCCGGTGATCGGCCAGGGCGCCAGCGAGAGCGACGCGCCCAACCCGCCCGGCGAATACGCCAACTCCTGCGTGGGCCGCGAGCGCATGTTCGAGTATTTCTCGCAGCTGCACGGCACGCCCGGGCGCCTGTTCCGCCTGAGCTACGCCATCGACCTGCGCTACGGCGTGCTGGCCGACGTGGCGCTCAAGGTCTGGCGCGGCGAGCCGGTCGACGTGACCATGGGGCACGTCAACGTGATCTGGCAGGGCGACGCGAACGCGCAGGCGCTGCGCTGCCTGGCCGCCGCCACGGTGCCGACTTCGCCGCTGAACGTCAGCGGACCCGAGACCACCTCGATCCGCTGGCTCGCCGAGACCTTCGGCCGCATCTTCGGCAAGCCGGCGGCCATCAGCGGGCAGGAAGCGCCCACGGCCTGGCTCATGAACACCGGCGAAGCCGAGCGCCTGTTCGGCTACCCGCGCGTGCCGCTGGGGCAGCAGATCCGCTGGGTGGCCGACTGGATCTCGCGCGAGCAGCGCCAGTACGGCAAGCCGACCAAGTTCGAATCGCGCGACGGAAAGTACTGAGGCCATGGCCGAGCACGCCGTCGAGACGCTCGCATCGATCGCACCGGGGATCGACCCCGATGCCGCGCCCC
>CAJYQC010000268.1 GCA_913776885.1 uncultured Variovorax sp.
CCCTGGCGCACGCGCGTCGAGACCGTCGGCGCCAAGGGCGTGGCCGCCATCGCGCCCGGCGCGGTGTCGCGCTGGCTCACGCCGGCGTGGGCCGCCACGGCCGAAGGCGCGGAAGCCGCGAAGAAGCTGCACGACGTGCTCGTGCGCACCGACGCGCAGGGCTACGTCGAGAGCTGCAACGCCGTCGCGGCCATCGACTTCCGCGAGAGCAACCACCGCATCGCCGTGCCCACGCTGGTCATCGGCGGGCTGCAGGACGAGGCCACGCCGATGGAGATGTCGCAGGCCATGGCCAAGGCCATTCCGCACGCCCGTCTGGAGGCCATCGACGCCGCACACCTGAGCGCCGTGGAGCGGCCGGAGGAATTCGCGCGGCTGCTGATCGATTTTTGGCGCAGCCTTTGAACGGTCGGAGCCGGGCGGCCGGCCTAGGTGTATCCCGTATTTCGTACGAATAACGGTTGAGTGTGATCGATGATCGATCAAAAGGCCATTGAATAGATTGTGACGATGCCCGGGTGTTCCTAAAGTCCACCCCCATGCATCGCTCCATTGCCACCGTCTCGCTCAGCGGCACGCTCCGCCAGAAGCTCGAAGCCGTCGCCGACGCCGGCTTCGATGGCATCGAGCTGTTCGAGGCCGACTTCATCAACTTCAATGGCACGGCCGCCGAATTGGGCCGCATCGCCGGCGACCTGGGCCTGAGCATCGACCTGTACCAGCCGTTCCGCGACTTCGAAGGCATGCCCGAGGCGCAGTTCCGCCGCAGCCTGGAGCGCGCCGAGCGCAAGTTCGACCTGATGCAGGCCATGGGCGCACCGACGATGCTGTGCTGCTCCAACACCTCGCCGCTGGCCGTCAACGACCCGGCGCTGGCGGCTGCCCAGCTGCACGAACTGGCCGAGCGCGCCGCCCGCCGCAACCTGCGCGTGGGCTTCGAGGCGCTGGCCTGGGGCCGCCACACCTGGCTGTACGGCCAGGCCTGGGAGATCGTGAAGCAGGCGAACCACCCGAACCTGGGCCTGATCCTCGACAGCTTCCACACGCTCTCCCTGAAGGACGACCCGGCCGGCATCGCCGCCATTCCGGGCGACAAGATCTTCTTCCTGCAGATGGCCGACGCGCCGCTACTGTCGATGGACGTGATCCAGTGGGCGCGCCACCACCGTTCGTTCCCGGGGCAGGGCGACTTCGACGTGATCGGTTTCTTCGAGCAGGCGCTGCGCGCCGGCTACACCGGGCCGCTGTCGCTGGAGATCTTCAACGACATCTTCCGCGAGACGCCCAACCGCCGCACCGCGGTGGATGCGATGCGCTCGCTGCTGTATCTGGAGAGCGAAGCGCGCCAGCGCCTCGCCGAGCAGCCCGCGGCGGCGCAGCAGGTGACGCTGTTCGACCCGCCGCCGGTGCCGTCGCTGTCGGGCCTGTCTTTCATCGAATTCGCGGCCGACGAGGCCTCGGCGGCGACGCTAGCCACCCTGGTGAAGCAGCTGGGCTTCCGCCGCATCGGCCGACACCGCTCCAAGGCGGTAACGCTGTACCGCCAGGGCGATATCAACCTGATCGTCAACGCGCAGCCCGATTCCTTCGCGCGCCAGCGCTTCGAGGCGCACGGCACCTCGGTGTGTGCGCTGGGCGTGCGCTGCGACGATCCACTGGCCGCGGTGGGCCGTGCCACCGCCATGCGCTCGCAGCGGCACGACAGTCCGGTCGGGCCCAACGAACTGCGCGTGCCGGCCATCGTGGCGCCGGGCGGCAACCTGATCCATTTCGTGCCCGGGATGCTGGGCGCCAATGGCCTTTACGAAAACGACTTCGTGCTCGAAGACGAGGGCGCGGGCGGCAACGACGCCGGCCTCCAGCGCATCGACCACGTGGCGCTGGGCCTGGCGCTCGACCAGCTCGACACCTGGGTGCTGTTCACGCGCGCCGTGCTCGGCCTGGAGCCCGGCGAGAGCCTGGAGCTGGCCGACCCCTTCGGGCTGATCCGCAGCCGCGGCGTCGCCAATGCCGACCGCAGCCTGCGCCTGGTGCTCAACGTGTCGCTGAGCCAGCGCACCCGCACCGCGCGCACGCTAAGCGTGACCGGCGGCGGCGCGGTGCACCACATCGCGCTGAGCTGCGCCGACATCTTCGAGACGGCCGCGAGGCTGCGCGCCAACGGCACCCGCTTCGTGCCCATCTCCGACAACTACTACGACGACCTGGCCACCCGCATCGACATCGACCCCGCGCTGCTTTCGCGCATGCGTGAGGCGGGCGTGCTGTTCGACCGCTCGCTGGCCGGCGACTACCTGCACATCTACACCGAGAGCTTCGAGGGCGGACTGTTCTTCGAGGTCGCGCAGCGCGTGGCCGGCTACGACGCCTACGGCGCTCTCAACGCGCCGGCGCGCCTGGCCTCGCAGGCACAGGGCTGACCGGCCTACCGGCGCAACTGCAGACCGATCGACCGATTGACAGAAAGCTGATTTTTTTTCACGTCACCACTGGAGACAACACATGGCAAACACCTCAGCCCATGAGCCGCAAGGCAGGCACCAGTCGAAGAAGGCCGCGGCAAGCGGCTGGATCGGCTCGGCGCTGGAGTACTACGACTTCTTCATCTACGCCACCGCTGCGGCGCTGATCTTTCCGCAGATCTTCTTCCCCAAGGGCGACCCGACGACGGCCATCGTCGCCTCGCTCGCGACCTACGGCGTGGGCTACGTCGCACGCCCCATCGGCGCCTTCGTGCTCGGCCACTGGGGCGACACGCACGGGCGCAAGCAGGTGCTGGTGCTGTGCATGTTCCTGATGGGCTTCTCGACCGTGGCCGTCGGCCTGCTGCCGACCTACGACCAGGTCGGCCTGCTGGCTCCCGTGCTGCTGGTGCTGCTGCGCCTGGTGCAGGGCTTCGCGGTGGCTGGCGAGATCTCGGGCGCGAGCTCGATGATCCTGGAGCACGCACCCTTCGGGCGACGCGGCTTCTTCGCGAGCTTCACGCTGCAGGGCGTGCAGGCCGGCCAGATCCTGGCGGCCGCCGTGTTCCTGCCGCTGGCGCACTACATGCCAGAGGAATCCTTCAACTCGTGGGGCTGGCGCATCCCGTTCCTGCTGAGCTTCCTGGTGATCGTGGCGGGCTACATCATCCGGCGCGAAGTCGACGAGACCCCGGCCTTCGCCGAAGTCGACAAGAAGGGCGAAACGGCCAAGGCGCCGATCATCCAGGCCTTCACCGACAGCTGGGCCGACATGCTGCGCGTGGTCTGCATGGCGCTGATGAACGTCATTCCGGTGGTGGCCACCGTGTTCGGCGCGGCCTACGCCGTGCAGGCCGCCTACGGGATCGGCTTCCAGAAGGACGTGTACCTGTGGATCCCGGTGCTCGGCAACATCCTGGCCGTGATCGTCATCCCGTTCGTGGGCAACCTGTCGGACCGCATCGGCCGCCGCCCGCCGATCATCGTCGGCGCGCTGATCTCGGGCCTGCTGTCGTTCGTGTACCTGTACGCCATCAGCATCCGCAACGTGCCGCTGGCCATCGTCATGTCGCTGCTGATGTGGGGCGTGAGATCGGAAGAGCACACGTCTGAACTCCAGTCACTGGCACCTATCTCGTATGCCGTCTT
>CAJYQC010000269.1 GCA_913776885.1 uncultured Variovorax sp.
TACGCCCTGGACGCACTGGCACCCGAGTATTCGAAGGAAACCCTCGAGTACCACTACGGCAAGCACCACAACGCCTACGTGGTGAACCTCAACAACCTGCAGAAGGGCACCGAATTCGAGTCGATGACGCTCGAGGAGATCGTCAAGAAGTCCAGCGGCGGCATCTACAACAACGCTGCGCAGATCTGGAACCACACCTTCTTCTGGAACTGCATGAAGCCGCAAGGCGGCGGTACGCCCACCGGCGCGCTGGCCAAGGCCATCGAAGCCAAGTGGGGCAGCTACGACGCCTTCAAGGAAGCCTTCGTGAAGTCGGCCGTGGGCAACTTCGGCTCGGGCTGGACCTGGCTGGTGAAGAAGGCCGACGGTTCGGTGGACATCGTGAACACGGGCGCAGCCGGCACGCCGCTGACGACTGCAGACACCGCGCTGCTGACGGTGGACGTCTGGGAGCACGCCTACTACATCGATTACCGCAACCTGCGCCCTAAGTTCGTCGAGACCTTCCTGGCCAAGCTGGTCAACTGGGACTTCGCCGCCAAGAACTTCGGCTGATCGACCGTCGATCAGTCGTTGATCAGGTTCAGGATGTTCCCGTCAGGGTCCTTGAACCACGCGACCTTCATGTCGCCCATGACATGGAGGTCGCCCACCAGCTTCGCATGAGGCATGTCGTAGTGCTCGAAGCGCACGCCCCGCGACTTCAAAGCCTCCACGACGCGCTCGATGTCGCCGTCGACCGACCACGTCACGGCCGTCGCCTGGTTGGTGCCCGCGAACTGCGAGCGGTACACGTTGATGCGCGTGTTGCCGCTGCGGTAGACGATGACCTCGTCGTCCCCCGCATCGACCTGGGCCAGGCCCAGCGTGTCCTCGTAGAAGCGGCGGGCCACGGCGAGATCCTTCACCGCGAGGTTGGCCACTGCGTTGATGTTTCCGAGCATGCGAGTCTCCTGCAAGGCCCGCCACGGCATCGAGCCGCGCCGGGCGAGCCAAAAATACTCAACCATGCGGTGCAGTATTTGCGTCGGAGAGAGGCCTGTCAAGGCATCGGAAAATGGGGGCCCCGCGAGTCGATACGTGCCCCATCGCGAATGAAGAAATCCTTCTTACGCGGCTTCCGGCACACTGCACCCCAGGTGCAGTGACGGCACAGGCAACGGCTGCAACCCCATCACTTCGACAAAGAGACAACCCATGATCCGCAGACACTTCGGCAAGCTGGCCGCATCGACGGCCCTTTCGCTGGCACTCCCCCTGGCCTTCACGGCCACCGCCCACGCACAGGCCACCGCCTATCCCAACAAGCCCATCCGCATGATCGTGCCCTTCCCGCCCGGCGGCGGCACCGACATCCTGGCGCGCCTGGTGGCCCAGAAGCTCACCGAGGCCAAGCAATGGACCGTGGTGCCCGACAACCGCGCGGGCGCCGGCGGCACCATCGGCATCGCCGAGGCCGCGCGCGCCGCGCCCACCGGCTACGACATCGTGATGGGCCAGAAGGACAACATGGTCGTGGCGCCCTGGCTCTACAAGAACCTGAGCTACAGCCCGGTGAAGGACTTCACGGCCGTGGCCCACGTGGCCTACACGCCGGTGGTGATCGTCACGCAGGCCAACTCCAAGTTCAAGACGCTCGACGACGTGGTGAAGGCCGCGCGCGCCGCGCCCGACACCGTGACCTACGGCTCGCCCGGCAACGGCACCACCATCCATCTGGCCGGCGAGATCTTCAACGGCGCCGCCAAGATCAAGATGCGCCACGTGCCCTACAAGGGCTCCAACGCGGCCATGATGGACGTGCTCGCGGGCAACGTCGACCTGATGGTGTCGTCGGTGCCCTCGGCCATGGCGCAGATCAAGGCCGGCAAGCTGCGTCCGCTGGCGGTCACCTCGGCCAAGCGCAGCACCTCGCTGCCCGAGACGCCCACCGTGGCCGAGCTCGGCTACAAGGACTTCGACGTGAGCACCTGGTACGGCATCTTCGTCCCGGCCGGCACGCCGAAGGACGTGGTGACCACGCTCAATGCCGAAGTCAACAAGCTGCTGGCCACGCCCGACATGAAGGCGGCCATCATCGCCCAGGGTGCCGAGCCGCAGAGCATGACGCCCGAGCAGTTCGGCGCGCTGCTGAAGACCGACTACGAGAAGTGGAAGGGCATCGTGCAAGCCTCGGGCGCGACAATCGAATAAGACTTCGCGTCGCAGAATGGTGTCTCCAGAACAGGCCGCAGCGACGGCATGGAGACACCGATGGTTCCTTCGCTTCCATTGAAGACGGCTGCCCTCGCGGCGGCCGTCGTCCTCTTCCAGGGCTGCGCGCAGACACCACCCGCCGCGCAGAAGCCTTCGGACGCCACCGTCGCCGCGCACGTCGCGGCCGCCAACAAGGCCGCGGGCACCGACCTCGGGGCGCTGCTTTCGCTGTGCAAGCCCGCTCCGGCCGCGCGGCCGCCGCAGGAAGAGCTCGACAAGGGCCTGCCCCTGCTCATCAACAGGCCCGCACCGCCGCCGGCCAGGGCCTTCGACAACCTCTACTTCGTGGGCGCCGACTGGGTCAGCGCCTGGGCCATCAAGACCTCGGACGGCATCATCCTCATCGATGCGCTCAACAACCAGGTGGAAGCGGCAGCCCTCATCGAAGGCGGCATGCGCAAGCTGGGCCTCGACCCGGCGCAGATCAAATACGTGATCGTCACGCACGGCCACGGCGACCACTACGGCGGCGCGCCGTACCTCGCGCAGAAATACCGCGCGCGCGTGGTGATGAGCGATGCCGACTGGACGATGACCGAGACCAAGCTCGAATTCGCCACGCCGATCTGGGGCGCGCCGCCCAGGCGGGACATCTCCGTGAAGGACGGCGACCGCGTCACGCTGGGCAACACCACCGTCACGCTCTACCTCACGCCGGGCCACACCATGGGCACGCTGTCGCCGGTGTTCGACGTGAGCGAGAACGGCAGGAAGCACCGCGCCATGCTCTGGGGCGGCACGGGCTTCAACTTCGGCAAGGACATCCCGCGGCTGGACAACTACATCGCCTCCACGAAGCGCATGGATTCGATCGTGAAGGCGCAGAACATCGACGTGATGCTGTCGAACCACTCGAACGTCGACAGCTCACAGGCCAAGATGGCCGCGCTGCGGCAGCAGCCGACAGGCGCGGCGAATCCGTTCGTGATGGGCACGCCGACGGTGGAGCGTGCGCTGGGCGTGATGGGGGAATGCGCGCAGGCGCAGCGGGACAGGTTTGCGATGCAGTAGCAAACAGCAGCCGATGGCTGCACTCCCTCTCCCCTCGGGGAGAGGGCTGGGGTGAGGGGGTAGCTGCGGTAGCGAGAGCCACGCATCTTCCTGCGCCGCACCCCTCACCCTAACCCTCTCCCCGAGGGGAGAGGGAACAAGGCCGCGGAGAACTCAGTCCGGCACGAACTTGCTGTTGAAGATGGCCACGTCCGCGTCATCCTCGAACGTCACCACCTGCCCCATCTTCCCGTCCTTCATCCGGCAGGCAGAGAACAGGCTGTAGCGCCCCTTGAAGCCGAACTCGTTCATCACGATCAGCGCGTAGGGATGCGGCACGAACACCTGGTGCTCGAACACGATGCGGTGCACGTTGCGCGGCGAGGGAAAGAGCTTGTACTCGCCGGTGTCGATGGCCTGGGCCGTTGCCATGGGTCGCTCGCCTTCCGCTCAGTCGGGGTCGCGCACGTCGGCGACGGGCTTCGCGCCGAAGTCCGCGCGCGCCAGGTACTTCAGCACCTTGGCGGCCGCGCTGGCGGGGCTGTCGAGCATGCCTTCGTTCTTCATCTTCTCGAAGCGCGTGCGGTCGGGAAACTTCTCGGCCGAGGCGCCGCGCAGCTGCACCTGCATGTCGGTGTCGATCACGCCGGGTGCCAGCGAGACGATGCGTGCGCCGTTCGGCGCATTGGCCTCCTCCAGCGCCACGGCGCGCGAGAAGTGGTCCATGCCGGCCTTCGCAGCGCAGTACGGCGCCTGGCTGCCCATGGCGTTGCGGCCCAGGCCCGAAGAGATGTTCAGCACCTTGCGCGCGCCGCGCCATTCGCGCGTGGCGCCGAGGAACGCCGCGGTCAGCAGCATCGGCGCTTCCAGGCCGATGCGCAGCGCCTGCGACAGCTCCGACTCCACCGCGCGCGACAGCGGCGACGGGTTGCCGACCGTGCCGGCGTTGTTGATGAGCGTGACGCTGTCGAAGCGCTGCGCATCGACGGTCCTGAGCCACGCCGAGAGCCGCTCGGCTGCGGCGATGGGGTCGGACAGGTCCTGCTCCCATTGCGTGAGTTCGGCGCCGGCGGCCTTGGCCGCTTCGGCCAGCGCGGGCGACTGCTTGCGCGAAATGCCGATCACCGTGTGGCCGGCCTGCAGCAGCTGCTCGGCCATGGCCTGGCCCAGGCCGCGCGAGGCGCCGGTGATGAGGGTGAGGTGGGAGGTGGACATGGAGATTGGGGTGAGGCAGAAAGGAAACCCGTGAGCTTAGGCGATGCCAGGAAGTTCGGCAGGGCTTGCGGTTGAACCCGACGCTGCTGCCTCCGGGCCATGCGGGATCGGCCCGCGCGAACGGCAGAATGTCCTTTTAAATGGACAAATCCTTTCGAAATCGCAAAAATGTGGCGTATGCAGGACAAAATCAGGCTTCCCATCGATCTAGGACAGGCCATCAAACGAGCGCGAAAAGAAGGCAGCCTGAAGGCGACGGACATCGCCGCCCGGTCGGGCCGCGCCCGCAACGTTCTCTACCGCCTGGAACGCGGAGAAGACGTCACCCTGGCCTCGCTGTTCGACATCCTGCGCGCCATGGATCTCACGGTCCGCCTGGAGAGCCTGGGGATGCCGACGCTGGAAGAAGTCACCGAGCGTTTCGGACCGGACGAGGACGACAACGATGCTCCCTGAAAAGATCAGGCAGCTCGACGTCGAGATCGCCGGCGCGGCCGCCGGGCAGTTGCTCAGGCACTCGGTCTACGAGTTCCGGTATCTCGATGGCCGCGCGGATCAGCCAGCGGTCGCGCTCCTCATGCCGCCGACCCGGCCCACGTACCAGGACGGCGACTTGTTCGCCGTCATGGACCAGAACCTGCCCGAGGGCGACCTGTACCTGCGCCTGCGGGCGATGTTTCCCAAGCAGCAGCTCACCCCGATGCACCTGCTCGCAGTGGTCGGCTCCAACGGCATCGGTAGGCTGGGCTTCCGGCTGCCAGAGGCGGAGCCAGTTGCGGCGCCACGGATCATCGATCGCAAGACCTTGCTGCAGACCCGCTACACGCCCGAGGTGTTCGACGAGCTCGTGCGGGCGTACCTGAGCACGGGCGCGGGCATCGCCGGCATGCAGCCAAAGATCATGGTGCCGGACCGTGTCACCCTCCCGGTGCCCACGATCATCGTGAAGGCCGCTGCGCCCTCCTACCCGGGCCTGTCGGCCAACGAGTTCATGTGCCTGACGGCCGCCCGCAACGCCGGCATCGAGACACCCGGCTTCGATCTCTCGGACGACGGACAGCTGCTCCTGGTCGACCGGTTCGACATCGCGGCGGACGGCTCGCGCATCGCTTTCGAGGACATCGCGGCGTTGATGAATCTCCGGGTCCGCGACATCCAGTCCGATCGGAAGTACCACGGCAGCTACCAGCGCATTGCCGAGCTGATGCAGTACCTCCTGCTGCCCAGCGAGAACCTCGCGCGCTTTTTCGAGCAGGTCGCCTTCAGCATCATGGTGCGCAACGGCGACGGCCACCTCAAGAACTACGGATTGCTCTACACCGCGACCACGGACTGCCGCCTCGCGCCCATGTTCGACGTGGTGACCACCGCGATCTACAGGTACACGCGCTACGAGGGCGGACCCGAGCTGGAAGACCGCACGCTCGCTCTGAAGCTCTTCGCAGGCAAAGGCCACACCAGGGCCTATCCGACGACCGAGGAACTGCTGCAGTTCGGCAGCAAGGTGTGCGGAGTCGCCAAGCCCGCCCTCGTTCTCGAGCGAATCGCCGAGGGGATGCGAAAGGCGCTGCACCAGGCACGCGGCGACCAGCGGATACCAAAGGACCTGCTGGCGAAGATGCGAGACACGTGGGCCGACGGGATGATCCACGCCAGAACCCGATAGCCTCCGGAGGCGGCCCTAGCGGAATTGCTTCCTCAAAAAATTCCGATGCCGCGCGATGTGCTGCATCTGCGCCGGCGCGATGGTGCCGCCCAGGTCGACCTCGTCCGCACCGTTGAGCACCGCGTTGGCATTGGCCATGGCGCGGGCCACCACCTCTTCCTCGCTCACGCCGAGCTGGGCCGCGAGGTCGAGCGCCACGCGGCGCATCGCGCGCTGCGAGAGCATCCACATGGCGCCGAAGCGGTCCCACGCAAGCGAGGCTTCCTCGGCCTTCTCGCGGTCGGCGAGGATCTCGGCGAGCGGCCTGGCCAGCACGGCGTCGAGCGCCTCGATCTTCTCGGTGAGGGCCTCGTTGCGTGCGATGGCTTCTTCCAGCGTGGGGCCGGCGCTTTCGGGACGGGCCTTGGGCTGCTCCGGGGGCGGGATGAATGCGGCCTCGGCGTTCGCGGGCACGATCTGGAGCTTGTCGGAAAGTTGGGTCATGGTCTTTGTGCCTGGGTTGTCGCCGGCTGGCTCTTCCTGCTCGACATCGCGGTCGCGCGCAGGCCCGGCAGGTCGAGCACGCGCAGCCCGCCGTACTCCACGCGGATCAGCCCCTGCGCCGACAGCGCGTTGAGCGCCTCGTTCACGCGCTGGCGCGAGAGGCCGACCAGGTAGGCCAGCTCCTGCTGCGTGATCCGCAGCACCTCGCCGACGCCCGGGTACAGCACCGGGTTGAAGAGCGACACGAGGTTGCGCGCCACGCGCGCGTCGGGGTTGTTGAGCCGGTCGATCTCGAGTGCGGCGATGAACTGGCCCAGCCGCTCGTTGAGCTGGTTCATCACGAAGCGGTTGAAGCCGATGGAGTGGTCGAGCAGCCAGTGGAAGCTCTCGGTCGGCAGGCCGGCGATGAGGCTGCGCCGCAGCGCCTGGATGTTGTAGCGGTAGGGCTCGCGCTTCATCACCGTGCCCTCGCCGAACCAGCCGCCGGGCGGCACGCCGGTGTAGGTGACGGAGCCGCCGTCGGCGTTGTCGTTGCTCATTTTCAGCAGGCCCTCGACCACGCCGAACCAGTAGGTGGGCGAGCGCCCGACGCGGCACACCAGGTCGCCGGGCTCTGCCTCGCCGACCACCAGCGCGGCCTCGGCACGGCGGCGCTCGGCGGGCGTGAGGGTCGAGAGCCAGGGAATGCCGGCCAGCTCTTCCGCATTGGCTGCGCGCACCCGGTCCCTGATGGTCGAACCGCCGAGCGCGCTGTGGGTGGGATGGCCGTGAGGCATCGGGAAACTCCGGGGAGTAGTGTCCCTAGGATTGTCGTTGGAACGACAAGCGGGCGTCAAAGTGAGTCCTACGATCCGCCCACTGTGCAAACACCCGCCCCCACCTTTCCCCGTCTGCTGCTCGCCCACGCCGAGGCCCGGCCAGAGGCCCCCGCCATGCGCGAGAAGGACCTCGGCATCTGGCAAACCTGGAGCTGGAGCGCCGTGGCGCAGGAAGTGCGCGAGATCGCCTGCGGCCTCGCGAGCCTGGGCTTCAAGGCCTTCGACAACCTGGCCATCGTCGGTGCCAACCGGCCGCACCTCTACATGTCGGCGGTCGCGGCGCAGAGCCTGCGCGGCGTGCCCGTGCCGCTGTACCAGGACGCGGTGGCCGGCGAGATGGTCTTCATGCTGCAGGACGCCGGCGTCGAGTTCGTGATCGTCGAAGACCAGGAGCAGGTCGACAAGCTGCTCGAGTGCCGCGAGATCCAGCAGGGCAAGCAGCCGGGCATCCGCTACATCGTCTACGACGACCCCAAGGGCCTGCGCCACTACGACCAGCCCGGGCTCATGAGCTACGAGCAGCTGCGCGCGCTGGGCCGCGAGTTCGACAGGGCCAACGTCGGCCACTACGACCGCGCGGTGGCCAGCGGCGAAGCGACGGACGTGGGCGTGATCCTCTACACCTCCGGCACGACGGGCCGCCCCAAGGGCGTGTGCCAGACGCATGCGAGCTTCATCGCGGCGGGACGCGGCGGCGTGGAGACCGACAGGCTCGGCCCCGGCGACAACATCATGAGCTACCTGCCGATGGCATGGGTGGGCGACCACCTGTTCTCGGTGGCTCAGTGGCTGGTGGGCGGCTTCACGCTCAACTGCCCCGAGTCGAGCGAGACGGTGATGAACGACATGCGCGAGATCGGCCCGAGCTACTACTTCGGCCCGCCGCGCACCTTCGAGGGTTTGCTCACGGCCGTGTCGATCCGCATGGAAGACGCGGCCGCGCCAAAGCGCTGGCTCTATTCGAAGTTCATGGCGCTCGCGCAGCGCGTGGGCGCGGACGTGCTCAACGGCGCGCCGGTGAGCATGGGAGACCGGCTGATGTACCGCCTGGGCGACCTGCTGATCTACGGCCCGCTGCGCAACGTCCTGGGCATGAGCCGCATCCGCGTGGCCTACACCGCGGGCGCGGCCATCGGGCCCGACCTGTTCCGCTTCTACCGCTCCATCGGCGTGAACCTCAACCAGTTCTACGGCCAGACCGAGACCTGCGCCTACGTGTGCCTGCAGCAGGACGGCAAGGTCAAGCTGCAGACCGTGGGCACGGCCGCGCCCGGCATCGAACTCAAGATCGCCGACGACGGCGAAGTGCTGGTGCGCGGCGTGTCGGTGCTCAAGGAGTACTACAAGCGCCCCGACGCCACCGCCGAAGTGCTGGATGCGAACGGCTACTTCCACACCGGCGACGCAGGCGTGCTCGACAGCGAGGGGCACCTGCGCATCATCGACCGCGCCAAGGACGTGGGCCGCCTCGTGAGCGGCGCGATGTTCGCGCCCAACTACATCGAGAACAAGCTCAAGTTCTTCCCCCAGATCAAGGAAGCCGTGTGCTTCGGCAACGGCCGCAACGAGGTCTGCGCCGCCATCAACATCGACTACGAGGCCGTCGGCAACTGGGCCGAGCGCCGCGGCCTGGCCTACGGCGGCTATGTCGACCTGGCCGGCAAGCCCGACGTGCTCGCGCTGGTGGCCGAATGCATTGCCAAGGTGAATGCCGACCTCGCGGCCGAAGCCGGCATGGGCGAGACGCAGATCGCCCGCTTCCTGGTGCTGCACAAGGAACTCGACCCCGACGACGACGAGCTCACCCGCACGCGCAAGGTGCGCCGCGGCTTCATCGCGGAAAAGTACGCGGTGCTGGTCGATGCGCTGTACGGCGGCAGGAACGAGCAGTTCATCGAGACCCAGGTCAAGTTCGAGGACGGCCGCACGGGCGTGGTGAGCGCGACGCTGAAGATCGTCGAGGCGAAGCGATTCGCGCCGTTGGGAAAGGCGGCGTGAGATGAATGCACTCGAATTCGGACAGCCGAACGCAGAAGAAATACAAAAACTGCGCAGAAGTCGCAGAGGCAATCGGATGAACTTTTCATGGTCTTCTTTCGCGACTTCTGCGAAACCTTCGCGACTTCTGCGTTCGG
>CAJYQC010000270.1 GCA_913776885.1 uncultured Variovorax sp.
CGCAAGGAACAGGAGCTGAAGAAGGGCGAAGCCGCACTGCGCGAAGCCGGCAAGGTCGGCGAGAAGGAGAACGTGAAGATCCTCACCAGCTGCCCGAGCTGCCTGCAGGGCCTCTCGCGCTACGGCAACGACCTGAACAACGGCCTGCTCGAAGCCGACTACATCGTGGTCGAGATGGCCAACAAGATCCTCGGCGAAGACTGGATGCCCGACTACGTCGAAGCCGCCAACCGCGGCGGCATCGAGCGGGTGCTGGTGTGACGGCGAAGGTGCGGGGCTGCGTGCTGTGCGAGGGTCCGGGCGGGCGCCTCGTGTTCGAGGGCGCGAAGCTTCGCGTGATCCATGCCGAGGAGGCTGGCTTCCCGGCCTTCTATCGCGTGGTGTGGCGCGAGCACGCGCCGGAGTTCTCCGACCTCGACGCGGCCGATCGCGCACTGTGCATGGAAGCGGTGGCGGTGGTGGAGCTGTGCCTGCGCGAGCACCTCGAGCCGGCGAAGGTCAACCTCGCCGCGTTGGGCAACATGGTCGCGCACCTGCACTGGCACGTGATCGCGCGCTTCACGAATGACAGCCACTTCCCGGGCTCGGTGTGGGCTCCCGTGCAGCGCGAGCGCGATGCGGCGCTGGAGGCGGGCATCGCCGCGCGCCTGCCGGCCATCGAGGCTGCGATGATCGAGCGATTGGGCAACAGGAGCTTCTGATGGCAGGCTTGAAACCGGGCGCACCGACGCCGCAGTCGATCACCGTGCACGGGCAGTCGCGCGTGCTCGAGGTCGGCTTCTCCGACGGCGCGACCTTTCGCATTCCCTTCGAGCTGATGCGCATTTATTCGCCGTCGGCGGAAGTGCAGGGCCACGGCCCCGGGCAGGAAGTGCTGCAGACGGGCAAGCGCGACGTGGAGCTCGTCGAGCTCGAGGCCGTGGGCAACTACGCGGTGCAGCCGACCTTCAGCGATGGCCACAACACGGGCATCTATTCGTGGGACCTGCTCTACGAGCTGGGGGAGAAGCAGGCCGAGCTGTGGGCCGACTACGAGCGCCGGCTGGCCGAGGCGGGCGTCGACCGCGACGCGCCGATGATCGAGAAGGGCGGCCACGCCTGCGGCAGCCACTGAGGCTCCGGAGGCGCTCCCAGAACCCGCCGCTGCTATTGAAAAGATAGCCCTACGTCCAGAAAGGGCGGGGCAGAAAAAGCAACAAATGTCCGCCGTAAGCGCGGGGTCGTCGACTTGATGTGAAGGCTTCCGGCCTAACATCGGTCGCATGAGTACCACACACTTCGGCTTCGAAACGGTCGACGAAAGCGAGAAGGCCCGCCGCGTTCGCGGCGTCTTCGATTCGGTCGCATCGCGCTACGACATCATGAACGACCTGATGTCGGCCGGCCTGCACCGCGCCTGGAAGGCATACACCGTCATGGTCGCGAACGTGGGCGAAGGCTCGCGCGTGCTGGACATCGCAGGCGGCACCGGCGACCTCGCCCTGGCCTTCGCGAAGAAGGTCGGCGCCAGCGGCCAGGTGGTCCACACCGACATCAACGAGGCCATGCTGCGCACCGGCCGCGACCGCCTGCTCAACGCCGGCGTGGTGCTGCCCACCATGGTCTGCGACGCCGAGAAGCTGCCCTTTCCCGACAACCACTTCGACGTGGTCACTGTGGCCTTCGGCCTGCGCAACATGACGCACAAGGACGCCGCGCTCAAGGAGATGAACCGCGTGCTCAAGCCGCGCGGCAAGCTGCTGGTGCTCGAGTTCTCGAAGGTCGCGAAGCCGCTCGCCAAGGCCTACGACTGGTACTCCTTCAACGTGCTGCCGAGGCTCGGCAAGCTCGTCGCGGGCGATGACGCGAGCTATCGCTATCTCGCCGAATCCATCCGGATGCACCCCTCGCAGAAGGAACTCAAGACCCTCATGAAAGAGGGCGGTTTCGGACATGTGGACTATCACAACATGACTGGGGGAATCGCTGCCCTCCATGTTGGAATCAAGTGTTGAAAAGCGGATCTTTCGCTCGAGAGGAGACGACGATATGAAGAGTTTGAGTTCTTTGTTTTTGGCAGCCGCACTGGTCCTGGTCAGCGTCCAGGCGGACGCTGCGCGCATGGGCGGCGGCAAGTCGATGGGACGCCAGTCGTCCAACGTGACGCAGCGTGAGGCTGCATCGCCATCGGCACCCTCGCAGAACGCGACCAACGCGGCAGCGGCCAAGCCCGCGACGCCCGCACCCGCGGCAGCGGCTGCACCCAAGCGTCCATGGGGCGCGATGCTCGGCGGCCTCGCTGCCGGCCTGGGTCTCGCCTGGCTCGCGAACTCGCTCGGTCTGGGCGCCGGCTTTGCCAACATCCTGCTGATCGGCCTTCTGGTGCTGGCTGGCGTGGTGGTGTGGCGCATGATCAAGTCGCGCTCGCAGCCTGCGGGCAACCGCCAGGGCGGCTTCGCCTTCCAGGGCGCTGGCGCGAGCCCGAGCAACGCGAGCGCACCGGTGCAGTACAGCCCCAACAACGTGGGCAACGACGCATCCGCGCGTCCCTGGGAGCGCAACAACGCGGCCTTCGATTCCGCACCGCACGGCAGCAGCCTCTCGGCAGCCGGTGCAGCGGCCGGCGGCAGCATGATCGGCTCGGCGCTCGGCGGTTCGCAGTCGTGGGGCATTCCCGCCGGCTTCGACGTCGACGGCTTCCTCGCTGCTGCGAAGCGAAACTTCGTGACGCTGCAGGACGCATGGGACCGCGCCGACGTGTCGATGCTGCGTTCGATGATGACCGACGGCATGGTCGACGAGATCCGCGCGCAGTTGGCAGACCGCGCCAGCCACACGGGCGGTGCCTCGAACAAGACCGAAGTGGTCATGCTCGACGCCAAGCTGCTCGGCATCGAGGAGCTGCCCGACGCCTACATGGCCAGCGTGGAGTTCTCCGGCATGATCCGCGAAGACGCCTCGGCCGGCCCGGGTCCGTTCCGCGAAGTGTGGAACATGACCAAGCCCGTCAGCGGTCACAGCGGCTGGCTGGTGGCAGGCGTCCAGGCGCTTCAGTAAGGCTCGGCCCTAGGCTTCGCGCACTTCGTGCCGCTTTTTTCCCACCCCCCGCCGGGGGTGACGCCAGCAGCCCGGCAATGCCGGCTGTGCGGTGTTTCTGGAAAAGGGCATGCAGTCCAGGAGCCGCGCGGCGCTGCAGTGACGGGATAATGGGGACATGGCCACACCATCGTCCCCATTTTCTTTTCTAGGCGACCTCTTCAACAGCATCGGAGAGCGCCTGCAGCCCCCGGACTGGGCAGTGCACGAGATACAGAACCGCGCGGTCCTGTTCCTCAACCACGTGCTGCAGCAGGAACCCGAGGCCCAGCAGCGGCTGCTGCGCCAGCAAGGGCGGGTGGTGCGCTTCCAGTGGCGCTTCGTGACAATGGAGCTGGTGGCCACGCCGGCGGGTCTGCTCGCCCTGGCCCCTGCCGGCTCGGTGCCCGAGCTGACGCTCACCGTCACCGACGAATCCCCCTTCGACATCGCCCGCGCCGCGCTGCGCGGCGACAAGCCCGGCGTGCAGATCATCGGCGACGTGCAGCTGGCGGCAGAGGTCAACTGGCTGGTCGACCACGTCCGCTGGGACGTCGAAGACGACCTCGCACGCGTGATCGGCGACGTGCCCGCGCACACGCTGGGCAACGCCGTGCGGCGAGTGGTCGACGCGCTGCGCAAGTTCGTCGGCAGCCGCTCCGGCACCGGCAAGGCCGGCGGCTCTGGGGTCGGCCCGGCGGGCAACGCCGAATGAGGCGCTTCTACCGCGGCCTCTTCATCGTCTGGGTCGCGCTGCGCTACGGCCTCGACGAGCTGGTGCTCTCGAGCTTCCAGAAACCCTGGGTGCGCGGTGTCACGCGCGTTCTTTCATTCGGGCGCAACCTCGATGCGCCGCGCGGCCAGCGGCTGCGCGAGGCGCTCGAAAGCCTGGGTCCCATCTTCGTGAAGTTCGGCCAGGTGCTGTCGACGCGGCGCGACCTGCTGCCGCCCGACATCGCCGACGAACTGGCCTTCCTGCAGGACCGGGTGCCGCCGTTTCCCTCTGCCGTGGCCATCGCCACCATCGAGCGCGCGTTCCGCCGCCCGGTGAACGATGTGTTCGTGCAGTTCGACGAGACGCCCATCGCCAGCGCCTCGATCGCGCAGGTGCACTTCGCGACCATCCGCACCAACGACGGGCAGGAGCGCGAGGTGGCGGTGAAGGTGCTGCGCCCCAGCATGCGCGGCGTGATCGAGAAAGACCTCGCGCTGATGGCCATGATGGCCGGCTGGCTTGAGAGCCTTTCGGCCGACGGCAAGCGACTGAAGCCGCGCGAGGTGGTGGCCGAGTTCGACAAGTACCTGCACGACGAGCTCGATCTGGTGCGCGAGGCCGCCAACGCGGCCCAGCTGCGCCGCAACATGGCCGAGCTCGACCTGGTGCTGATCCCGGAGATGTTCTGGGACTTCTGCCATCCCGAGGTCATCGTGATGGAGCGCATGAAGGGCGTGCCCATCGCTCAGATGGAGCGCCTGCGCGCCGCCGGCGTCGACATCCCCAAGCTGGCGCGCGACGGCGTGACCATCTTCTTCACGCAGGTGTTCCGCGACGGCTTCTTCCACGCCGACATGCACCCCGGCAACATCCAGGTGAGCCTGGAGCCCGAGACCTTCGGGCGCTACATCTCGCTGGACTTCGGGATCATCGGCACGCTGACCGAGTCGGACAAGGAATACCTCGCGCAGAACTTCGTGGCCTTCTTCCGGCGCGACTACAAGCGCGTGGCCGAGCTGCACCTCGAGAGCGGCTGGGTCCCCGTGGGCACGCGCATCGACGAGCTGGAGGCAGCCATCCGCACCGTGTGCGAGCCGTACTTCGACCGGCCGCTGAAGGAAATCTCGCTGGGCATGGTGCTGATGCGCCTGTTCCAGACCTCGCGGCGCTTCCATGTCGAGATCCAGCCGCAGCTGGTGCTGCTGCAGAAGACGCTGCTCAACATCGAGGGCCTGGGGCGCAACATCGACCCCGAACTCGACCTCTGGGCAACGGCCAAGCCCTTCCTCGAGAAGTGGATGGTCGACCAGATCGGCCCCAAGAAGCTGCTGCAGCAGCTCAAGGCCGAGGCGCCCCGGTACGCCAAGCTGCTGCCCCAGCTGCCCCGGCTCCTGCATGATTTCCTGGAGAATCGCCCCGCCGACAACCGCCGCGAGCTGCTCGAACTGCTGGCCGAACAGAAGCGCACCAACCGGTTGCTGCAGACCATCATCTACGGTGGCATAGGTTTTGTATTGGGGTTGCTCGCCATGCAATTGCTGGTGCGCGTGCGTCTGTTCTAGAGGAGTCTTCGCCGTGTTGTTGACGCTGGTCATCGTCTATCTGCTGGTCACCATCGCGATCGGCCTCTATGCCGCCAAGCGGGTGAAGAACACCACCGACTTCGCCATCGCCGGGCGGCACCTGCCGCTGTACATGATCGTCACGACCACCTTCGCGACCTGGTTCGGCTCCGAAACGGTGCTGGGCATCCCGGCCAAGTTCATCGAGGGCGGGCTCAACGGCGTGGTCGAAGACCCGTTCGGCGCCGGCACCTGCCTGATCCTGGTGGGCCTGTTCTTCGCCGGCAAGCTCTACCGGATGACGCTGCTGACCATCAGCGACTACTACCGCGAGCGCTACGGCCGCGGGGTCGAGGTGGCGTGCTCGCTCATCATCATGCTGAGCTACCTGGGCTGGGTGTCGGCGCAGGTCACGGCGCTGGGGCTGGTGTTCAACCTTCTGTCGGGCGGCGTGGTCAGCATTCCGGTGGGCATGGTGATCGGGGTGATCTCGATCCTGGCGTACACGCTCTTCGGCGGCATGTGGTCGGTGGCCGTCACCGACTTCATCCAGATGATCATCCTCGTGGCCGGCCTTGCCGTGATCGCGATGTTCGCGGGCAACATGGCCGGCGGCGCCGACAAGGTGGTGGCTTTCGCGGTCAGCAAGGACCTCTTCAAGTTCTGGCCCGAGCCGAGCTGGCACGACATGGTGTTCTTCTTCGCCGCGGCCATCACGATGATGCTGGGCTCCATCCCGCAGCAGGACGTGTTCCAGCGCGTGATGTCGGCCAACAGCGTCGATGCGGCCCGCCGCGGTCCGGTGATCGGCGGCCTGGCGTACATCCTTTTCGCCTTCGTGCCGATGTTTCTGGTGGCCAGTGCGCTGCTCATCATGCCGGAGCAGACCGGCACGCTGCTGAAGGAAGATCCGCAGAAGGTGCTGCCCACCCTGGTGCTCGAGAAGATGCCCTTCGTGATGCAGGTGCTGTTCTTCGGTGCGCTGCTGTCGGCCATCAAGTCGACGGCATCGGCCACGCTGCTGGCGCCCAGCGTCACCTTCACCGAGAACATCTGGCGCCAGTTCCGCCCGGCCGGCACCGACCGCCAGAACCTCATGACCATGCGCATCACGGTGCTGTTCTTCAGCGCGGCCGTGCTCGCCTACGCGATCCGCATGCAGGGCACGCCGATCTACGAACTGGTCTCCGGCGCCTACCAGGTGCCGCTGGTGGGCGCCTTCGTGCCCCTGGTGTGCGGGCTGTACTGGCGCCGGGCCACCACCCAGGGGGCGGTCGCCTCGATCGCCCTGGGCATCGGCGTGTGGCTGCTCTTCCTGTGGATGCCCTGGGGCGCCGCGTTCCCGGCCCAGCTGGCGGGCGTCCTGTGCTCGTTCGCGGGCATGGTGGCCGGCTCGCTGCTGCCGCAATGGTTGGCGAACACTCACACGCCGCACCGTCCGCTGGCCACGGAACCGGCCTGAAGCCCGGGCTTGCCGCCAGGGCAGGGCGTCCCCTGGCGGGGGCGCCCCTATAATCGAGGGCTTTGCGAGCGGCCGGTGCGCCGCTTTTTTGACCTCATTTCCCCATGCCCATCTACGCCTACAAGTGCAGCGCCTGCGGCTTCGCCAAGGACGCTTTGCAGAAGATGTCCGACGCTCCCCTCACGGTGTGCCCGGCGTGCGGCGCGAGTGCGTTCGAAAAGCAGGTCACGGCCGCCGGCTTCCAGCTCAAGGGCTCCGGCTGGTACGTGACCGATTTCCGCGACGGCGGCGGCAAGAAGTCCGAGCCGGCCACGTCGACCGCCTCCGGCGAATCTTCGTCCTCTTCCTCCACCACCACCACGACCGCCGCGCCGAGCCCTGCTGCGGCGCCCGCTGCACCCGCTCCCGCGCCGGCAGCGCCGAGCGGCGACTGAAGCCTTCCGACCGCCATGCTCGCGCTGCGCAAATGGTTGCTGTCCGGCCTGCTGGTCATCGTGCCGCTGGTCATCACGCTGGGCGTGCTGAACTGGATCATCGGCACGCTCGACCAGACGCTGTGGCTGCTGCCCGAGCACTGGCAGGTCTGGCTGAGCGACCACAAGGTGCGCGGCCTGGGCGTGCTGCTCACGCTGGCGATCCTGCTGGTGGTGGGCGCCACGGCCAGCAACTTCGTCGGCAAGCGCCTGCTCGGCTGGGGCGACGCGGTGGTCCGGCGCATCCCGGTGGTGCGCTCGATCTACTCCAGCGTCAAGCAGGTTTCGGACACGCTGTTCTCCGAGAACGGCAACGCCTTCCGCACCGCGGTGCTGGTGCAATGGCCGCGCGAAGGCGTGTGGACTATCGCCTTCGTGACCGGCGCGCCCGGCAATGAGGTCGCCGCGCATCTCGGCGAGGGCGAGTTCCTCAGCGTCTACGTGCCGACCACGCCCAATCCCACGGGCGGCTACTTCGTGATGCTCAAGCGCAGCGACTGCATCGAACTGAAGATGAGCGTGGACGAAGCGCTCAAGTACATCGTCTCGATGGGGGTGGTCGTTCCAGGCGGCCCCACCACAGTGGCGGTGAAGTCTTCCAACTCATAAAAGAACGAACGCGCCCGCGAGGCGCCGGAATGGATTCCTATGGCCATGCGTACTCAATATTGCGGTCTCGTGACCGAAGCCCTGCTGGGCCAGACCGTCACCCTTTGCGGCTGGGTCAACCGTCGCCGCGACCACGGCGGCGTGATCTTCATCGACGTGCGTGACCGCGAGGGCTACGTGCAGGTGGTGTGCGACCCCGACCGCGCCTCGACCTTCGCCGTGGCCGAGAGCCTGCGCAACGAATACTGCGTGCAGGTCACCGGCCTGGTGCGCGCCCGCCCCGAAGGCACCACCAACGACCAGCTCAAGAGCGGCAAGATCGAAGTGCTGTGCCACGAGCTGAAGGTGCTGAACCCCTCTGTCACGCCCCCGTTCCTGCTGGACGACGACAACCTGTCGGAAACCACCCGCCTCACGCACCGCGTGCTCGACCTGCGCCGCCCGGCCATGCAGCGCAACATGCTGCTGCGCTACAAGGTGACGATGGAGACGCGCAAGTTCCTTGACGCGAACGGCTTCATCGACATCGAGACGCCCATGCTCGGCAAGTCCACGCCCGAAGGCGCGCGTGACTACCTCGTGCCCAGCCGCGTGCACGACGGCAGCTTCTTCGCGCTGCCGCAGTCGCCCCAGCTCTTCAAGCAGCTGCTGATGGTGGCCGGTTACGACCGCTATTACCAGATCGTGAAGTGCTTCCGCGACGAAGACCTGCGCGCCGACCGCCAGCCCGAGTTCACGCAGATCGACTGCGAAACCTCGTTCCTGGGCGAGGAAGAGATCCGCGCGATCTTCCAGCGCATGGTGACCGAGGTGTTCAAGACACAGCTGGACGTGGACCTGGGCGAGTTCCCGATC
>CAJYQC010000271.1 GCA_913776885.1 uncultured Variovorax sp.
CTTTCGAGCAGTTCGATCAACCCCGGCACGCGCGGCTTCTTGAGCCATCGTGCAAAGGCCAGGTAGCTTTCCGCCTTGCCTTCGATGCGCAACTGCTCTGGCATTGCAGGGCACGGCGCCGCCCCCAGCAGCGCGCGCAAGGCTTCGAGCCGGTTCATCCGGATCGCGCTGAAGAGCGCGGTTTCGCCAAGCGAGGGAATGATGTCGTTGGCTCCTGCCAGCCCGCCTTCGAGCAGAGGCCCGATCGCCTCCGCATACCCGCTGATCGCCGCCGCGCCGAGGGCTTCGAGCGCAGCCAGCCTTTCGGGTGACAGGCTCGCCAGATAGGCATCGTCGCGCTTGTCGTCCTCGCTGCGCGCGTCGCCGCCCTGCATCGTCATGAAGTCGGTCACCAGCGCCACAGGCTCGCCGGCGGCATCGAGCGCCCAGAAGCTCGGATAGCTGCCGTCGCCCCAGCCCGAGCTGAAGATCAGCACGTTGTTCGCGCTGCCCTCGCCCAGCGGATAGTGATCGGCCATGTCCCCGGAGCCCAGTTCCTCGTCGAGCACGTCGTCGTAGTAGCTGATGTAGTCGGGGTTGGCCGAGGTTTCGCGGGCCTCGCGCTCGGCGATGGCGGCCGCGCAGTCCGCATCCATGAAGCAGCCGACGCCCGCGTCGACCGGGTAGCCGAAGAACTGGTCCTCGCCCAGTTCGTCCTGAGACTGGCCTTCGAGCAGCGCGGGTTCCCAATGCAGGCCCGCAGGCTGCAGTCCGACGCGGTCGCGCAGCCAGAGCACCGCCAGCGCATGCCGGCCTTCATGCTGGAGCACCTCCGCGCGGAAAGCGCCCCGGCCGGAGACGCTGCGCACGAACGGTGGGCGTTCTGGCTGCACCAGCGGATCGCAAGCCACGATGCGGCCGCTGGTGACCTGGAGCGAACCGCAGGACTGCCGCTGCAGGCGCCGCACGCGCAGCGCCTCGTCGTCGAGAAAAATGGTGCGCAGGTTTTCGAGGTCGATGTAGGGCATGCGCGCAGTGTCTCACCCCAACGGCAAAGGGCCGCGAAAGCGGCCCTTGCGTACTGCGAGGTCGATGCTGCCCTTACTGGATCAGCTTCGCGCCCGTCTTGGCCTGCAGCGCGTCGAAGGTGACGCCCGGAGCCAGCTCGACCACCTTCAGGCCCTCGGGCACCACGTCCATCACGGCCAGGTCGGTGATGATGCGGTCGACCACGCCCACGCCAGTCAGCGGCAGGGTGCACTTCTCGAGGATCTTCAGGTCCTCGGTGCCGTCCTTCTTCCTGGCGACGTGTTCCATCAGCACGATCACGCGCTTCACGCCGGCCACGAGGTCCATGGCGCCGCCCATGCCCTTGACCATCTTGCCGGGGATCATCCAGTTGGCGAGGTCGCCCTTGGTGCTGACCTGCATCGCGCCGAGGATCGACAGGTTGATCTTGCCGCCGCGGATCATCGCGAAGCTGTCGTGGCTGCCGAAGATGGCCGAGCCCGGCAGCGTGGTCACGGTCTGCTTGCCGGCGTTGATCAGGTCGGCGTCGACCTGGTCTTCGGTCGGGAACGGGCCGATGCCGAGCATGCCGTTCTCGCTCTGCAGCCACACTTCCTTGTCGCCGGTGTGGTTGGCCACCAGCGTCGGGATGCCGATGCCGAGGTTGACGTAGAAGCCGTCTTCGAGTTCTTGCGCGGCGCGGGCCGCCATCTGGTCTTGGGTCCAGGGCATCTCAGGCTCCTTCTTTCTTGTTGGCGGGCACGGTGGGCACGGGCACTTCGCTGCCGGCGGCGGCCTGCGCGATCACGGCCTGGGCCTCGACCTTGGCCGCGGCGGCATCGACCGGCGCGGCCGCGCTCACGGTGCGCTTCTCGATGCGCTTCTCGGGGTTGGCGTTGAGCACGATGCGGTGCACGTAGATGCCCGGCAGGTGGATGTCGTCGGGGGCCAGTTCGCCCACCTCGACGATCTTCTCGACCTCGACCACGCAGATCTTGCCCGCCATGGCGGCGGCCGGGTTGAAATTGCGTGCCGTGAGGCGGAAGCGCAGGTTGCCCGACTTGTCGGCCACGTCGGCCTTCACCAGCGCCACGTCGGGCACCAGCGAGCGTTCCATGACGTAGGTCTCGCCGTCGAACTCGCGCAACTCCTTGCCCTCGGCAACCTGGGTGCCAACGCCCGTCTTGGTGAAGAACGCCGGAATGCCCGCGCCGCCGGCGCGCAGCTTCTCGGCCAGCGTGCCATGCGGCGTGAACTCCAGGGCCAGTTCGCCCGCGAGGTACTGGCGCTCGAACTCCTTGTTCTCGCCGACGTACGACGCGATCATCTTCTTGATCTGGCGCGTCTCCAGCAGCTTGCCGAGGCCGAAGCCGTCGACGCCCGCGTTGTTGGAGATGACGGTGAGGTTCTGCACGCCGGAGTCCTTCAGCGCGTCGATCAGCGCTTCAGGAATGCCGCAGAGGCCGAAGCCGCCGACCGCGAGCATCTGCCCGTCGGCGACGATCCCCTTGAGTGCCGCGTCAGCGGTGGGAAAAATCTTGTTCACTCGAACTCCTCGATGGGTGAATGAAAGTGGGTGGAAAGGGGTGGGGAAAGGGTGGGAACCCCCTGAACGATACTACCTACTCGCATACGTAGTATTTCGTAATGGAGACCCCCGATGCCCGAGATCGATTACCGGCTGGCGTTCGAGCACGCCCCCGTCGGCCTGGTCGTGTCGAGCAACCGCACCATCGTCGCGTGCAACGTGCGCGTTTGCGAGATTTTCGGCGCAACGCCCTCCGCGCTGGTGGGGCATTCGTTCAGCATCCTCTACCCCAGCGTGGCCGAGTTCGAGCGCATCGGCAAGCGCATGGAACCCTTCCTCAACGCCAGCGGGCACTACGCCGACAACCGCATGATGAAGCGGCTCGGCAGCCTGCACGGCGCCATCGCCGACGAGACCTTCTG
>CAJYQC010000272.1 GCA_913776885.1 uncultured Variovorax sp.
CGGATTGGTCACGCGGTAGATGAACCACGAGTACTCGCGCGGACCCTTGCGCATCATGGCCTCGAAGCCCTTGCGCGCCGCGGCCAGCCGCTTGGGCTGATCGAGTGCCGTCGCCACCAGCTCCGCACCGTCGAAGGCGCTGTGCATCGCGAGGTACACGCCCGAGGAGAACATCGGATCGATGAAGGTGAAGGCGTCGCCCAGCATCAGGTAGCGATCGCCCGTGGCGTGCGTGCTGGAGTACGAGAAGTTGCCGGTGGCATGCACCGCGTCGTCGACCAGCGTGGCGTTCTTCAGGCGCTCCACCAGCACCGGGCAGGTGGCGATGGTGTCGTAGAAGAACTCCTTGAGCGGCTTGTCGCGCGACTTCAGGTAGTACGGCCAGCAGACCGCGCCCACGCTGGTGGTGCCGTCGGCCAGCGGAATGAACCAGAACCAGCCGTGCGGAAACCAGCAGATGCTGATGTTGCCTTCCTTCCTGCCTTCCAGCCGCTCGGCGTTGGTGAAGTGGCCGAAGAGCGCAGTGCTGTTGTGGTTGGGGTTCTTCTGCTTGCAGCGGAATTTGTTGGCCAGCAGCGTGTCGCGGCCGGTGGCGTCGACCACGAAGCGGGCGCGCCAGCTGCGGCGCGCGCCATCGTCCATCTCGGCCTGGACCGTGGCGCCGTCGGCGTCGAAGGCCACGTCGCGCACCTTGCAGCCTTCGATGGCCTGCGCGCCGCAGGCGGCGGCGTTGCGGAAGAGGACCTCGTCGAGCTCGGAGCGGCGCACCTGCCAGGCGGAGTCGAGCGACTTGTCCAGGCCCTCGCCGAACTCGACGTAGCTGCGGTGCTCATGCTCGGGCGAGACGAACTCGATGCCGAACTTGGGCATGCCGATCTTCTCGACCTGCTCGCGCACGCCGAGCTTGTCGAACAGCTCCACGTTGGCGGGCAGGAGTGATTCGCCGATGTGGAAGCGCGGGTGGTGCGCCTTCTCCAGCAGCACCACCTTGCGGCCCTGGCGGGCCAGCAGCGTGGCGATGGTCGACCCCGCGGGACCGCCGCCGACGACCAGCACGTCGCAGGATTCGTCGGCCGCCCGGGACACGGAAGAAGGAGCTTGTGGCAAGGACATGCGAAGGCAACCAGCTGTGTTAACAATCGCAAGCATAGCGCGGCGGCCGGCCAGGACCGCAAAGTCTGCTAAGCAGCCCGCGCCGGGGCGCCGCACACTGCCGGCATGCCTCGCCCGCTCCAGCTCATCCGCCCCCTCTGCCTCGCAGCCGCGTGCCTCTTGGCGGCGCTCGCCCAAGCCGCGGGCTTCGCGACCATCGAAATCCCGGCCGACCGGGAAGGCCCGGCGATCCGCGGCGGCGTATGGACGCCCTGTGCCGCGCCGGCCGGCGACATCGAGCTCGGGCGCACCACGATCCAGGGCGTGCGGGACTGCCCGCTCCCGCCGGGCAACGCGCCGCTGCCGCTCATCGTGATCTCGCACGGCTACGGCGGCTCCTTCCTGGGCCACCATGACACGGCGCAGGCGCTGGCCGACGCCGGCTTCGTCGTCGCGGCCATCAGCCATTCCGACGACAACTTCCAGATCCGTGGCGGCCCAGACGACAAGATCTCGGCACTCGCGACGCGCACCACCGACATCCAGCGCCTCATCGACCACATGCTCCAGCGCTGGCCTTTCCACGACAGGATCGCGGTGGACAGGATCGGCTTCTATGGCTTCTCGCGCGGCGGCTACACCGGACTGGTGCTCGCGGGCGCGAAGCCGGATTTCGAAAAGCTGCCGCCCCTGCCCTCTTCCCCTTGCGCAAAGGCGCCGGAAAGCGAGGAATGCGGAGCGATGAAAAAGCGGTTCCGGGAGCTGCTCGCCACGCCGCTGGCGCACGACGACCGCATCAAGGCCGCAGTGATCGCCGACCCGCTCAGCACGGTGTTCGACGCAGAGGGCCTGAGGAACGTGAGGATTCCGATCGAGCTCTGGGCGTCGGCCTACGGCGGCGATGGCGTCACGCCCGAGAGCGTGGCCGCGGTCCGCCGCAACCTGCCGGCGGCGCCCGAATGGCATGTAACCGACAAGGCCGGGCATTTCGGGTTTCTTGCACCCTGCTCAGCCGAGCAGATCCAGGCGAAATCGGAGATCTGCCGCGACGCGCCCGGCTTCGACCGTGCCGCCTTTCACAAGATGTTCAACGCCGAGGTGACGGCATTCTTCGGTGCGGCGCTGAGGCCTCGCGGGTCGGGCGCTGCGGAGGCGGAGGAGCCGCTGGGTCAGCGAACCGCATCGACGCAATAGAACCGGCGCTCCTTTTCCCACGGGCAGAGGCTTGGGGGTGAGGGGCAACCCCGTACCTCGCGTTGCCCGCCGGCCCGCACCCCGACCCTCTCCCCGAGGGGAGAGCGAGCAAGACCGCGAAACTGCAGGCCCGACGAGCAAGGCGTGCCCGGCAAGCTGGGCCGGGAGCCGGCCGCGAGGAGAGCGGCCGCCGGTATTGAGCGGCCACGGGTTGTCCTCAACAGGCTATGGCCGCCAAGTTGATCCTCCGCGCGAGGCGCGATTGTTCGAGCTGCTCGCAGCGCATGAGCAGCCCCACCATGTTGATGCCGAGCGCCGTGGCCAGCTTCTGCGCGGTAACGATCGACGGGATGACGCGGCCGCGCTCGACCTCGCCCACGTAGGAGCGGTTCAGATCGGAGCGCTCGGCCAACTGCTGCTGCGACCAGCACTTGTCTTCGCGCAACTGACGGATCGTCACGCCGAAGTCTTCGACGAACGCATTCATGCGACACCCGCCTTCGGTGCGTTCTGCAGACTGGCCTGCGTGACGCTCGCGCCCGGCGGCACGTCGTCGGTGATCCACACGTTGCCGCCGATGACGGCGCCCTTGCCGAGCGTCACGCGTCCGAGGATGGTCGCGCCGGCATAGATGACCACGTCGTCCTCCACCACGGGGTGGCGCGGCAGGCCCTTCTGCAGGTTGCCTTCGGTATCCGTCGGGAAGCGCTTGGCGCCCAGCGTGACGGCCTGGTAGAGCCGCACCCGCTTGCCGATGACCGCCGTCTCGCCGATCACCACGCCCGTGCCGTGGTCGATGAAGAAGCCCGCGTCGATCTTCGCGCCCGGGTGGATGTCGATGCCGGTCTGTGCATGCGCCAGTTCGGCGACAATGCGCGCCAGCAGCGGCAGCCCAAGCTTGTAGAGCTCGTGCGCGATCCGGTGGTGGATCATCGCCAGCACGCCGGGATAGCACAGCAACACCTCGTCGACGCTGCGCGCCGCAGGGTCTCCCTGGTAGGCGGCGAGCACGTCGCTGTCCAGCAGACGCCGCAGGCCCGGCAGCGCGGTCGCGAAGCTGCGCACGGCCTCGGTGGCGGTGAGGTCGATGTCGCTCGCCGCGCGCGGCTCGTGGCGCGCGTTGTAGTTCAGCTCCAGCCGCCCCTGCACCAGCAGCGCCTGCAGGGCCGAATCGAGCGTGTGGCCGACGTAGAAGTCTTCGCTCTCGTGGCGCAGGTCCGGCGGCCCGAGCCGCATCGGAAAGAGCGCGCCCTTGAGAGACTCGATGATCTGCGCGAGCGCGTCGCGCGACGGAAATTCGCGCGCGCCGGGCTCGCGCGAGCGGCGCTGGGAATCGCGCCATTCATCGCGCACGCCGTGCAGCGCGCGCACGATGTCGCCTACCTCGAAATGGGCCATATCTGTTCCTGCCTGAGAAATGCCGTTGCGTGTATCTGTGTGCGGGGTGCCGACTCAGTCCTGCACCCAAGGCAGCCCGTGGAAGCGCCAGCCGTCGGAGCCGCCGCGATGCTGCTGCGCATCGATCTCGCCCTCGAAGCCTTCGAGCACGTTGAAGACGTTCGTGAAGCCGGCCTTCGCCGCCGCCTCGGCAGCCAGCGCCGAGCGCTTGCCGCTGCGGCACAGCAGCAGCACGACGGCTTCCTTGCCGCCCTCCTTCGCCACCTTGGCCTCGAGTTCGCGCACGAAGCGCGGATTGCGCGTGAGCGCCGTACCGGTGGTCCAGGCCACGTGCTGGCTCTCGGGAACATGGCCGACGAACTTGCGCTCCTCACCGGAGCGCACGTCCACCAGCACGGCCTGGCCGCTTCGGACCAGCTCCCAGGCCTCCTGCGGCGCGACGCCGCCCGCATAGGGCAGCTTGCTCTCGGCGGCCCTGGCGCGCGACTGTTCGAGTGCTTCGGGCAAGGCGATGACTTCTTCTTCAACTTCCACTGACATGCTGTGAGGCTCCCGTTGTGCGTTGGACACGCCTTGGTGGCGATAACCACCACTTTATGAGCCGGAGGCCGAAGCTCAAACAACTGAAAAGTCGATTTCTAACAACCAGCCGTTGTAAAGGATCGATTCAGGCCTGAGTCAGGATTGGTCCGAAGCGATCAGGCGGCCACCCGTGCAGCTTCGGCCGCACGCACTGCCAGCGCCGTCAGGCCCACGCTCTTTCTGCCGTTCACGCCATACGGAACGTCGCCCGCGATGGTCACGCGCCACACCAAGCGGTGCTGGTCGCCGTAGTCGTTGATCGCATAGTGCCGCGTCGCCCGGTTGTCCCAGATGGCGACGTCGCCCTGCGCCCAGCGCCAGCGCACCGTGTTCTCCAGGCGGTGCACGTGGCTCTGGAGCACGTTCAGCAGGTGGGCGGAATCATGCGTGGAATGCCCGGCCAGCCGTTTCATGAAATGACCGAGCACGAGGCTTCGTTCGCCGGTCTCGGGGTGCACGCGCGCCACCGGATGCTGGCGGGTTATCAGGACAGTCCTCAGGGCTTGTCGCGGGATTCTTGAGCCTTCTTCAGCCTGGCCTCTGCTTCGCTGGCGGAGAGCTCACCTTCTTCGACCAGCTTCTTCAGCCTTCGCTCGTGTGCGCGGTACAGCGCGTCTTTCAGGAGCGACATCTTGCGGTCTCGACATGGAGCACATTCGTAGAAGCTCGTGGAACCCGAAACGATCTTCATCTGCGCGTCGTACTCCGCAGTGCC
The DNA here is from genome assembly GCA_913776885.1 of uncultured Variovorax sp. Taxonomy (GTDB): domain Bacteria; phylum Pseudomonadota; class Gammaproteobacteria; order Burkholderiales; family Burkholderiaceae_C; genus Variovorax. The sequence continues at coordinate 4,982 of CAJYQC010000272.1, forward strand.
GATCCGTCCCGTGGGCTCGATCCCCATGGCAAGGATTCGCCCGTTCTTGAAGGTCACGAACGCCTCGCCCTCGCATCCCGTGGCATCCACCTTCTCCGGGTCATAGCCTTTCCACGAGACTCTCCGCATATGCCGCAAGGCGTAGAAGACATCGTCGCGCGTCAATACAACGTCATCGCAGTTCAGAAAGTCCTTGTCCTCCCAGGCAGTGTTTCGCCTGGACGGTTCCGTGATCTCCACCTTTCGAACGTAGTCGATCGGATATCGCCTATCCGCTGCTTGCGCCAGGAACGCTGCGGCCGTTGCGGCAAACGCGGCTGCGATCTTGGGAATTCTGATGTTGTTCATGGTGTCGTTACGGTCAGGCTCCAGTTCGCACCCTGCGCCTCCGTCTTGTTCTTTCTGCTGACCACGGGATGACGAAATACTTCTGTGGATCCGATATTTATCGAATCTGCCAGCACGCGGACGAGCCAGGAGAGAGCTTGATTCTGGGCCGCAGTAGGTTCGTCGAATATGCCGTGTTCGCCGCGAATTTTTTCGAGCGACCACTCGATCTGCTTGCCAGCTGGCTTGAACCCCGCAGGCAACCTCGCTCTGCCGACTAACTCGATTCCGATCGCTTCCATATTGCCTGGATAGCGTTGGCCCGGGGGCTTGCGCATTTCAATCTGGTGCATCCCCTCCGCTCCCATGTTCGCGAAATCTTGTGGCTCGCATCTTCCCGCCGCCAGACATCGTGCTTTCAGCGGCCCCACATGATTCGTCCTCTGATAAATCGCCGCCGTCTGATAGATCGTCCCATCCTTGTCGATGAGAAAGTGCGCTCCGTTCGCCTTGGGCCGCTTGTAGCTGCTCAACGAAGACGCCGAAGTATCGGCGTCCGTCTGGTGCACGACGATGCCGGTAATCGCCCCGCTCCTCTTCCCTCTTTCGATCTGCGGACTGCGAGCATGCCTCACCCGCGCGTGGCTGATCATTCCATGTTCGTCAATATCAACGAGCATGCGGTTCCTCCCTGAAGTGTCTGTTTGAATGCGATGGCGAAGTCGTGGTCGCCGCATCGATGTGCGGATCACGGCTTCGCGGCGCATGCTAGGGCGAAGACTTCAGAGAAGACTCAGGCGACTGAAAGATCGAGACGATTCCAGCAATTCAGCACGGTCACGTTGTTCGTCTTGCGTAAACCACTGAAAACACAGACACCACAAACAAAAAACCCGGCGCCATCAAAGCGCCGGGTCGTCGCAGATGCCCGAGGGTCCGTCAGAGCTTCGCGATCGAAACCTCGGTCGACTTCACGAGGGCGACCACGTCGGAGCCCACCTTCAGCTGCAGCTCGTCGACCGAACGCGTGGTGATGACGGAGGTGACGATGCCCCAGGCGGTTTCGACGTCGACTTCGGAGACGACGTCGCCGCGGATGATCTCGCGGACCTTGCCCTTGAACTGGTTGCGGACGTTGATGGCTTGGATGGACATGATGGGTTCTCTTTCAGGTTGATTGGGGAATTCGTTGAGGAAAAGCACGGCGTATCGACGGCGCTCAGACGATCTCGGCGACGTCGTCGAACGCCAGCCGGGGCCCGCGCTCGAAGGTGCCGGCGTGGTCGGCCACGCCCAGGTTGACGAGGAAGTTCGCGCGGTAGCGGCCATCCGGGAAGAAGGCCTTGTCGACCAGGTCGGCGTTGAAGCCCGACTGGGGGCCCGCGTCGAGCCCGAGCGCACGCGCGGCCAGGATCAGGTACGCGCCCTGCAGGCTGCTGTTGCGAAACGCCGTGGCCTGCGCGGCCTCGGCGCTCTTCTCGAAGAGCGGCTTGGCGTCGTAGGCCGGGAACTGGCTGGGCAGGTGCTCGTAGAAGCGCGTGTCGTGCGCCACGATCACCGTGACGCCCGCCGCCAGCGTCTGCGCGGTGTTGCCCGCCGAAACGGCCGGCTTCAGCTTCGCCTTGGCCTCCTCGCTGCGCACGAACACGTAGCGCGCCGGCTGGGCATTGAAGGCGGTCGGGCCCCACTTGAGCAGGTCGTAGAGCTTGTGGATGAGCTCGTCGGTCACGGGCACGGGCTTGAACGCGTGCACGGTGCGGGCCTTGCGGAACAGTTGGTCCAGCGCGGCTTCGGGGATGGCTTGCAGTGTTGTCATGATTTCAGCGAGACCTCTTCTTCAATTGGATGCGGCGGCGAGCGCCTGGTCGAGGTCGGCGATCAGGTCGTCGATGTGCTCGATGCCGACCGACAGGCGCACCGTGTCTTCTGTGACGCCGGCACGAGCCAGCTCCTCGGGCGACAGCTGCCTGTGCGTGGTCGATGCCGGGTGCGTGGCCAGCGAGCGCACGTCGCCGATGTTCACCAGGCGCGTGAAGAGCTTCAGCGCGTCGAGGAACTTCGCGCCGCCCTCGCGGCCTGCGCCGATGCCGAAGGTCAGCACGCCGCTGGAGCGGCCGCCGAAGTACTTCTTCGCCAGCGGATAGTCGGGGTGGTCTTCGAGCGCCGCGTAGTTCACCCAGTTCACGGCCTTGCTCTGCTTCAGGTGCTGCGCTATCGCGAGCGCGTTGCTGCTGATGCGGTCCATGCGCAGCGCCAGGGTCTCGATGCCTTGCAGGATCAGGAAGGCGTTGAACGGCGAGATGGCCGCACCCGTATTGCGCAGCGGCACGACGCGTGCGCGGCCGATGTAGGCAGCCGGGCCCAGGGCCTCGGTGTAGACCACGCCGTGGTAGCTCACGTCGGGCTCGTTCAGGCGCTTGAAGCGCTGCTTGTGCTCGGCCCACGGGAACTTGCCCGAATCGACGATCGCGCCGCCGATGCTGGTGCCGTGGCCGCCGAGGTACTTGGTGAGCGAGTGCACCACGATGTCGGCGCCGTGCTCGATAGGCCGGCTCAGGTACGGCGAAGGCACGGTGTTGTCGACGATGAGCGGCACACCGTTGCGGTGCGCGATCTCGGCGATGGCCGCGATGTCCGTCACATTGCCGGCAGGGTTGCCCAGCGACTCGACGAACACGGCCTTGGTGCGCTCGTCGAAGAGCTTCTCGAAGCTCGAAGGATCGCGATGGTCCGCGAAGCGCGTGGTGATGCCGAACTGCGGCAGCGTGTGGGCGAACAGGTTGTAGGTGCCGCCGTAGAGCGCCGTGCTGCTGATGATGTTGTCGCCGGCCTCGGCAATGGTCTGGATCGCATAGGTCACGGCCGCCTGCCCCGAGGCCAGCGCGAGCGCGGCGATGCCGCCTTCGAGCGCCGCCACGCGCTGCTCCAGCACGTCCTGCGTCGGGTTGTTGATGCGGGTGTAGATGTTGCCCGGCACCTTCAGGTCGAACAGGTCGGCGCCGTGCTGGGCGCTGTCGAAGGCGTAGGCCACCGTCTGGTAGATGGGCGGTGCCACGGCGCGGGTGGTCGGGTCGGGCGAATAGCCGGCGTGGACCGACAGGGTTTCGAATTTCCAGTTCTGCGACATGCGACTGCCTTTCAAATGGGCTGATGGATGAAGAGGCTCGTCAGATCGCCCAGCGCAACGCGTGCGCGGGAGTTGCGAGCCAGCTGGCGTCGGTGCTCTCGGCGTCGGTCTCTTCGGACTTCTGCAGCACCCGGTCGAGGATCCGCTTTTCGATCGCGGCAAAGGCCGGATCACCCTGCGAGCGCGGCCGTGTCAGCGCGATGTTCTCGTCGAGCGCAATGCGGCCGTCCTCGATCAGGATCACGCGGTCGGCCAGCGCGACGGCTTCCTGCACGTCGTGCGTCACCAGCAGTGCGGTGAAACGGTGGCGCTGCCACAGGTTCTCGATGAGGCGGTGCATCTCGATGCGCGTGAGCGCGTCGAGCGCGCCCAGCGGCTCGTCGAGCAGCAGCAGGCGCGGGTGATGCACCAGCGCGCGCGCCAGGGCCACGCGCTGGCGCTGGCCGCCCGAAAGGCGAGCGGGCCATTCGTTCTCGCGGTCGGCCAGGCCGACGTGCGCCAGCACTTCCTTGCCGCGCGCTTTGGCGTCGCTCGGCAGGCCCAGCGTCACGTTGTCGAGCACGCGCCGCCATGGCAGCAGGCGCGCCTCCTGGAACATGATGCGGGTGTCGTCGTGCAGGCCGTTCACCGCCTTGCCGTCGGTGTAGAGCCCGCCGGAGCTCGGCTCCTCCAGGCCCGCGATGAGCCGCAGCAGCGTGCTCTTGCCGCAGCCGCTGCGCCCGACGATGGCGATGAACTGGCCCGGCTCGATGGTCAGGCGGGTGTTGCGCAGCACCTCGCGCGCGCCGTAGCGCTTGTGCAGGTTGCGCGCCTCCAGGCGCACGCCGCCGGCGATGGCTTGCGATTGGTCCTGGTTGTGGATGTCTTTCAGTACGGCACTCATGGTTTCTTCAGGCTCCGGGCTTGAACAGCGCCACGTTCAGCGCATCGATCTTTCGGGGAAGCAGCTTCTCGGCAAGGAAGGCATCGGCAATGCGCTGCTGCTCGCCCAGCAACTCGGGCGCCACCGGGCGCACCGCATAGCTGCGACGGGCGTTGGCCTGCTCGATGGTTGCGGCGTCAAGCCCCCAGACCGGCGAAAGCAGCGTGGCCGCCTCCTTCGGGTTCTGCTTGACCCACCTGCCGGTCTTCTCCAGTTCGGCGTAGACCACGCGCAGCACGTCGGGCCGCGCCTTCGCGAACTTGCTGCTCGCGAGGTAGTAGCGCTGGTACGACGCGATGCCCGCACCGTCGGCCAGCACGCGCACCTTCGACTGGCGCTGGGCCGCGGCGAGGAACGGGTCCCACACCACCCAGGCGTCTATGGCGCCCTTCTCGAAGGCGGCGCGGCCGTCGGCGGGCGTGAGGTAGGCGGGCTCGATGTCTCTGAACGAGAGGCCAGCCTTGTCGAGCGCGGCGATCAGCAGGTAGTGCGCGCCGGCCGCCTTCGCGAAGCCGACCTTCTTTCCTTTCAGGTCGGCCACGGTCCTGATCGGCGAGTCCTCGCATACGACGATGGCCTGCGCCGAGGGCGACGGCGCTTCCTGCGCCAGAAAGGTCAGCTCTGCGCCCGCCGCCTGGGCGAACACGGGCACGGTATCGGCCACGTCTGCGCTGATGTCGAGGTTGTCGAGGTTCAACGCCTCCAGCAGCGGCAGGCCGCTGGTGAACTCGTGCCAGCCGAGCGTTGCGTTCAGCGGCGCGAGCTGCATCTCGAGCGTGCCCTGTGCCTTGAGCACTGCGATGAGCGTCGACGACTTCTGATAGCCCATGCGCACGGTCACGGGGCGCGCCGCCACGCCCTGGGCGAGCGCGGCGGTCGAGCCGAGCGCTGCAAGCGTCGCTATGGCTGCGCGGCGGGAGATCGATGGATGCGTCATTCCCCTGCCCTCACTTCGCTTTCTTCTGGTAGCCGGGGTGCCAGCGCAGCCACCATTGCTCCAGGCCGCGAGCGAACAGGTCGGCCAGCTTGCCCAGCAGCGCGTACAGCAGGATGCCCACCAGCACGATGTCGGTCTGCAGGAACTCGCGGGCGTTCATCGTGAGGTAGCCGATGCCGGCCTGCGCCGAGATGGTCTCGGCCACGATCAGGATCACCCACATCAGGCCCAGCGAGAAGCGCAGCCCCACCAGGATCGACGACAGCGCACCAGGCAGGATCACCTCGCGGTACAGCTGCCAGCGTGAGAGCCCGTAGGTGCGGCCCATCTCGATGAGCTGCGGATCGACGTTGCGGATGCCGTGGAAGGTGTTCAGGTAGATCGGGAAGAACACCGACACCGAGATCAGGAACAGCTTGGCCGACTCGTCGATGCCGAACCACAGGATCACCAGCGGAATCAGCGCCAGCGCCGGGATGTTGCGCACCATCTGGATGGTGGAGTCGAGCAGCGTCTCGAAGAACTTCACCGATCCGGTGAGCAGCCCCAGCGCCAGCCCCGCGCCGCCGCCGATGGCAAGCCCCAGCAGCGCGCGGCCCGCGCTGACCTTCACGTGCGTCCACAGTTCGCCCGACGCGGTGAGCGTCCAGGCGGCCTTGACCACGTCGATGGGTGCGGGCAGCACGCGGGTGCTCAGCCAGCCCAGCGACGAAGCGATCTGCCAGGACACGATGAGCCCCACCGGCACGAGCCATGGCACCAGCCGCTTCGCCACATTGAGGGCAAAGGCCTTGAATGCGCCGCTGCCCGCCTCCTCGGCCGGCGCGACGCCCGGCAGTTCCTGAACCTGTTCAGTCATCGCGATCCTTCAACTTTGAGAAACGAGACGCGAGGGCGCGTCGAGATTGGCGACGACCTCGCCGAAAGGGCCGCTCAGCGAGCCGCCAGCCAGCCGTGTCTTGGCCTTGCGCGACAGCAGCGGAAACACCAGCTCGGCGAAGCGGTAGGCCTCCTCCAGATGCGGATAGCCCGAGAGGATGAATTTGTCGAGGCCCAGAGCCGCGTACTCCTCGATGCGGGCCGCGACGGTCATCGGGTCGCCCACGAGCGCCGTGCCGGCTCCGCCGCGGACCAGGCCCACGCCGGCCCAGAGGTTGGGCGCGATCTCCAGCTCGGCGCGGGTGCGCTTCGCGCCGCCGGCGTGCAGCGCG
>CAJYQC010000273.1 GCA_913776885.1 uncultured Variovorax sp.
CTCCTTGGCGCTGGCGTGCTCCACCTCGGCTTCGTCGAGCAGGTCGACTTCCTTGATGGCTTCGCGCAGGGCGGGGTAGAAGATCTCTTCCTCGATCTGGGCATGCACCTGCAGCTCCATGCAGATCTGCATCGCGAGGTCGCGCTTCTTCTCGGTCGCACTGGCGGCGCGGGAATGGGCGAGCTCGTCATAAGCCGTGAAGAGCTTCTTCACGTTCTTGTGATCGGTGTCGAGAAGGCTGCAGGCATCGGGGGTGGCGCGGCGGGTCGTGGGCATCGTGGACTCCATGGTTGGTTGAAAACGGAAAACGGAAAAGATGAACTCAGGACCTGAAAATGGAACTCGCTGCGCCCTCGTTGCGTAGGAAAGCGGCGTGCGCGTGTGGCGGCGCGCTTCTTTCCAGGCAACAAGCTGCAACATGAGGCGCAGCGTCGTCGGGCCTCAGATGAATGGCACGCCCCCGGTCACCGGGATGGTCGCGCCGGAGATGTAGCTCGCCTGGTCGGATGCGAGCAGCACGTACACCGCCTGCAGTTCCGCCGGCTGGCCGGGCCGCTTCATCGGTGTCTGCGTGCCGAATTCCTTCACCTTCTCAGGCGGCAGGGTCGAGGGGATCAGCGGCGTCCAGAACGGGCCCGGTGCCACGCAGTTCACGCGGATGCCCTTCTCGGCCAGCAGCTGCGCCATGCCGCCGGACATGTTCTGGATCGCGCCCTTGGTCGCGGCATAGGCCACGAGCGTGGCGTTGGGTTTGTCGGCGTTGACCGATGCGGTGCTGATGATCGAGCTGCCCGGCTTCATGCACGCCGCCGCCGCCTTGCAGAGGAAGAAATTGGCGTACACGTTGGTGCGGAAGGTGCGGTCGAACTCCTCGGCCGTGATCTCGGCCAGGTCCTTGTGGGCCATCTGGAAGGCCGCGTTGTTCACCAGGATGTCGAGCTTGCCGAAGCGCTCCACGGCGGTGTCGACGAGCTTCCTGCAATGGGGCTCTTCGCGGATGTCGCCCGGCATGCTCACGCAGGTGCGGCCCTCCTTCTCGATGAGCTCCGCGGTGCGGCGCGCGTCCGACTCCTCCTCGGCAAGGTAGGAGATCAGCACGTCCGCGCCTTCGCGCGCGAACGCCAGCGCCACTGCGCGGCCGATGCCGCTGTCGCCGCCGGTGACGATCGCGGCCTTGCCGACGAGCTTGCCGGAGCCCACGTAGGAAGACTCGCCGAAGTCCGGCGGCGGGTCCATCCGCGATTCGAGCCCGGGCGGAGCCTGGCGGGGTGTGTCGAAGGGGGGCTTGGGTGCGGTTTGCATGGGGTGTGTCATGGGTTTCTCCAAAAGGGAAGTGGGAGCAAAAACGAAAGGAAAAGAGAAGGAGCTATCGCCTGCGCGTGCGTGCAGCCGGCAGGCGGATGCGCGAGCCGGGAGTGGACGAGATGCCGAAGACGGTTTCGCACTGCTCCAGCAGCATCGCGTGGCGCCTGGCCGTCTGCGTGGCGGTGCAGTCCCCGTGGAGCACCACCTCGAAGCCGTGCATGCGCGCATCGGTGGCGGTGCTCATCACGCATTGGTCGCTGGCCACGCCGGTCACGATGAGGCGGCGGGCCTTCAGCGCGCCCAGCAACTGCTGCTGCGGCGTCGCGACGAAGGCGGACTGCTGCGGCTTGAGAACGAAGTAGTCGCCGTGCTCGGGCGCGAGGCTGGCAGCAGCCGATCATGTCGATGATGAGCAGCGCGGCTTCGCCATTGGCGGCCTCCACGGCCAGTTCGTCGCTCGACGGTGGCGATCGGGTGGCGCGGTCGGGGGATTCGGATTTCATTCAACGCCCGAGTCTTCGCAGCGCGAGCTGCCGCGAACGAGGCGTTCGCCGTTGCCGCGGGTCGGTGCGTTCTTACGCGCGTGGCGCGGCGCACACAGAAAACCTCAGGAGCGCCGCTTGACGATGCTCAGCTTGCCGTCGCGCTCTAGCACTGCGCATTCGACTTCGTCCAGCGACACGCCGCCGCCCTGCTGCCGCAGGGCCTCGTCGAGGTCCTTGCGCGACACCAGCGCGTGGCGCATGGCGTTAAGAACCAATACGACCATGCCCCGCAGCACCATGTGCCACACGGGGAAATCGCGCGCGAAAACTTCGGCGACTTCGCTTATGCCGTCCGACTTTCCTCTGTCTGCTCTGTCTGCTGTCGATGCGAGCTTCAACATAGGTTCGGCTCGGCCCTGACCCTGTCGGCAGCGGCAAGAGCGGGCTGTAGGTTGCGATTACCCGGGCTGCGCCATCGCCTCGGGCTGCGGCGTGGCGTGGTGGTCGACGGCGCGTTGCGCGAGGCTGGCACGCAGCGACTGCAGCGTCGCGTCAGCGGCTGCGAGGCGGCGGTGCAGTTCCTCGTTGACCACGCCCACCAGCGCGCCGAGTTCGGTGCGCGTCGGGTAGAGCTCGTCCGTCTCGCTGGTTCGCTGCGGGGCGATGAGCTTCTCCAGGCAGGCGAATGCACGCTGCACGCCCAGCAGGCCATCGATGTCGTCGCAAGCCTGCAGCGCGAGCAATTCGACGCTTGCTGCTTCGGACGAAGACGGGGGAAATGAAGAGACGGGCGCGCACGCGCGGTCGGATGCAGGAATCAAGGCCTCCAAAGATTGGGTTCGATTTGCAACAACCGCCGCACCCAACGCCAATCGGGGGCGGCAGCTCGAGCAGGTTGGCGTACCGGGAACCCGCTTGCGCGAACCGGCGAGCCTCGCGGCTCCCTGCCCGAGCCGCCAAAACTGGAGGCACGAACGAAGAAAGCCGCAGGAGTCTCTGCGGAGAAATCTGCGGCTTGCGTCGCAGCGGGTTGTACGGGACGCCAATCCCGATCACGCCCTTGTTCGACGTGACGGGGCGCAGTATAGCCACCCGTTGCGCGCAAAAGAGTCGGCGCTGCCGGGCCGAACCCGAGGCATTGACCGTACCGATCCAAGCGGAAATGGCGGGGTCGCGAAAAGGGTCTTCGCTAAACTGTGCGGGTGAACTCTTCCTCCGAGCCTCCCAGTAGGCCGCTGGCATGCGCCAGCTCCGCCTTTTTCTCCTCCCCCATCTCTCCCGCGCAGAACGGCGCCGCGGCTGACATCCATGCAGCCTGCTTCGGCCCTCCGCCCACCCAGTCGCTTCCGCTGCCGCCGCTGTTCGGCATGGGCCGCGGCATGCGTGCCTCCTCTTCGCTCCCATCATGATCGAACTGCTCTCAGACCCGGCCGTCTGGCTCGGTCTCCTGACGCTGGTCGTCCTGGAGATCGTGCTGGGCATCGACAACCTCGTCTTCATCGCGATCCTCGCGGAGAAGCTGCCCCCGCATCAGCGCGACAGGGCACGGCTCATCGGACTGAGCCTCGCGCTCGTCATGCGGCTGGCGCTGCTGTCCATCGTCTCGTGGCTGGTGACGCTGACCACGCCGCTGTTCCACGTGTGGGGGCACGGCTTCTCGGGCCGCGACCTCATCCTGCTGGGCGGCGGCCTGTTCCTGCTGTTCAAGGCCACCTCGGAGCTGCACGAGCGGCTGGAGGGCGTCGCCTCGCACACGGCCACGGGGCCGGTGGCCTATGCGAGCTTCTCGCTGGTGGTGTCGCAGATCGTCGTGCTCGATGCGGTGTTCTCGCTCGACGCGGTGATCACCGCCGTGGGCATGGTCGACCACCTGCCGGTGATGATGGCGGCGGTCGTCATCTCCATCGGCATCATGCTGTGGGCCTCGAAGCCGCTCACCCGTTTCGTCAACGCGCATCCCACGGTGGTGATGCTGTGCCTGAGCTTCCTGCTGATGATCGGACTGAGCCTCGTCGCCGAAGGCATGGGCTTCCACATTCCGAAGGGCTACCTGTACGGCGCCATCGGCTTCTCCGTGATGATCGAGGCGCTGAACCAGTGGGCCCGGCGCAATGCGATCAGGCACGAGGCGCGCCGGCCGCTGCGCGAGCGCACGGCAGAGTCGGTGCTGCGGCTGCTCGGCGGCAGGGTGCGCGGCGAGCTCCTGCCTGCCGGTGCGGGCGCGTCCGACGCGACGCCCGACGCTCGGGAAGAGCCCGCATTCGCCATCGAGGAACGCAACATGGTGAGCGGCGTGCTCTCGCTGGCCGATCGCACCGTGCGCTCGGTGATGACGCCGCGCGCCGACATCTCATGGGTGAACCTCGACGACGACCCCGTGGCGGTGCGCGAGCAGCTGCTCGACACGCCGCACGGCATCTTCCCCGTGTGCCGCGGATCGCTGGACGAGGTGGTGGGCGTGGCGCGCGCCAAGGACCTGCTGGGCCAGCTGCTGCGCAACGGCCGCATCGACGAGAGCGCAGGCCTGCGTGCGCCCATCTACGTGCCGGAGTCGACCACCGCGATCCGCCTCATCGACACGCTGCGCGGCGCGCGCGGCCAGCTCGCGCTGGTCAGCGACGAGCACGGCACGCTCAGCGGCGTGGTGACGCCCATCGACGTGCTGGAGGCCATCGCCGGGGAGTTCCCCGACGAGGACGAGACGCTGGAGATCCTGCAGACCGCGCCCGACGCCTGGACCGTCTCCGGCAGCGCCGACCTGCATCTGCTGGAGCAGGCGCTGCAGACCGACGGCCTGGTGAGCGAGGACGACAGCTACACGTCGGTCGCGGGCCTGCTGCTGGAGCGCTTCGGCGGGCTGCCCGCGCGCGACGCCCGCTGGACGCACGACGGGTACGATTTCGTGGTGACCGACGTCGATGCACAGCGCATCCGCACGGTCGCGGTCCGCCGGGTGCCGGTGGAAGAGCCCGAGAACTGATCCACGTCCTGATCGATCGCCCGCCATGAACGCCATCGCCCACCGCCAGCCCGTTGCTCTGAACAAGGCCTACCGCCTGCTGAACCACGGCCCCACGGTGCTCGTGAGCGCCGCGCACGCCGGGCGCCGCAACATCATGGCGGCGGCCTGGGCCATGCCGCTGGACTTCGATCCGCCCAAGGTGGCGGTGGTGCTCGACAAGAGCACCTGGACGCGCGAACTGCTCGAAGGCGCCGGCAGCTTCGCGCTGCAGGTGCCGGTGCGCGCGCAGCTCGACCTGACCGAGACGCTGGGCAACACCTCCGGCCGCGACATCGCCGGGCAGCCGGGGCAGGACAAGTTCGCCGCCTACGGCCTCTCGACCTTCGCAGGCACCGCCATCGACGCGCCGCTGCTCGAAGGCTGCGCCGCCTGGCTCGAATGCAGGCTGCTGCCCGAGCCGGCCATCCAGCAGCGCTACGACCTGTTCCTCGGCGAGGTGATCGCCGCGCAGGCCGACGAGCGCGTGTTCTCCAACGGGCGCTGGCATTTCGACGGACACGACGAACTGCGCACGCTGCACCACGTGGCTGGCGGGCACTTCATCGTCGATGGCGAAGCGCTCGATGCGCGGATGCTGCCGCCGCTGGGCGCGTGACGCCGGGCTCGCGGTTGCCGAATCGCGCGCAGATGTAGCCGCCCGCCCCGCGATGGCTCATCGCGCGCCTGTCATGCGGCCGCCACGTCGGGCTCATTGCTCCTCGATGGCCGCGGTGCCAGCGTCGACGCACGCCGCTTCGCGGCGCAGCACTTCGCCGATGTCGCCCGCGTCGGTGGCGTCCACGAAGAACGACTGGCTCGCGCCGTCGGCGCCTGTGACGGACAGCACGAAGCCGGCGGCGTCCACCGTGCGTTCGATGCGCCATTCCCGTACTTGCATCACGCGGTGGCGAAGCTCGGGCCGGCCCGAGATCGAACGGACGACGGCGTGGCTGGCGGAAGCGCGCATGGGCAGGTTTCTCCTACGCTATATCCGGCAGTATATGGAAGAAGGCGTTTTTCCGCATTCTTTTAGGGACATGGTGCCAGCCGTGTAACATCTCGCCGTATTTTCATGAACACGACGACTTCACTCATCGGCTCCACGGACTGGTTTCCGCTGGTGCTGTCGCTCAAGGTGGCGGCAGTGGCGACCGTGCTGGCGCTGATCGCCGGCGTGGCGCTGGGCTGGGTGTTCGCGCGCAAGAGATTCTTCGGCAGCAGCGTGCTCGAAGCCGTCTTCATGTTGCCGCTGGTGCTGCCGCCCACGGTGATTGGCTACGCGATCCTCGTGGCCGCCGGGCGCCGCAGCCCGCTGGGCGCCTGGCTGCGCGAGCATCTGGACTACACCATCATCTTCAGCTGGCACGGCGCGGTCGTCGCCTCGGCCGTTGTGGCGCTGCCGCTGGTGCTCAAGTCGGCGAGCGCGGCATTCTCGGGCGTGGACCGCTCGCTCGAAGCCGCGGCCAGCACGCTGCGGCAGTCGCCTTTCTCGGTGTTCCTGCGCGTCACGCTGCCGCTGGCCTGGCCGGGCATCCTGGCCGGCACGCTGCTGGCGTTCGCTCGCGCCATGGGCGAGTTCGGCGCCTCGCTGATGGTGGCCGGCTCCATCCCGCAGCAGACCCAGACGCTGTCGATGGCCATCTACGACGCGGTGCAGGCCGGGCACGACGACCTCGCGCTGCTGCTGGTCATCGTGACCTCGCTGCTGTCGATCACCGTGCTGGTGCTGTCGAGCCGCTTCTTCTCGCTGAAATGAGCACACACCCAGGCTTCGCGCACTTCGTGTCGCTACGCCAACCTCCTTGCAGGGGGCAACACCTGCGGCCCGGCAAAGCCGGTTCCGCGGTGTTCCCCAAAGGAGAAGGGGTCTCTTTTCAATCCTCGGCTCTCTATCAATTCCTGGAGATCATCATGCGTCCGTTGCGTCTTTTGTCCTTCGTCGTTGCCTTGGGCTTGCCGCTGGCTGCCGCCGCGCAGCAGATCACCGTGTCCGCCGCCGCGAGCCTGACCGACGCGTTCAAGGAGATCGGACCGAAGTTCGAGGCCGCCAAGGCGGGCGCCTCGGTGCGCTTCAACTTCGCCGCCTCGGGCGTGCTGCTGCAGCAGATCGGGCAGGGCGCGCCGGTGGACGTGTTCGCCAGCGCCGACCAGGAAACCATGAACCGCGGCGTGGAGCAGAAGGTCATCGACATTGCCACGCGCAAGGACTTCGTCACCAACAGCCTGGTGCTCATCGAGCCTGCCAGGGAGGGCGTGGGCCTGAAGTCGCTGCAGGATCTGGGCGGCGCGGGCGTCAAGAAGATCGCCGTCGGCAAGGTCGCGACCGTGCCGGTCGGCCGCTACACCAGGCAGGTGCTGGACAACGCCAATCTCTGGACCGCGCTCGAGCCCAAGTTCGTGCAGGCCGACAGCGTGCGCCAGGTGCTCGACTATGTGAGCCGTGGCGAGGCCGAGGCCGGCTTCGTCTATCGCACCGACGCAGCCGTCGCCGGCGACAAGGTCAGGATCGCCTTCACGCCCACCGGCCACACGCCCGTGACCTACCCGATCGCCGTGGTCGCCGAGAGCAGGCAGAAGGCGCTGGCCGGCGACTTCATCGCTTTTCTCTCGACGCCCGCAGCCCAGGAAGTGCTCGCGCGCTACGGATTCGGCAAGCCATGATCGACGTCGATCTGAAGCTCACGGTGGCCGACGGCACCCGGCGCTTCGATCTCGCGGTGCGTTTCGCGACGGACGTGACCTTTGCCGCGCTCTACGGCCCGTCGGGCGCAGGCAAGTCGCTCACGCTGCAGGCGATTGCCGGGCTGCTGCATCCCAGCTCGGGGCACGTGCGGCTCGACGGCCGCACGCTGTACGACTCGGCCCAGGGCATCGACGTGCCCGCGCCCGCGCGGCGCGTCGGCTACCTGTTCCAGGACTACGCGCTGTTCCCGCACCTGAGCGTGCGCGAGAACGTGGCCTTCGGCCTGACCGCATGGCACCGCCGCAAGCCCGTTGCGAAGGATGCCGAGCGCGTCCACGCGCTGCTACAGAGCTTCGGACTCGCAGCACTCGCCGACAGCCGCCCCCGGACTCTCTCGGGCGGCCAGCGGCAGCGCGTGGCCCTTGCGCGGGCGCTGGCCTGCGAGCCGCAGGTGCTGCTGCTCGACGAGCCCTTCGCCGCACTCAACCCGATGCTGCGCGCCGAACTGCGCGAGGAACTCGCCCAGGTGCGCAGGCAGTGGGGCATCCCGGTGCTGATGATCACGCACGACATCGAGGACGTACTCGCCTTGGCCGACGTGGCCTTCGTCTACAGCGAAGGCCAGGTGGTGCGCGAGATCGACCTGCACAACGCCGCGAGCCGCGATTTCGCGCTGCACGAGGCGGCCGGTGCCCACTTCGTGGAAGACACGCCGTTGCGACGCAAGCTTCGGGGATTGCTCATGCGGGACGTGCGCCACTGACGCTTTGCATCGCATAAGCGATACAGTTTAGCGATGAAAACCGCCACCATTCCCTCCGTGCGTGTAGAGCCCGAATTCCGGGACGAGGTCGAGCGGGTGCTGGGCGAAGGCGAGACCCTGTCGCAGTTCGTCGAAGCGGCCGTCCGCGCCTGTGTGCTGCAGCGAAAGAGCCAGGCCGAGTTCGTCGCCCGCGGCATGAAGTCGTTGGCCAGCGCGCGGCGCAGCAGCGAATATGTCGAGGCAAGTGAGATGGTGCAACGCCTCAGGAGCAAGCTCGAATTGGCAGCGAAGAAGCAGCAAGGCACGGCCCGTCGGTGAGCTGCTCGGTCAGGTTCACGCGCCAGGCGGCCGAAGACCTGGAGCGGCTGTACGACTTCGTCCTGGAGCGGGAGCTCGCCAGAGGCGGCGATCTTGAACTGGCTGTGCGGGCCCTCGAAGCGATCGAGCATGGCATGGCGACCCTCGGCTTTTCGCCCTTCACTTGCCGCAAAGCCGGGGACAGCCCCTTCATCCGCGAGCTCGTGATTCCGTTCGGCGCCAGCGGCTATGTGGCGCTGTTCGAAATAGAGGCAAGCGACTCGATCATCGTGGCCGCCGTCAGGCATCAGCGCGAAGACGACTATCACTGACGACGCGGCGGCCGGTTCATTTCCTTTTTGAATCGCCGCATGTCCCGATTCAATTTGACGCTGCGCCGGCCCGCGGCGAACACTCGCTCGAATGAGCAGCGAGCAGAAGATCGAGTTTTACAAGGGCCCGGCGGGCGGCTGGGGCGCATTGCGCAGCGTGACGAACGCGCTGCTGCGGCAGGACATTCCCATCAAGGGCGCGAAGACGCTGCTCTCGGCCAACCAGCCTGACGGCTTCGACTGCCCCGGCTGCGCCTGGCCCGACCGCAACCACGCCTCCACCTTCGAGTTCTGCGAGAACGGCGTGAAGGCCGTGGCCGCCGAAGCCACCGCGCGCCGCGCCGGCCCCGAGCTGTTCGCGAAGCACACGGTGGCCGAGCTGGCCGAGCAGAGCGACTTCTGGCTCGAAGACCAGGGCCGGCTCACCCACCCGATGGCCTACGACGCTGCGAGCGACAAGTACGTGCCCATCGAATGGGACGACGCCTTCGCGCGCATCGCCCGCCACCTGAACGCACTGCCCGACCCCGACCAGGCCATCTTCTACACCTCGGGCCGGGCCAGCAACGAAGCAGCCTTCCTTTACCAGCTCTTCGTGCGCGAGTACGGCACCAACAATTTTCCCGACTGCTCCAACATGTGCCACGAGCCCAGCGGCAGCGGCATGCGCCCGCAGCTCGGCGTGGGCAAGGGCACGGTCACCCTCGACGACTTCGAGAAGGCCGACGCGATCTTCATCTTCGGCCAGAACCCCGGCACCAACCACCCGCGCATGCTCGGCGAGCTGCGCGCGGCCTCGAAACGCGGTGCACGCATCGTGAGCTTTAACCCGCTGCGCGAGCGCGGCCTGGAGCGCTTCGCCGACCCGCAGGACAAGCTGGAGATGGCGACCCTGGGCTCCACGCCCATCAGCACGCATTACTTCCAGCTGCGCGTGGGCGGCGACTTCGCTGCAGTCAAGGGAATGATGAAGCATGTCCTGGAGCGCGAGGACGAGGCCGTGGCGCGCGGCGAGCCCTCGGTGCTCGACCATGCATTCATCGCTGAGCACACCACCGGCTTCGAGGCCGTGGCTGCCGACCTGCGCGCCGAGCATTGGGACGTACTCGTGCGCGAATCGGGCCTGAGCGAGGAACAGATCCGCGCCGCGGCCGACGTGTACCTGGGCGCCGAGCGTGTCATCGCCTGCTGGGGCATGGGCATCACGCAGCACCAGCATTCGGTGGCCACGATCCAGATGATCGGCAACCTGCTGATGATGCGCGGCAACATGGGCCGCGAAGGCGCAGGCGCCTGCCCGGTGCGCGGCCACAGCAACGTGCAGGGCGACCGCACCATGGGCATCTGGGAGAAGCCGCCCGCCGCGCTGCTCGACCGGCTGCAGCAGGTGTTCGGCTTCGAGCCGCCGCGCCGCAACGGCGTGGACACCGTCGAGGCCATCCAGTCGATGCTGGACGGCAAGGGCAAGGTGTTCTTCGCGCTCGGCGGCAACTTCGCTGCCGCCACGCCCGACACCTACCAGACCTGGAAGGCGCTGAAGCAGTGCGAGCTCACGGTGCATGTGACCACCAAGCTCAACCGCAGCCACGTGATCCATGGGCGCGAGGCGCTGATCCTGCCGTGCCTGGGCCGCACCGAGATCGACATGCAGGCCGGCGGCCAGCAGGGCGTGACGGTGGAAGACTCGATGAGCATGGTGCACATCTCGATGGGCATCAACCCGCCCGCGTCGGAGCACCTGCTGTCCGAGCCGGCCATCGTGGCGCGGCTCGCGGCCGCCACGCTGGGCGCGCGCAGCAGGACGCCATGGCTCTGGCTCATCGAGGACTATTCGCGCATCCGCGACAAGATCGAAGCCGTGTTCGACGACTTCAAGGACTTCAACGCCCGCGTGGCGCACCCCGGCGGCTTCCGCCTGCGCAACACCGCGAGCGAGCGCGTGTGGAACACCGCGTCGAAGAAGGCCGTGTTCTTCACGCACGCCGTGCCGCTGGACACCCCGTCGCACCGCGCCCGTGCGCGTTTCGCAAAGAACGGCGCCAAGAAGGGCGACGCCATCGTCTTCACGCTGCTGACCACGCGCTCGCACGACCAGTACAACACCACCATCTACGGCATGGACGACCGCTATCGCGGCGTGTTCGGCCAGCGCCGCGTGGTCTTCATCCACAAGGAGGACATCCGCGCGCTGGGCATGAAGGACGGCGACTGGGTCGACATCCAGACCGTGTGGAACGACGGCCAGGAGCGCCGCGCCGACCGCTTCAAGCTGGTGGCCTACGACATCCCGCGCGGCAACATCGCGGCCTACTACCCCGAGACCAATCCGCTGGTGCCGCTGTCGGCCGTGGCCGAGAACGCGGGAACGCCGACCTCCAAGTCCATTCCCGTCGTGCTGGTACCGCACGAGCTGCCGATCCAGAAGCTGGCGGAGGACGAGGCCGGCGGCATGGTGGCCGCATGAGCCTTCGCCCGGCTGCTCCGAAGGTCGCTCGAACCGCAGCCCGACAGGGCGGAGCTAAGCCATGAGCGCCCTGCTGCAGGACAGCCTGTCGGTCGCCATCCTGCGCATGCTCGCGCAGGAGCCCCAAGGCGCCGGCGTCTCGCTGCCGCGCCTGGGCAAGCGGCTCGGCCAGGGCGCGAGCGTGCTGATGCGCCGGCTCACGATGATGGGCGATGCCGCCATCGGCGGCGTGCGCGGCCCGGGCTGGGTGCGGGTGGTGCAGCACGACGACCGCTGGGTCGCGCACCTGCTCGAAGCCGGGCGGGCGCAGGTGAGAACACTGCCTCCCGAAGACGAAAACCGCGACTGAGCCGACAATGGCTCGCCCAGCCGGAGCCCACATGTCGAAGCCAGATCACGACGATTCCGAAGACACCCTGCCGCCGCTGTCGCGGCACGCCGTGCGCGTGTTCGGCGAGCGCGGCGTCGCGCCGGAAGGCGAACTGCGCGACGACACGCTCGCGGCCGAGGTGCCGGTGGCGCTCGTGTTCAACGGCGTCTCGCACGCGGTGATGATGGCCACCCCGCAGGACATGGAAGCCTTCGCGCTCGGCTTCGCGTTGAGCGAGGGCATCCTCGACACCGCCGCCGACTGCCGCGGCATCGACGTGCGCACCGTCGATGCGACCGAAGCCGGCCTGCCCGAAGGCATGCCCGGCATCGAAGTGCAGCTCGAGATCTCCACGCGCAGCTTCGAGCGCCTGAAGGACCGCCGCCGCAGCCTCGCCGGCCGCACCGGCTGCGGCGTGTGCGGCGTCGAGAGCTTCGCGGGGCTCGACATCTCTCCCCACCCCGTGCCCCCACGCGACTGGATTGAACGCATCGACCTCGCGACCGTGCTGCGCGCCTTCGCGGCCATGCCGCCGCGCCAGGTCTTCAACGCCGAAGCCGGTGCGATCCATGCAGCCGCATGGGCCACCGTCGACGGCGAACTCACCGACCTGATGGAAGACGTCGGCCGCCACAACGCGCTCGACAAGCTCATCGGCAGCCTCGCGCAGGCGGGCCGCCTGCAGGAGCCGGGCTTCGTGCTGATGTCCAGCCGCGGCAGCCACGAACTCGTGCGCAAGTGCGCGCGGGTGGGCATCGCGGCGATGGCGACGATCTCCGCGCCCACCGCCATGGGCGTGCGCATGGCCGAGCTGTGCGGCCTGCGGTTCTGGGGGCTGTGCCGCGCGCCGCGGGGTGTGCTCTATGCCGGTGGAGGAAGCCGCGGCGTTTGAAGCGTTGCGAGCAGCTTCGCGACTTGCAAACAAGAAGCCGCCTCTTGTTAATTTCGACGCCGTCGATCGATGCGATGGTGTTGCATATCTAACGAAAAACTCCGTAATTCTCTGAGTCACGTTTGGCCACAAATGTGCAGCCAAATGCGACATGACAATCCGCGCCCGCAGCGTATTCCTCGCTGCATTCGCCCGGGTTTTCATGTTCCTTCGATCACGCTTCCTCGCGCCGCACTCGCTGCGCGCAGTTTCTGTCGCTTGCCTGTGGCTGGGCGCCGCGCCATGCGCATGGGCTCAAGCAAACCCATCTGCACCCAGTCCATTCGTCGAGCAGTTGCGCCAGCAGGAGCGCGAGCGATTGCTGCGCGAGCAGCAGGAGAAATCGGTCGACAGCCATCTCCAGCAGCCGGCACAGAAGGATCCAGGCCGCCTGCCCGAGGCGGAGTCACCGTGCTTTCGCATTGACCGCCTTGCGCTTTCGGGCGAGCGTTCGGAAGAGTTCCAGTGGGTGCTGGATGCTGCCGCCGGCTCCGACGACAGCCCGCTCGGCCGCTGCCTGGGCACGCAGGGCGTCAACATCGTCATGGCGCGGCTGCAGCAGGCGGTCATCGCGAGGGGCTTCGTCACGACCCGTGTGCTGGCGGCGTCGCAGGACCTGTCCGCCGGTGTTCTGACCTTCAACCTGATTCCCGGACGCATCGTCGCGATCCGCGCCACTCCTGATTCGAGCACACGCTTCGGCAACAACCGTCTGCTGCTCGAGAGCGCGATTCCTGCCCGCACCGGTGACCTGCTCAACCTGCGCGACATCGAGCAGGGCCTGGAGAACCTCAAGCGAGGTTGCGCTATGCGGGCCAGTGGCGTGCGCAGTGGAACCAGACCCAGCTCACGCCGCAGGACCGCTTCGGCATCGGCGGGCGCTACAGCGTGCGCGGCTTCGATGGCGAGACCAGCCTGCTCGGCGAGCGGGTCTGGCTGCTGCGCAACGACGTCGGCTGGGCGGTGGGCGAGAGCGGGGCCGAACTCTACGTGGGTATCGACTACGGCCGCGTGGGCGGCAGGTCGGTCGCATGGCTGCTTGGAAGGCATCTGGCGGGCGGGGTGATCGGCGTGCGCGGGACATGGAAGGGGCTGAACTGCGACGCCTTCGTCGGCGCACCGATCAGCAAGCCTCACGGCTACCGCACAGCCGCCGTCACCACCGGGTTCAACCTCAACTTCAGCTTTTGAGGAGGAAGCCGCAACAGAGAAGCAGCCACATCGCATTCCCCGATCAATCACCAACACGAACCAAGCTTCATGAAAAACAAGATCCTCTTTTCGTTCTCATTGCTGTCACTCGCCCTGCTTCACGCTTGCGGAGGAGGCAGCGGCGGTGGCGGTGGCGGCATGCCGATGGCCGCCCTTCCAGCCGCTGCGCCGTCTTCGACGACGCAAGCAGCTCCCGCGGCGCCTGCAACAGCGGATTCCGGTTCCGTATCGGCACCGTTCGCTCGCGGTGAGCGCGCGCTACCTGCTGCTGGGTGTGGGGGCGCAGTCGTTCGGTTTGCTGTCGCAAAGCGAGCAGGCGGCCAGCGGCGCGATGACCCGCCTGAACGACAACACTCTGACGGGATCGAGTGCGACGAAGGACATCAACGGCGACGCGAACTTCGCGATCGGCCGCTGGACCGTGGGCACGGTCACGCGCAGCTCGGGCGCGGAGACCCTCACCGGCTCCGATAACCGCGCGTATCACTACCTCGCCCTGAACGAGCTGAAGAGCCTTCCTGCGAGCGGAACTCCTGCCTGCGATGCGGGCGTCTTCACCAGTCCAACGTACGTGGGAGGCGGCACCGGAGCCGCCGTCAACAGCGGTGCTGCAAGCGGCTCTTCGACGCTGTCATTCGGCAGCGAAGGAGCGGCCGTCACGGGTTCGGTGAAGGTGACGGTAGGCGATGCCGTCGGCACCGTGAGTTTCGACACCAAGGTCAAGTCGCCGTCGAGCACGTCCGTGACCGGGAGCTTCCTGAGTGCGGGTTCAGGCGCCGGCATCACGCTGGGCGATCACGGCGGCGGCGCCTATGCGATCGCGGTGGGCTATTCGGCAATGCTTCCTTCCGGCGCGCGGTACATGGGCGTCGCGAAATTCCGCTGCGTCTGATCTCGTGACAGGGGGCCGGCGTGACCGCATCGAGCGGTCACTGCCGGCTTCGGCCGGAGGCCGGATTTCCGAGCCGCCAGGGAGGGAGAAAAATGAACAAGCATCTTCACCGGATCATCTTCAACGCTGCGCGCGGCATGCGCATGGTGGTTCAGGAAACTGCCACGAGCATCGGCAAGGGCGCCGCCAGAGGCACCGTGGCCGCGGTCGTGCTCATCGGCCTTGTGCTCGCAGGCACCGTCCGGGCACAGATCGTCGGGGCGCCCAATGTGCCCGGGCATCTTCGGCCGACCGTGCTGGTGGCGCCCAACGGCGTGCCGCTGGTCAACATCCAGACGCCTTCGGCCGCAGGCGTGAGCCGCAACGTCTACAACCAGTTCGACGTGATGCGCGCCGGCGCGATCCTGAACAACAGCCGGGTGAATGTGCAGACGCAACTCGGCGGCTTCGTCCAGGGCAACCCATGGCTCGCGAGGGGCCCGGCGCGCGTCATCCTCAATGAAATCAACAGCGGCAATCCGACGCAGTTGCGTGGCCACGTCGAGGTGGGCGGGCAGCGCGCGGAAGTGATCATCGCCAATCCGGCGGGCATCTCCGTGGATGGCGGCGGCTTCATCAACGCATCGCGCGCGACGCTGACGACCGGCGTCCCGCAGCTCGATGCGTCGGGCGGTCTCGACAGCTTTGTGGTGCGAGGCGGCGCCGTCAGCATCGAAGGCGCGGGGCTCGATGCCGGCAAGACGGACTATGCGGCGATCCTTGCGCGGGCCGTGCAGGTCAACGCGGGCATCTGGGCGAACGAGCTCCGGGTGGTCGCGGGTGCCAATCAGGTCGGCGCCGATCATGGCGGTGTGACGCCCATCGCAGGCAATGGCGCTGCACCGGCCTTTGCGCTCGACGTTGCCGCATTGGGCGGCATGTACGCCCAGAAGATCACGCTCGTCGGCACCGAGGCAGGGCTTGGCGTGCGCAATGCGGGCAACGCCGGCGCTGCGGGGGGCCTCGTCGTGACGGCGCAAGGGCGGCTGGAGAACACCGGGACGCTGGAAGGCGCGCGGGTGGAGATCCACAGCGGCGCGGACATCGACAACCGCAGCGGCACCATCCGGCAGACCGGCGGGGCCGGCCTCACGATCGACTCACCGGTGTTGAGCAACACCAACGGCGGCGTGATCGGGGCCGGGCCTTCGACGCCGGCAGCCGTCGGCGGCACCGGCACCGGTGCGAGCACGCCGAGTCCATCTCACACGGGCGGAACGGGCGTCGGCAACGCTGCATCGCCGAGCCCGGCGCCCGTCCCCTCGTCCACAGGGTTCATCGCCGCCTCCGGCACCCTGCGAAACGACGGCGGCCGCATCTATGCAGGCGGCCCCATCACTCTGAAGACACCGCAGATCGACAACGCGGGCGGCACACTCAATGTGGCCACCATGGCCGTGTCCGGCGCCAGTTTCAGCAACGCCCGCGGCACGCTGAATGCCAGCCAGAACTTCGATGCGAACGTCGGCCGGTTCGACAACACGGGCGGCACCCTGAATGCAGGCAGCCTGCACATCGACACGAGTGGGGAGCTGATCAACGTCGACGGCAAACTGGCCAGCGGCGGCGATGCGAGCCTCGCGGTCGGAGGCAGGGCCGACAACACGCGCGGCACCATCGCCGCCACCGGCCGCCTCACGGGCAAGATGGCAAAGGAAATGGACAACAGCGACGGTTCGCTGGTTGCGAACGGCAGCCTCGCGCTCGGCGCCGCCGCACTGGACAACACCAGGGGCAGCATCCAGTCCGTCCGGGCAAGCGCTCTGTTGGAGGGTGCCGGCCATCTGAATAATGCAGGCGGCGCGATCGGTGCTGGACTGAGCGCTTCCGTGAAAGCCGGCGCGCTCGCATCGAGCGGAACGATCCGCGCGGGCAGCGACGCCACGCTCGGCGTCGCAACCACGCTCGCCAACGAAGGCCGCATCACCGCAGGCCGCCATACCGCGATCACCGCAGGCAGCCTGGCATCGGGCAGCGCCAGCGTGCTCGGCGCGGGTGTTCGAGACGACGGCGAGCTGGGCGGTGCGGGCGACCTCAGCCTCGAGGCGTCGGGCACGTTGACCGCGAACGGAACCAACGTCGCCGCCGGCAATGCAGTGCTTCAAGGCACGAGCGTCGACTTGTCGAAGAGCCGCACCAGTGCGTCGAACATCGCCATCGCGGCGGCACAGGGCAACGTGAGCACCGGCGCCAAGGCCAAGGTCGTGACGCCCGGAACCCTGAGCATCATCGCCAACGCATGGGCGGTCCAGACCCTGGACAACGATGCGGGCGCGCTCAATGCGGGCCGAGTGGCCTTGCAGGCATCGAACATCGTGAACACCCACGGCGGCGAGATTCTGCAGACCGGTGCCGATGCCACCACGCTGGCCGTCTCCGGCATCCTGAACAACGATGGCGGACGCATTGCCGTCAACGGCCGCGACCTGACGCTGGATGCGGGCAGACTCGAGAACGCCGACGGCAGGATCGAGCATGCGGGGTCAGGCACCTTGCGTATCACAGGAGGCAGCTACAGCGGAGCCGGCGGCCGGATCGCGAGCAATGGCGCCCTTGCTGTCGAACTGAAAAATGGCTTCAGTCAGGACAACGGCCGTACCGAAGCCAGGCAGATCACCATCGATGCCGCTTCGTTGAGCAATCGCGGCGGCCGGCTCTCGGGGCGTTCGCTGTCGGTCGATACCCGCGGCGGCGATCTGGACAACGGCGCCAAGGGCACCATCGCCGCCGCGGGAGCGCTTGTGCTCCGGTCGGGCGCCCTGAACAACGACATGGGCTCGATCCGGTCGGGCGGATCGCTGCACATCGACACGAACGGCCAACTCCTCACCAACACCAACGCGGCCGGCTACCGCACCCAGCCTGCAGACCAAGCCGGCGGCATCACGAGCGGCGGCACGCTCAGCCTGAAGGCGGGTGAAGTCAAGAACACGGCCGGTTCCATCGAATCGAGAGGCGCGTTGATCGCCGACACCCAGGCTTTCGACAACTCCGGCGGTGGCTCGGTGCTGGGCGAGGCAGGGGTCAGCATCGTGACCAACGGGGCACGCTACGACAACAGCGGTGGCAGGACGCGCGCGTTGGGCAGCCTGAATCTCGATGCCGGTGCAGGAACGATCGGCAACAGCGGCGGATTGATCCGCGCGACCGAGACGGCCCGGCTCGTAGCGGGCCGCGTCGTCAATTCCGATACCTCAGGCGGCGAACAAGGCATCGAGGCCAGGAACGTCACGGTTCTTGGCGCAGCGGAGCTGAACAACGTTGCCGGGCGCATTTCCGCCGTGGAGGTGCTTCGCGTCAAGGATCAGAACGCGGGCAGCTCCGCGATAAGGGCCCTGGCCATCAGCAACACCGATGGCGTGCTCATGGCCGGGCAACCTGCGGTGCGTGGTGCCGACGGCAAGATGCGCGACGGCATCGGCGGTGTCTTCCTTGACGCGAAGTCGTTCAGCGGTGACGGCCGCATCGCTTCGGCCAACGACTTGGGCATTGCGCTTGTGCAAGACGTCACGAACAACGCAAAGATCGACGTCAACGGCAACCTGAACTTCATCACCGACGGAAAGTTCACCAACAACACCAAACTGTCGGCGGGGCAGAAGCTCACGGTCGGCGCAGGCGTCATCGACAACGCGGCGGACGCCGAGATGTCGGGCAGGGAGACCGTCGTCAAGGCGTCGACGACACTGACCAATCGAGGATTGATCGACAGCCAGGGAGCGACGCAGGTCGATGCGGGCACGCTGTTCAACATCGGCACGGGACGCATCTACGGCAACGCCGTATCCGCTGCCGTGGGCACGCTCGACAACAGCGCGGAAACGGTCAATGGAACGACCAGGGCCCCAACCATCGCGGCACGCGAGTCGCTGAACATCGGCGCCGACACCGTCAGGAACCGCGAGCATGCGCTGATCTTCAGTGCTGGCATCGGCGCGAAGACCCTGAACATCGGCGGCAAGCTCGACGGCAACCGCGAAGCCACGACCAGCGGCAGCGTTCTAGAAAACCTGAGCGCGCGCATCGAATCGCTGGGCGGCATGACCATCTCGATGGGGCGGATCGACAACATCGACACGCACATCAAGCTCGGCCCCAAGACGACGACGAGCCAGTTCTCCAGAACCATCGGCGTGGAAGGCATCGGCCACTTCAAGCCGGAGGATGTTGCCTACACCGCCGGCAGAGCCAACCTCCAGCTGCGCAACCCCGATGGAAGCTGGAGGCGGGCCAACGGCCATGTCTGGGGCCTTTGGGACAAGACCGTTCTCACGACGACAGATACGGCCATCGATGCCGATCCGGCGGCCATCGTTTCGGGCGGGAACATGGTGCTCAACGGCAATGGGCTGAATCAGAACAGCCGGATCACGGCCGGTGGAATGCTGACGGCACCAGGCATCAGGAACGAAGCGTTGAAGGGAGAGGTCACGACTCAGACTGGCTCCATCGTGCATTGGCGCGCCACTCGGCGAGAGCCAGACGTCATCGAGCCCACGTCGACGGTGAGCAAGGACGTGGGTGCTTACGAGAAGACAGGCAACCTCCAGGCCACCAGGGGCTACGACGCAGTCAAGGCCCCCAGCGGCGCGACCGGCGCAAGCCCTGCGGTGTCCATCGTCGAGGTGCCCTCGAAAGTCGGCATGGTCTTGAACGCCGGAGGCCGCACTGTCGATGCCGCCTTCTCCCAGGGAAGCAACGCCAGAGCGGGCGCCAGCCAGACGGTACCCATGGTCGTGCGCACAAGTTCGCCTCGCATCGATATTCCCCAGGCCAGCCTGTTCAACCTGAATGGCGGTCCGAGAGGCTATCTGGTGGAGGCCGATCCGCGTTTTGCCGGCTACAGGAACTGGCTAAGCAGCGACTACCTGCTGAACAACATCGGACAAGACCCCGGCAACACGCTCAAGCGCCTGGGCGACGGCTTCTACGAGCAGAAGCTCATCCGCGAGCAGGTCGCGCAGCTCACCGGCTATCGCTACCTGGGCGGCTACTACAACGACGAAGAACAGTACACGGCCCTCATGAACAACGGGGCCAGCTTCGCACGAGAGTACGGCCTGCGCCCGGGCATCGGGCTGTCCGAGGCGCAGATGGCACAGCTCACCAGCGACATCGTCTGGCTGGTCGAGAAGACGGTGACGCTGCCCGATGGAGCCACGCAGAAAGTTCTGGCGCCACAGTTGTACGTGCGCGTGCGCCCCGGCGACATCGACGGTTCGGGCGCGCTGCTGAGTGCCGACTCCACAGTCATCAAGGGCGAGGGCGATCTTGTGAACACCGGCACCATCGCCGGGCGTGCGCTGGTCAGCATCGACAAGGACAACGTCAGGAACCTCGGCGGACGCATTGCGGGCGGCGACCTCGGAATTCGCGCCAAGACAGACCTGGACAACATCGGCGGAAGCATCACGGCCAGCAGCTCGGCAACCCTGACGGCCGGCTGCGACATCAACATCGAGACGACCACCCGCACACAGACCGGCGCGCTCACCAGCAGGACGAACGTCGACCGCGTGGCGGGGGTCTATGTGAGCGATCCGGACGGCACTCTCGCCGTATCTGCGTGGCGGGACGTCCGCCTTGCCGGCGCCATCCTCGCCAATGCTGGCACGGGCAGCAAGACGCAGCTGAAGGCCGGGCGGGACATCATCGTCTCGACGGTCAAGGAAGAAGAGCACCAGGAGCGAGGCAGCGGCACGCGCAACTCTTACAGCCGGAGCAGCAGCCTCGAGGTCGGCAGCCAGATCGTCGGTGGCGGCGACGTGACCCTGGACGCCGAAAACGACATTCGGATCCGTGGCTCCGTCGTCGATGCTCAAGGCGATCTGGCGGTGAAATCAAGAGCAGGTGACGTGCGCATCGAAACCGGGCGCGCCACTGTCGCGGTCGACTCTGCCAGTGAAGCAAGAAAGAAGGGCCTTCTTTCCAGCAAGACCACCACCCAACGGGAAAGCCTGCGCGAAGACACCGCCGTTGGGAGTGAATTGGGCGGGCGCAACGTCATCGTGTCGGGGCGGGACGTCACCGTGTCCGGCAGCGAGATCATCGCTGACAAGAATGCGGCCATCGTCGCAAGGCGCGACCTCACCATCGAGGCTGCGCAGAACACTCGCTCCGAAGGCGCCTATCGCGGCACCAGCCAGTCCGGGCTCATGGGCTCGGGCGGCTTCGGCTTCACCATCGGCAGCCGCAGCCAGAGTACCGACACCCGAAGCGAGAACACCAGCGCGGTGCGCAGCACGGTGGGCAGCATCGGGGGCAATACGACGCTCATTGCCGGCAATCGATACATGCAGATCGGCAGTGATGTGGTCGCTCCCGACGGCGATGTGACCATCGCCGCGAAGAGCATCGCGATACGCGAAGCGCGTGAAGCCAGCCGCAGCGAAACCGAGCAGAAGCAGAAAACCGGTGGCTTGACCGTTGCACTTACAGCATCCGTCATCAACGCGGTGCAGAGCGTCGGCAACATCGCCAAGGCCGTGCAGC
This sequence comes from uncultured Variovorax sp., assembly GCA_913776885.1. GTDB lineage: Bacteria > Pseudomonadota > Gammaproteobacteria > Burkholderiales > Burkholderiaceae_C > Variovorax. The sequence continues at coordinate 21,267 of CAJYQC010000273.1, forward strand.
AAACCGGCAGCAGCCGCATGCAGGCACTTGGGGCCGCCTCCATGGCAGTCGAGGCCAAAAGCGTCGCGGACGCCCTGGCCACGGCCAGCGTCACCAATCCGGCCCAGTCCATGGGCGTCAACCTGTCGATCAGCCTCGGCGGCAGCCAGAACAAGAGCAACCGCACCGAAACCAGCGACACCGCTGCAGGCAGCCGCGTCGAGGGAAAGAACGTCAGCCTGCTCGCACT
>CAJYQC010000274.1 GCA_913776885.1 uncultured Variovorax sp.
ATCGGCCTGCACAAGATTTCGCTGGGCTCGCTCATCATCGCGCTCGGCCTGCTGGTGGACGACGCGATCATCGCGGTCGAGATGATGGTGCGGAAGATGGAGGAAGGCTACGACAAGGTCCGCGCCGCCACCTTCGCCTACGACGTCACGGCCAAGCCGATGCTCACGGGCACGCTCATCACTGCCGCCGGCTTCCTGCCGATCGGCATCGCGAAGTCGGTGACGGGCGAGTACACCTTCGCGATCTTCGCGGTGACGGTGATCGCGCTGGTGCTGTCGTGGATCGTCTCGGTGTACTTCGTGCCCTACCTCGGCACGCGGCTGCTCAAGGTGAAGCCGCACGCGGCTGCGACGGAGTCGCCTGGCCAGTCGACTCCCGACGCGACGCCGCACGAGCTCTTCGACTCGCCGTTCTACAACGCCTTCCGCAGGTCGGTGAACTGGTGCGTAGAGCACCGCTGGATGACCATCGGCGCCACGGTGCTGATCTTCGCGCTGGGCATCTTCGGCATGGGCAAGGTGCAGCAGCAGTTCTTCCCGGATTCGAGCCGGCCGGAGATCCTGGTCGACATCTGGTTCCCGGAAGGCACTTCGTTCGCGGCCAACGAGGAAGTGGCGAAGCGCGTCGAGAAGCGCCTCATGCAGGAGGCCGGCGTGAGCACCGTCAGCACCTGGATCGGCTCGGGCGTGCCGCGCTTCTACCTGCCGCTGGACCAGGTGTTCCCGCAGACCAACGTGTCGCAGCTCATCGTGCTGCCCAAGGACCTGAAGGTGCGCGAGACCCTGCGCATCAAGCTGCCGCAGGTGCTGGCGCAGGAATTCCCCGAGGTGCGCGGCCGCGTCAAGCTGCTGCCCAACGGCCCGCCGGTGCCTTACCCGGTGCAGTTCCGCGTGATCGGCCCCGACCCGGCGCTGCTGCGCGGCCATGCCGACGAGGTGAAGGCCGTGCTGCGCGACAACGCCAACATGCGCGGCGTCAACGACAACTGGAACGAGTCTGTGAAGGTGATCCGCCTCGAGATCGACCAGGCCAAGGCGCGCGCCCTGGGCGTGACCAGCCAGGCCATCGCGCAAGCCTCCAAGACCATGTTCAGCGGCACCACCGTGGGCCAGTACCGCGAGAGCGACCTGCTGATCGACATCGTGCTGCGCCAGTCGCCGGATGAACGCCAGGCCATCTCGGACATCGGCAATGCCTACATCCCGACGAGCTCGGGCCGCTCGATTCCGCTCACGCAGATCGCCAAGCCTGTGTTCACCTGGGAGCCGGGCGTGATGTGGCGCGAGAACCGCGACTACGCCATCACCGTGCAGGGCGACGTGGTCGAGGGCCTGCAGGGCGCCACCGTGACCGCTCAGCTGCTGCCGAAGCTGCGCGAGCTGGAGGCCGGCTGGGCCGCGGCCGGGCAGGGCGGCTATCGCATCGAGGTGGCGGGTGCGGTCGAGGAAAGCAGCAAGGGCTCGGCCTCCATCGTGGCGGGCGTGCCGATCATGCTGTTCCTGGTGTTCACGCTGCTGATGCTTCAGCTGCACAGCTTCAGCCGCTCGCTGCTGGTGTTCATCACCGGGCCGATGGGCATTGCAGGGGTGGCCGGCGCGCTGCTGCTGCTGAACCGGCCCTTCGGCTTCGTCGCGCTGCTGGGCGTGATCGCACTGATGGGCATGATCCAGCGCAACGCGGTGATCCTGATCGACCAGATCGAACTCGACCGCGCGGCGGGCGTGCCGGCGTGGGACGCCATCGTCGAATCGGCGGTGCGCCGACTGCGGCCGATCGTGCTGACGGCCGCGGCTGCGGTGCTGGCGATGATCCCGCTGTCGCGCAGCGTGTTCTGGGGGCCGATGGCCGTCGCCATCATGGGCGGACTGATCGTGGCGACGGTGCTGACCCTGCTCGCGCTGCCTGCGATGTACGCCGCCGCATTCCGTGTGAAGCGCGAGCCGGAAACGCGGCCGATTAGCGTCTAAAATCGCCGGCTGACCGATTTCAAGCGGATGGTCTTTGGCCCACGGAAATCCGTGGTGCGAAAAGCCCGTCCGCTTTTGCATTCACCTGAAAAAAGATTGGCATCGCGCGGGTGGCGAAATTGGTAGACGCACCAGGTTTAGGTCCTGACGTTCGCAAGAACGTGCCGGTTCGAGTCCGGCCCCGCGCACCAGCCCTGCACGTAGCCCGTTCTATCGAGCAGTCTGAAAGCCCCGTTCCGAAAGGAGTGGGGCTTTTTCTTTTGTGTTTCTCTTTCCGTCTTTCTTCACCACTCGTTGTCGCTGCTGCCGCCGTCGAAGCTGCCGCCACTGCTGCTCGAGTCATCCCAGGAGCTCGTGTCCTTGATGCCGAAGTCGTTGTCGACGAAGCGGTCGGGCTCCTGCGAATTCGAGGGCGTGGACGACGAGGGCCAGAGGCTTCGGCCCATCTCGGTGTTGCCGCTGTCGGGCACGTGCGTCGTCGTGCCGCTGTCGTTCCTGTCGAACACGCCGTTGTCGCTGCGCCCGTGCATCCAGTGGCGCACGGCTTCTTCCGCAACCACCGCGCCGACGCCCACGGCCGCACCGGTGGCGAGGGCTGAGCCGAGGCCCATGCCCGGGCTTGCCGCGGGCGGCGGTGCCGGGGTCCAGTTGCCGCCGGGGCCGTAGCTTCCGTAGCCCGCCGGCATGCCTTGAGCGCCGGCCGCCGGGCCGTAAGACGGTGAGGGCGCAGCCGCGGGCGGCGCCACCCGGCGGCGGAAGGCCATGTAGCCGACAACCAGCAGGCCCACGAGGGCGATCGGCATCCACGGCACGGAGCCCGTCCTGCCTTCGCTTCTGGCGGGTGCCGGGGCGGGAGCGGGATCGCTGACGCGCGATGGCGTGTTCCTGGATTGCGGCGCGGGTGCGTCGAGCCTGTTGGTGAGGCGCTCGACCGCTTCCGGCTTGGCGAAGTCGAGGTCCGGCGAGAGCTTCTTCGCTTTCGCGAGCTCACCTCTCGCGTCCTGCAGCCTGCCTTCTGCCGCGAGCAGTTCGGCGTGGACGAAATGGGCCTTCGCGCTGTCGGGATGATCCTTCAGCACCTTCGCGATCATGGCGTCGGCATCGGACATGCGCCCGCCGTTGGCCGCTTCGTAGATCTGCTGGATGCTGGGGTCTTTCGGCGCGGCCGCGTCGGCTCCGGCCTGCGCGAGCGAGGGCAGGCCGAGGCCCAGGGCAAGGGTGAAGGCGAGGGCGGCGAACATTCGCTTGAGCATGAGAGTTTTCCTGTGCGTTCCTGTGCAGGAGGCTGACGCAGCCACTCTAAGCGCCGACTATTGGCCGAACCTGACCGCCGTCCGACCCCGGCTTCACCCCCGTGAAAACCCGCTTTGCGGCCAGATTAGAATTGCGGGTTGCCCAGTTTCGCAGGCGGCACGCACGTGCCTCCCGCTTAAATCCCGCCAGCGCGTGCAAGTCCTCGATCTGTATCGACAAGAAAGACACAGGCTTCG
>CAJYQC010000275.1 GCA_913776885.1 uncultured Variovorax sp.
GCTGACGCGGGCATCGCAGGAAGCATCGGCCGACCATCATGAGCGACGACAAGCCAAGGGTCATCTTCAAGCATGTCCACAAGGGCAAGCACGGCGGCTCGCACGGCGGCGGCTGGAAGATCGCGTACGCCGACTTCATGACGGCCATGATGGCCTTCTTCCTCGTGATGTGGCTGCTGTCCATCTCCAGCACCAAGCAGCGCGAAGGCATCGCGGAGCACTTCCGGATGCCGCTTCGCGTGGCGCTGACCGGTGGCGACAAGTCCAGCCTCAGCTCCAGCATGATTCCCGGCGGCGGCGCCGACCCGGTGCACGTCGAGGGCGAGGTCAAGCTCGCCGAGAACGCGAGCGAGGAAGAGGCCGATGCGGACCGGCTCGCCGACATGAAGAAGAAGCTCGACGCGCTGCTCGAGAAGAGCCCCGTGTTCCGGCAGTTCCGCTCGCAGATCCTCATCGACATCACCACCGAGGGCCTGCGCCTGCAGATCGTCGACACCGAGAACCGCCCCATGTTCGAGCTCGCCAGTGCGCGCGTGGTGCCTCACATGCGCGCCATCCTGCGCGAGCTCGCGCCTGCGCTCAACGGGCTGCCCAACAAGATAACCCTGTCGGGCCATACCGACTCCATCGTCTACACCAACGACCGCGCCTACGGCAACTGGGAGCTGTCGTCCGACCGCGCCAACGCATCCCGGCGCGAGCTCGTGGCCGGCGGCATGGCCGAGGGCAAGGTGCTGCGTGTGATCGGCCTGGCCGACAGCATGCACCTGGACAAGGCCGACCCGCGCAACCCGATCAACCGGCGCATCAGCATCATCCTGCTCAACCATCGCACCCAGGAGCGCATCGAGCGCGAGAACAGCACCGAGCCCGTGGGCGGCGTGCGCATCGGCAAGTCGGCCGCGAAGGCGGGCTGAGCGAGCGCACCACGGCAAACCGAACAACAACAAGAAACACCCTCAAGACAAGCGATGGACCTCAGTCAATTCACCCAAGCCTTCTTCGTCGAAGCCATCGAACTGCTCGCCGAGATGGAGCAGCTGCTGCTCGAACTCGACGTGGACGCACCCGACAGCGAGCAGCTCAACGCCATATTCCGCGCGGCGCATTCCATCAAGGGCGGCGCAGCGACTTTCGGTTTCACCGCCCTGACCAACACCACGCACGTACTCGAGTCGCTGCTGGACCGCGCCCGCCACGGGCAGCTGCGTCTGACGGGCCGGATGATCGATGCTTTCCTGGAAACGAAGGACGCCTTGCAAGAACAACTCACCGCCTACCAGGCCGGCAACGAGCCTGACCCCGACATGGTCGCGCACATCTGCGGCGTGCTGCAGCAGCTCGCGCTGGAAAGCGGCGATGCAAGCGCCGCGGCCCTCGCTCAGGCACCGGCCCTCGCTCAGGCACCGGCCCCCGCTCCTGCCCCCGCACCCGTGGCGGCTCCCGAGCCCGCCGCTGCCCCTGATCCCGAAGCCGCTGCCGGCGGCGGCGCGCTGCGCATCCGCTTCGCCCGCCTTTCCGACAGCGAGTCGGAACTGCTGACCGGCGAGCTTGCCAACCTCGGCAAGGTGCTGTCGCGTACGCGCAGCAACGACCAGCTCACCGTGCTGCTCGAGACCACCTGCTCGCCCGACGACATCGTCGCGGTGTGCTGCTTCGTCATCGACGAATCGCAGATCGACATCACGGCCGAAGCCGTCTCGGCTGCACCCGCCGAAGCGCCGGCACCCGCAGCTGCAGCGCCCGCCGAAGCGTCCAGGCCGCAGGCCGCTCCTGCTGCCGCATCGGCTGCGCCGGCCGCCACCGCCGCACCTTCGGCTTCTGCCGCTTCTTCTTCCGCCGCCGGCAAGGAATCGAGCTCCATCCGCGTCGACGTCGAGAAGGTCGACCAGCTCATCAACCTCGTGGGCGAGCTCGTCATCACGCAGTCGATGCTCACGCAGGCCGCGACCATGCTCGACCCTGTGGCCTACGAGCGCTTCCTCAGCGGCCTCGGCCACCTGGAGCGCAACGCGCGCGATCTGCAGGAGTCGGTCATGTCCATCCGCATGATGCCGATGGACTACGTCTTCAGCCGCTTCCCGCGCGTGATCCGCGACGTGAGCGCCAAGCTGGGCAAGCAGGTCCGGCTGGACACCTACGGCAAGGAAACGGAGCTCGACAAGGGCCTGATCGAGCGCATCGTCGATCCGCTCACGCACCTGGTGCGCAACAGCCTGGACCACGGCATCGAGACGCCCGACGTGCGCACGGCCAAGGGCAAGGACGCCACCGGCCAGCTGCTGCTGTCGGCGCAGCACCACGGCGGCAACATCGTGATCGAGGTGAGCGACGACGGCGCGGGCCTCAACCGCGAGCGCATCCTGGCCAAGGCGATGCAGCAGGGCCTGCCGGTGAGCGAATCGATGCCCGACGAGGAGGTTTGGCAGCTCATCTTCGCGCCTGGCTTCTCCACCGCCGAGCAGGTCACCGACATCTCGGGCCGCGGCGTGGGCATGGACGTGGTCAAGCGCAACATCCAGGAGATGGGCGGCCACGTGGAGATCCACTCGCGCGGCGGGCAGGGCACCACCACCCGCATCGTGCTGCCGCTGACGCTGGCCATCCTGAACGGCATGTCGGTCAAGGTGGGCAGCGAGGCCTACATCCTGCCCCTGAGCTACGTCATCGAGTCGCTGCAGCCGCTGCCGGAGCACCTGCATTCCATCACCGCCGACGGCCACGTGATCCGCGTGCGCGGCGAGTACCTGCCCCTCATCGAGCTGCACCGCGTGTTCGACGTGGCGGGCGCGCAGACGCACCCCACTCAGGGCATCCTGGTGATCGTGCAGGCCGACGACAGCCGCTTCGCGCTGCTGGTGGACGAGCTGCTCGGGCAGCACCAGGTGGTGGTGAAGAACCTCGAGACCAACTACCGCAAGGTGCCCGGCATCTCGGCCGCGACCATCCTCGGCGACGGCAGCGTGGCCTTCATCATCGACGTGGGCGCCATGCCGCGCATCCAGCGTGCGCAGGCCGCGAGTGCGGCAGCGCTCGCGGGCGCGGCCCGGAGGACCGACGCCATTGCGCTCTGACATCCGACGGAGACAGCGCAATGCGTTTTGATTTCTTCCGTCGTGCTTCCGCAGAGGAAGGGGCCGGCGCCGCCGCGGGTGCTTCCGGGCAGTCCGATGCGGGCTGCGAGGGGCACCTGTCGTACTCGATGCTCCTCGATGCGCAGCGGCGCGTGATCGGCTATCGCATGGCCTGGCGCGCCATCGGTGCGGAGTCCGGTTCCTCCAGCGCAGCGGGCGTCAAGGCGCTCATGGACACGCTCGCCATGCACCTCAATCCGGAGGGCGAGGGCTGGCAGCTGGGTTCGCAACTGCTCTTCGTCGACGTGACTGTCGACGCGCTCTTCCAGAGCGAGCTGCAGTCGCTGCCGCCGCCGCAGGTCGTGCTGTGCATGCGCGCCGAAGAACTGCTCGACGCCGACCTGCGCTCGATCCTGCTCTTCCTGCGCGAGCAGGGCTTCGGCTTCATGCAGTGCGGCGGTGCCGGACTACCCGACGACCCCGAGCTGCGCGCCATCGTCACGCATCTCGAGGTCGGCGCCAGCGCTGCCGACATCGCCGCCCGCCAGCGCCGCGACGAGCAGCTCGGCCATCCGCCGGTCGAGCTCGTCGCCGCGCGCGTCGAGGACTGGAAGGAATTCGACGCCTGTGCCTCGCTGCGCGTGAACGTGTTCGTCGACGGCGGCTTCCGCAACCCGCCGGTGATAGAGACCGAAGACGCGCTGCAGCCCGAGTCGCTGCTGATCGTGCAGCTGATGCAGATGCTCCAGCGCAACGAAGACCTGCGCGTGATCGAGGCGGCTCTCAAGCACGACGCCGCGCTCACTTACCGGCTGCTGCGCTACATCAATTCGCCCGCGGTGGGCATGGCGGTGGAGATCCACTCGCTGCGCCACGCGGTGGCCATGCTCGGCTACTCGCCGCTGTACCGCTGGCTGTCGCTGCTGCTGGCCACCAGCAACAAGGCAGGCTCTCCCTACATGATGAAGAAGGCCATCCTGCGCGGGCGTTTCGTCGAACTCGTGGGGCAGGGGATGCTTCCGGCCAGCGAGGCCGACAACCTGTTCGTGGCGGGAATGTTCTCGCTGCTCGACCAGCTGCTGGGCGTTTCGATGGAGGGCGTGTTGCGCAAGGTGCAGCTCACCGAGGCGGTGCAGCAGGCCATTCTGTCGCGCGGCGGGCTCTACGGCCCCTTCGTGGCGCTGGCCGAGAGCTGCGAGCTCGACGACGGGCAGGCTGCGCGCCTGTCGGAGGCGTTGTTCCTGAGCCCGGCCCAGGTCAATGCGGCACAGCTTTCCGCACTGGTGTGGGCGCAGGGCGCCAGCCCCGCGGCTGCCGCAGCATGATGCGCGCGAGGCCCGAAGTGCAAGGCATTTGCGCGTCTGATCGCCCCTTTGAAAACGGCGGTCGCTATGTACATTGAAAGCCAACCTTCCAGGCTGGCTGTGTCTACCGAGTTCCTCTTCACCGACAGCGATTTCTCGCGCGTGCGCACGCTCATCCACCGGCGCGCCGGCATCGCCCTGGGCGAACAGAAGCGGCAGATGGTCTACAGCCGGCTTTCGCGACGGCTGAGGGAGCTGCAGCTGCCCGACTTCGCCTCCTACCTCGACTGGCTCGAGCAGCGCCAGGACGGCGAGGAGTTGCAGCTCTTCATCAACTCGCTCACGACCAACCTCACCTCGTTCTTCCGCGAGGCGCACCACTTCCCGACGCTGGCAGAGCACGTGCGCAAGGCGAATCAGCCCGTCACCGTGTGGTGCGCGGCGGCATCGACGGGCGAGGAGCCCTATTCGATCGCCATCACGCTGATGGAGGCGCTAGGCGAGAAGGCATCGGCCTCGCGCGTGATCGCCACCGACATCGACACCGCCGTGCTGGCCAAGGCCGCCACCGGTGTCTTCACCGCCGAGCAGGTGCGCAGGCTCTCGCCCGAGCGGCTGCGGCGCTTCTTCAACAAGGGCACCGGCTCCAATGCGGGCAAGGTGCGCGTGCGCCCCGAGGTGGCGGCGATGGTGAAGTTCTCGCGCCTCAACCTGCTCGACAGCGCCTGGTCGGTGAAGGAGCCGGTGGACGCGATCTTCTGCCGCAACGTGATGATCTATTTCGACAAGCCGACGCAGAAGAAGGTGCTCGACCGGTTCGCGCCGCTGCTCAAGCCCGATGGCCTGCTGTTCGCCGGGCATTCGGAGAACGCGTCGCTCGTCAACCAGGCCTTCCGCCCGCTGGGGCAGACGGTGTATGAGCTGGCACGCACGCGCTCCGCGGGTGGCGCCCCATGACGGCGGCCTTTCAGGCGGCCGCGCCGGGCTCGGTGGCCAGCCACCACTACTTCGACCGCGACGTCGGCATGATGGCCGTGAAGCTGCTGCCTTCGGAGTACTACGTGACCTCGAGCAACACCGCGCTGAGCACGGTGCTGGGCTCCTGCGTGGCCGCCTGCCTTCACGACCGCGAGGCCGGCGTGGCCGGCATGAACCACTTCATGCTGCCCGACGACGGCGAGCCGGGTGCATCCTTCGGCACGCGCGACGCGGCCGAATCGATGCGCGTGCCGAAGGATGCACCCGGCTCGCCGTCGTCGGGCAGCATGAAGTGGTTCATGCCGGCCACGCCGGCCTCGCGGTCGTGAAGGCAGGCGGCCACGCAGGAGCCCAGCACCGTG
>CAJYQC010000276.1 GCA_913776885.1 uncultured Variovorax sp.
CCGTACACCCACAGGCCGTCGTCGCGCCGGTACTGCTGCGCGCTGCGGATGCGCGGCCCGGGTTCCGCCCGGTGCACCAGTTCGACCTCCCTGTCGTCCAGCACGGCCAGCATGAAGGCATTGGTCAGCGCCACCGACAGGTTGAAGTTGCTCAACTCGCCGCTGTCCTTCGCGCCGATGAACGCCTCGATGTCGGGATGGTCGCAACACAGCACGCCCATCTGCGCGCCGCGTCGCGCCCCGGCAGACTCCACCGTGCGGCACGAACAGTCGAAGACCTGCATGAACGGCACGGGGCCGCAGGCGCTGGAACGCGTGCCGGCCACCCAGGCACCGCGCGGGCGGATGCGCGAGAAGTCGTAGCCCACGCCGCCGCCCATGCGCATGGTTTCGGCGGCTTCCGCCAGCGCGATGTAGATGCCCGGATAGCCCTCGTCGTTGCCGATGATCGAGTCGCCCACGGGCTGCACGAAGCAGTTGATCAGGGTGGCCGCCAGCGTGGTGCCCGCAGCGGCATGGATGCGGCCCGCGGGCAGGAACCCATCGTGCAATGCCTGCAGGAAGCGCGCCTCCCAGGTCTGCCGCTCGCCGGGCTTTTCGGCCTGTGCCAGCGCGCGAGCCACCCGGCGATGGACGTCGTCGATGCCCTGCTCGCCCTCCTGCGCGTATTTCTCCATCAGCACGTCGCGGCAGATCGGCTGCAGCGGAAGTTCGGGCGGGCTTGGGCTGTCGGCGGTGTAACTGGTCATGGCCATCGACGCACGGGTGGAGCACCCATGATGGACACGCATCCGGGGAGCGCCTTGATCCATCGCAAGAGCCCGGCCGCCTCGAACTCCTAGATTCAACCGGACAGCCACAACCAGGAGAAGAAGCACCATGCCAAGCCACTATCGCCTTGCCGACATCACGGTCCGGATTCCCTTCGGCACCACCGAGCCGGGACGCATCGCCCTGCTCCAGGCAGCGGGTATTCCCGTGAGCCTGTCCGGCGAGGTCGCCCGCGGCTTCCTCTACGAGCGGCAGCCGCGCAGGCTGGGCGCCGATTCGATCTGCCGCTGGTTCGACACCGGCGACGTCGCGCCCGCGCAGGACATTCCCGGCATGGCGGCCATGTCCTCCATGGCGCCCGCCGACCGCACGTCGGGCGCTCGCACAGCCTGAGCAGCCGGCATGAGCACGCTGCGTTCGATCCTCGTCCATCTCGACGGCACCGACCGCGCCGAGGTGCGCCTGCGCCTCGCGCACCGGCTCGCGGCACGGCACGGATCGGCCCTGACCGCGCTCTTCGCGGTGTCGCCCACGGTGCTGGCGGTGCTGCCGATGATCGGCGGGCTGCCTGCGATGCCGATGGCCGGCGACATCGACCCCGGCCATCGCGACCATGCGGCCGCGATGTTCGAACGCCTGCTGCAGGACCACGCCAGCCGCAGCGACTGGCTCGAACTGCGTGGCGAGCCGGTCGTCGAGAGCTTCGTCCAGCACGCGCTGACCTGCGACCTCATGGTGGTGGGGCAGCGCGATCCGCGCGACAAGGCCGGCTTCGACGTGCCGGCCGATTTCGTCGAGGCGGTGGTGCTCGCCAGCGGCAAGCCGGCGCTGGTGGTCCCGTTCGCGGGCAGGGTGTCGCCGAACCCCGGCAAGGTGCTGGTCGCATGGCGCTGCGCGCGCGAGGCGGCCCGGGCGCTGGAGACCGCGCTGCCGCTGCTGCGCTCGGCCCAGGAAGTCCACCTGGTGGCCTCGGCGAGCGCCTCGGATCCCGAACACGGCACGACGATGTCGAGGCTGCGCGACTACCTGCGGCTGCACGGCGTCGGGCAGCTGCGGGAACACAAGGCGCCGGCGGAGGACAGGCATGCCGGCGAGGCGCTGCTCTCGCTCGCGCAGGAGACCGGCGCGGGGCTGATCGTCATGGGCGCCTATGGCCACAGCCCCGCACGCGAGCTCATGCTGGGCGGCGCCACGCGCACGGTGCTGGAGCGCGCCACTGTTCCGGTCTGGATGGCGCACTGACGGTCGGCCTCAGCGCCTGTGCCGCCGGACCGCGTCCGGGCCGCAGCATCGAGGCCGATCGTGCGGCCGCGAGCCTGGGGCGTTGACAAGCTCCCGGCGTGCAGTGCACACGGTCCGGATGCGGTTCACCGGCGGCAGTCCGATCATGACGCTGCGGCGCGGCCGCCCCATGGCGCCGCAGCGAACGCCGCGTCGAAGCGCGGCAGCTCCCAGCGCGGCAGCCTGTCGATGCCGGCCGCGCGCGCACGGCCCGCGCCGCCGAAGCGGCTGCACAGGGCGTGGGCGCCGTCCGGGCGCGCCTGCGGGGCGCGAACGCTGACGACGTAACCCCCGTCCCGCGCCACGAGCACCGCATGCGCGAGCGCGGGCTCTCTGCTCGCCAGCTCGTTGGCCAGGCAGCCCAAGACGCGGCGGCTCCAGGGCGCATCGGGCAGCACGCGCACGCTGCCGTCCGCGCCCTGCCAGATCGGCACGGTGCCCAGGGCGCGACGCAGATCGGCCTGGCGCACCGCATCGATCTCGTCGACGATGCTCTCGTGCGCCAGCATGTCGCGCGGGTCGCGGTAGCGCAGCATCAGGGCGTACAGCAGGCGCGGCGCGATGCGCACGTCGTGCTCATGCTCGCCGTAGGCGTTGTAGTTGATCAGCATGCCCAGCCGGTGCAGCCCCGCGCAGTCGCCGGGCTCGAAGCCGCCGTCGAGCGCCAGCCTGTCGGCCACGGCCGCCATGTTGTCGCCATAGATCCCGACCAGCGCCCAGGCGCGGCATGCGCCGCCGAGGTGGCGATCCACCAGCAGGCTGGTGCAGACCGCGCTCGCCTCGTCGATGTGCGCCTCGAGCTGCGGATGCCGCGGCACCTCGCCCGCGGCGTGGTGGTCGAAGTAGCGCACCCGCGCGCCCTCGCCCAGCAGCCGCAGAACGTCGGCACGGTTGCGCAGCATCGAGATGTCGAACACGTTGACCTCGTCACCGGGCCCCGCCGAAACGCTGCCGAGCAGGGCAATGTCGCGCTTGAGGCCGGTCACCAGCCGGACCGCGCCGGGCCGGTGCAGCCGCCACTGCACGGCCGCGCAAAGGCCGTCGGCGTCGCCGTTGCAGACATCGAACCTCGTGGCCATCGCCCGGTCCTGCCCGCCTGTCCGCTTGTCCGCCTGCCTCAGGGCCCGATGCGCCAGGCGCCGTCGGGCTGGCGGCACGCGCTGCCCGCGATGCCGTCGGGACGGCCCCCGACCACGACTTCGAGCCGGAACTCGCGGCAGCGGGCGCCGCTGCGCTCGAAGCTGCGCATGGGCGTGAAGACGAAGCTGTCGCCGGTGTCGCGGTTGTGCCAGGCCGACGATTCGCCATTGGCCAGGCTCTCCAGCGCGCTCGCCGCGCGGCGGCGGTCGCTGTCGTCCATCGCGCGCGCCGCCACGCTGCCGGGCCCGAAGGAAGCGATCGAACCGGAGAGCATGGCACCGCCCGGCGCGCCGGCCGGGAGGCTGCCGCAGGCGGCTACCAAGGCAGCAGCCGATACAGCGCCAGCGAGGGACATCGAAAGCGCCGGCCAATGCTTCATCGCAGCTCCTCGGCGCCCGTGCTTTCAAGTGCGTTCAGGCGTAGGAACGCAGCCGGCGCGAAAAATCCGCCAACGGCGCGATACCGCTGGCCTCGGCGCGCTGGCACCAGTCCTGCAGCTGCCTGGCCAGCTGCTCCCCGGTGGCGGCGGAACGGCTCCACAGTGCGGCCAGCTCTTCGCGCATCGAATACATCGTCGCAAGCGCCTGCGAGGCCATCAACGCCTGCAGCATCTGCCGGTGCCGCGAGGGCCCGAGCAGGCCCTGGTCCTTGCCGAGCCAGGGCTTGACGGCCTTCAGGGCGCGCGCCGCCTCGGGGGAGACACCGCGCAGGCGGACGAGCTCGGACACGCAGGCCTTCTTCAGCGAGCGCGTGTAGTTCGACAGCACGTCGTAGTGGCAGCGGATGATCGCCTGCACCGTGGCCAGGTCGACGTTGGCCTTCGGCGCGACCATCCGCGGCGTGGGCGCCACGTGCTTCACGCGCGCCAGGCCCAGCGCCTGCAGCGTGCGGATGTAGAGCCAGCCGATGTCGAACTCGAACCACCTGCTCGACAGCTTCGCCGAGGCCGGGAATGCGTGGTGGTTGTTGTGGAGCTCCTCCCCGCCGATCAGGATGCCGATCGGAAAGATGTTGGTGCTGGCATCGCGCGCCGGCCAGTTGCGGTAGCCCCAGTAGTGGCCGATGCCGTTGACCACGCCGGCCGCCCAGAACGGGATCCACGCGATCTGCACGAGCAGCACCAGCGCGCCGGGCACGACGCCGAAGAGCGCCATGTCGAGCACGCCCGTCAGCACGATTCCCAGGGTCTTGTGCTTCGCGTAGAGGTGCCGCTCCAGCCAGTCGTCGGGCGTGCCGTGGCCGTAGCGCTCCAGGGTCTCGGTGCGCCTGGCTTCCCGCACGTAATAGAACACGCCGCCCCAGAGCACGCGGTTGAGGCCGTGAACCTGCGGGCTGTGCGGGTCTTCGGGGGTCTCGCACTTGGCGTGGTGCTTTCGGTGCACCGCGGCCCACTCCTTGGTCGCCATGCCGGTGGTCAGCCAGAGCCAGAGGCGGAAGAAATGGCTCGCCACCGGGTGCAGATCGAGTGCGCGGTGGGCCTGGTGGCGGTGCAGGAATATCGTGACGGAAGCGATGGTGACGTGCGTGAGCGCGAGCGCGGCCAGCAGCACGCCCCACCACGGAAGATCCAGCACGCCGGAATAGAGCAGGGATTGCATTCGTACCTCTTGAACAGTGCCGGCGATTCTGCGGACTGCAGGCGCGCGCGCCTTGATGCACGTCAACACGCATCGCCCGGCTTGGCGTTCAGCGAGATCACCCGCCGGAACTTTCCGCTGCGCCCGCACTGGGTGCTCTCGCCCGCGCGGCACTCGATGCGCACGCCCTTCGCGCCCTGCGCCTCGAGGAACGCAGCGAGCGCAGCGCGCGCCTTGCGCAGGGTCCGCTGCATCTTCTGCCCCTGGCCGCGGGTCCTGAGCAGCAGCTCGCGCGGCCCCTGCTGCACCAGCTGGAAGTCGAAGAGGCCCGCCTCCTCCTCGAGCACGGTGCTCGCCGCCAGCGGCACCACCCGCACCGCCGGCATGCCGGCACCCGCCGCGAGGTACAGCGTGTCGTCGTCGCGGCCATGCACTTCGATGGCCGGCAGGTGCGATCCGCATCCGCAGCGCGCATCGAGCAGCCTGACCCTGTCGCCCAGGTCGTAGCGGATCAGCGGTTGCAGATGGTTGGCCAGGTTGGTCAGCAGGGTCGTGGCTGCGGCATGGCCGGCCGGCACCGCCCGGCCCTGGGCATCGACCGGCTCCAGGATCGCCCAGTCGCTGTTCAGGTGCAGCACGCCCAGCGGACATTCGAAGGCCAGCGACAGGAACTCGGAAGCGCCGTAGCTGTTCGCGACGGGACAGCCGAACACTTCCTTCAGAAACGTGCGGCCCGCCGCGGAAAGCGTTTCGCCGCCAGTCCATATCTCGCGCGGCGCGGCCTTCAGCCGACCGGCCTCCCGCTCCTGCGCGAGCACGATCGCGGCGCTCGGATAGGTGGCCAGCACCGTGGGGTCGAAGGCATCGAGCTCGTCGCACAGCCGCTCCAGCGGCTGAAGGAATGAAATGCCGCGCAGACGCGACGCGAGGCCGGGCTGCAAGCGGCGCAGCCGCTCGACCGATACCGTGCTCGCGAAATGCCCGCCGGTCGCGCCCACGAAGGCGATGCGCTCGCTCAGGCTCCACGGGTCGAGCAGCCGCTCGAAGGGCCGCAGCAGCGGCCGGCGCAGCGCTTCGAGCGCGTCGTACACGGACATGGCACGCGCGTCCTGCAGGAAGATCGCGGGTTCGCCGGTGCTGCCGGAGCTTTCCCACGCCGTGTAGGGGCCGAGGCAGTCGGCCGCGATGTTCGCCGGCTCGGCAATGAAGCGGCGCAGCGCCGGCAGCGACAACGCCGGATCGCAGACCCACCCGCGAAGTCGGCCATCAGTTCCGCCTTGCGAACCACCGGCAGGTCTTCCAGCCGCGCGGTGGCCGGATCGCAACCGGCCAACAGGCGCCGGTAGCGCGGCGAATGGGCTGCCGCATCGGCGAGCAGTTCCGACAGCCGCTGCGACTGCATCACGGCGAGCGAACTCGCCGCCGCGTTCGTGGCCATCGATACCTCGGCCGCGACCACACAGGCCCGCCACGGATCAAAGATCGGCGGCATCGGGCGTGGCTCCAGGCGAACGGGTGTCCATGGCGGGTTCCTCGGCCAGGAGGCTGGGTCTCACGCGTGCATCGCGGGTCGGCATGCACCAGGCTCCCGGCTGCATGGGCTTCAGGGCCGACGCGGTGAAGCGTCGTTCGCGCCTGCGCCGGCCGGGGCTGCAGCTGCTGGGTTGAGCAGGCTGGTCGCGCTGGGGGGCTCGAAGCCGTAGAAGCGGTCGTTCAGGTAGCGGGCGACCTCCATGATGTCCTGGTCGCGCCAGCCCAGCGAGGAGGCCTGCTGCCAGCGCCGCACCTGCTCTTCGAGGCTGTCCCAGTCGTTGACCAGCTTCCTTCCGCGCCAGTGCATCTTCTCGTTGTGGCAGGCGACGCAGTTGGCGTTGTAAAGCAGCTCGCCACGGGACTGGGCCCGGGTGGGGCTGGCGTGCAGGCCCAGGCACAGCGACAGGGCGAGCACGGCCGCGGCAGCGCGCCCCGACATGCGGCCAGTCTTGCAGGCGATGGAAATCGGACGCATGGAACTCTCCTTCGATCGGCGGTGGACGTCGGCCCTGCATCGTCTCGCTTCGACGGCCGGCCAGCTTGATCCAGCGCAACGGAACTCGGGCTGCGAGCGCCTAGATTGAAGTTCCCTCAACCCCGTCATGGAGCAAAGCGCATGAACACCGCACTGTCCCGCCTCGACCGCATCGAGAACCTCTTCCCCGACATGCTGCGCCGCTGGGCGCGTCCGCTGCAGCTGATCGACGAGGCCGAACTGCCGGCCGACATCCGGCTCGACATCAGCGAGAACGACAAGGAATACCTCGTCACCGCCGAGATCCCCGGCGCCAGGAAGGAAGACGTGCGCGTCTTTATCGACGGCGGCTACGTCTCGATCTCGGCCGAGGTCAGGAAGGACGAGGAAAAGAAGCAGGGCCGCTCCATCGTGCGCGAGACCTATCGCGGCAGCATGTCGCGCGGCTTCTCGCTGGCCAGCGAAGTCGACGACAAGACCGCCGTGGCGAAGCTCGAGGACGGCGTGCTGCACCTGACGCTGCCCAAGCGCGAAGGCACGGCCCGCACCACGCTGAAGATCCAGTAGCCGCTGCGCCCTGGTGCCGCCGGCAGCGGGCTCCCCGGAGGGCGGCTACGCCTTGAGTGCCCTGGCGCGCAGCGCGGCCGCGCACGTCAACGTACTCATCGACGCCGACCGAGCGTCCTCGACGGACTTGGCTGACGACCTGGACACCGGTGAAGGAGCCGCGAGCCCTTCGACGGACCTGGGCTCAATGTTCGCTCGGCCCGACGAGACCACGGGCGAGGCGATCTGCGCGTTCGTGGTGCTCAAGCAGCCGCGCCCCGCCGGCAAGGAGGCGGACCGGCTGGCCGCGGAACTGCGCGCGTGGATCGGCAAGGAAATCGGCCCCATCGCCAAGCCCCGGGAGATCCGATTCGCCGAGAACCTGCCCAAGACGCGCAGCGGCAAGATCATGAGGCGCCTGCTGCGTTCGGTCGCCAGGACGAGAACCCGGCGATCCTCGATCAGCTGACCGAGACGCACTGACCCGCGCGGATGGCGGCGGACCGCTATCCGCCTGCCGGATGCCGGTGCGCGGGAAGCGCGTTCACCGGGATGCGCAGGTACGCAACGCCGTTGTCGTCGGCAGGCGGCAGGCGGCCGCCGCGCACGTTCACCTGGATCGAAGGCAGGATCAGCGTGGGCACGTCCAGCGTCGCGTCGCGCGCGGTGCGCATCGCCACGAACTCGTCGGCACCGATGCCGTCGCGCACGTGGATGTTGTGCGCGCGCTGCTGCGCCACGGTGGTCCGCCAGGCGGGCTGCCTCGACGCGGGCGGGTAGTCGTGGCAGACGTACATGGCGGTTTCGGGAGGCAGTTCGAGCAGCCTGCGCATCGATGCGTAGAGCTGCCGGGCGTCGCCGCCCGGGAAGTCGGCGCGTGCGCTGCCGAGGTCGGGCATGAAGAGCGTGTCGCCGACGAAGACCGCGCCATCAACCAGGTAGGCCATGTCCGCGGGTGTGTGGCCCGGCACCAGCCAGGCAGTGACCTCGACCCCGCCGATGCGGAAGACCTCGCCGTCCTTGAAGAGATGGTCGAACTGGCTGCCGTCGGGCAGGAAGGCGCGCTCGAAATTGAACAGCTTGCCGAAGGTGGCCTGGACGACGCGGATGTTCTCGCCGATGGCGATCTTTCCGCCTGCGTGCTGCTGCACGTAGCGCGCGCCGGACAGGTGGTCGGCGTGCGCGTGCGTCTCCAGGATCCAGTCGAGCTGCAGCGCGTGCTCGCGCAGGTAGGCCAGCAGCCTGTCAGCCGAAGCGGTGCCGGTGTGGCCCGATTTGAAGTCGTAGTCGAGCACCGGATCGATGACCGCGGCGCGCCTGCCAGCGTGCTCCCACACCACATAGGACACCGTGCCCGTGGCGGGATCGAAAAAACCCTGGATGGTCGTGCGTGCGGTCATGGCGGTTCCCGAGACAAACAATATATATTTAAATATAATATTGGAATCGAAAACGTCAACCCGTCCCGTGAAGAAATCCTCCCTCGCCATCGACCCCCAAATCCTGCGCGGTGCCGCCGGCAAGGCGGTCACGGCACTCAAGCTGCTGGCCAATGAAGACCGGCTGCTGTTGCTGTGCCAGCTCTCGCAGGGCGAGATGTGCGTGAGCGACCTCGAGGAGACGCTTGGCATCCACCAGCCCACGCTGTCGCAGCAACTGGGCGTGCTGCGCAACGAAGGCGTGGTCGACACCCGCCGCGAAGGCAAGAACATCTTCTACAGCGTGACTGACCCGGCGCTCCTGGAGATCCTGCGCGTGCTCTATCGCCTGTACTGCCCCCCGGAGAAATGATGTCCATCGACTGGAACCACTTCACGCCCCTCGCCTCGCTGGCAGGCGGAGCGCTCATCGGCACCGCCGCGGCGATGCTCGTGCTGCTCAACGGACGCATCGCAGGCATCAGCGGCGTGCTGGGCGGCCTGCTCAGGCCCTCGAAGGGCGACATCGGATGGCGCGCCGCCTTCGTGCTCGGGCTGCTGGGCGCGCCTTCGGTCTGCCTGCTCTTCGCGGTTCTGCCCCGTCCGCAGATCGAGGCGGGCTACGGCACGCTGGTGCTGGCCGGGCTGCTCGTCGGCCTGGGTACGCGATACGGCTCCGGCTGCACCAGCGGCCATGGCGTCTGCGGCCTCTCCCGCCTGTCGCCGCGCTCGCTGGTGGCCACGGTCGCGTTCATGGGCGGGGGCTTCGCCACGGTGTTCGTGGTGCGCCACTTGCTCGGCATCTGAGGAGAACGCCATGACCCTTTTCGTCTCGCTGCTCGCAGGCCTCGTCTTTGGGCTCGGCCTCATCGTCTCAGGCATGGCCGATCCGGCCAAGGTGCTCGGCTTCCTGGACCTGGCAGGACGGTGGGATCCATCCCTGGCCTTCGTGATGGCGGGCGCGATCGGCATCGCATCGATCGCATTCCTCGCCGCGAGGCGGCGCAGCGTGTCGCTGCTGGGCGCGGCGATGCGCCTGCCGTCCGCGCGCGGCATCGACCGGCGGCTGGTCCTGGGCAGCCTGGTCTTCGGGGTGGGCAGGGGCATCGCCGGCTTCTGTCCCGGCCCGGGTCTCGTCGCACTGGGCATCGGCGAGGGCAAGGCCTTCGTCTTCGTGCTCGCCATGCTCGCGGGCATGGGCCTCTTCGAACTCGTCGAGCACCGCGCGCCACGGGCCTGACACTACCCTGCGGCCGGCTGCTCGCCCGCGGCCGCATGCACCAGCAGCACGGGAACGCCGGCGCCGCGCACGATCCGCTCGGTGCTGCTTCCCAGCAGCAGCTGGCCGAGTCGGCGCCGGCCTCGCGCGCCGGCGATGATCAGGTCGGCATGCCAGCACCTCGCCTCGTCCGCGACGAGGCTGGCCACGGTGCCGTCCGCTTCGTTGTAGAGCACGGTGTCGACCTCGACGCCGGCGGAACGCACGCGCTCTGCGCTGCGCGCCAGCATGCGCGCGGCTTCGGCGCGCAGCTCGGGCGACCTGTCGTGGGCGAAGCCGGCGCGTGATACCGAGAGTTCGTCGATCGCGTGGAGCAGCCGCACCCGGCTTCTCATCGGGCGGGCGAGGCGGATCGCCTCTTCGATGCCCTGGGCCGATGCCGGGCTGCCGTCTATGGGAACGAGTATTCGTCGGTACACGGTGGCTCCTTGCAGGGCGGGGCTGCGTCCGCAGCCGCAGGGCCTGCACGCGTCCATTCTGCGCACCGCCGCGGCTTTCGGATTGACGTGCATCAATCGCGGATCATGCCGTCCACCACCTGGATGATGCGGTCGCAGCGCCCGGCCAGTTCGGGGTTGTGCGTGACGAAGAGAACCGCCATGCCGCGCTCGCGGTTGGCTTTTCGCAGCAGCTCGAAGACGGCATCGGCCGACCTGGTGTCGAGGTTGCCGGTGGGCCCGTCCGCAAGCAGCAGAGGCGGGTCCATCGCCAGGGAGCGTGCCACGGCCACGCGCTGCTGCTGGCCGCCGCTGAGCTGGCTGACCATGCTGTCGCGCCATTTCGACAGGCCCACGCTTTCCAGCAGCGCGGCCGCGCGCTGCGCCATGTCGTCCCTGAAGAAGCCGGCATCGCCGAGCATCGGCATGGCCACGTTCTCCAGCGCGGTGAAGCCGGCGAGCAGGTTGTGGTACTGGAAGATGAAGCCGATGTTGTGCCCGCGCAGCCGCGTGAGCGCGCGCTCGTCGAGCAGGCGGGTCTCCTCGCCGCCGATGCGCAGCGAGCCGCTGGTGGGCCGGTCGAGCAACCCGACGATGTTCAGCAGCGTGCTCTTGCCCGAACCCGACGGACCCATGACCGCGCAGAACTCGCCGCGCGCCAGCGTGAGATCGATGCCTTGGAGCACTTGCGTTTCGTTCGGCAGCCCCAGGTTGAAGGCCTTGCGCACGTCGCGCAGGCTGACGACCGGTTCAGCCACGGATCGCCACAACGGGGTCGAGCCTCGCCGCGCGCAGCGCCGGTGCGAACGCCGCCACCAGCCCCGTCAGCGTGGCCAGCGCCAGCGACGCCACGAACAGGCCGGGCTCGATGGCCAGCGGAAAGAGCGGCGTGCCGTCGGGGTTGAGCGCATAGCGCTGCCACAGCAGCAGCGCGGCCAGACCCATGCCGGCACCGCCGATGGAACCGAGCAGTCCCAGCAGCCCGCCCTGCAGCAGGAACACCCGCAGCACCTGGCCGCGGGAGATGCCCATCGCGCGCAGGATGCCGATCTCGCGCGACTTCTGCACGACCGACACCACCAGCCTGCGCCGCCACCGACTGCCACTGATCGATCGACTTGAGCCTTTGCCGCGGTGCCTGCACCACGGCGTCTTCGAACGCGCCGCCCGCGCCGAGCCGGCGCGCCACCTCCTTCGGCGGCAGCAGCTGGATCTGCGACTGCGCCGTGAGCACGCGTCGCACGAAGTTGGACTGCAGCCCGGTGAGCAGCGCCGACATGAACACGATGACGGCCACGCCGATCGCGATGCCGGCCGCGATGAACAGCGTCTGCATCCGCCCTTCGCGCAGGAAGCGTATCGCCACGATCCATTCGAAGGGCAGCCAGTGGCTCTTCATGGCTTCAGCGCTTCATGGCGAGGGCGCGCGTGCGTCCGGCGGCTGCACGGCGATCGCGCGCAGGCGTGAGCCGCTCGCGATGCCCTGCGCCTTCGCCGGCAGCACCAGATCGCCAGCGCGCAGCCCTTCGAGCACCTCGGCGAAGCCGCCAGCGCGAAGGCCCAGCCGCACAGGCTGGCGCCGCGCACGGCGGCCCTCGACCTTCAGCACCCACGCCGAGGCGATGTCCGCTTCGCGCAGCGCATCGGACGGCACCAGCACCGCCTGCTGCCGGTGCGCGACCTGGATGTCGACCGACACCGTCATGTCCTGGCGCAGGTAGGCCGGTGGCTGCGGCACGTCGAGCTTGACCTCGGCCTGGCGCACGGTCTGCGCCGCCACCGGCGCCTGCACTTCGCGCAACTGCCGCAGCCGCGCCCACGCCTGGGACACGGCGGCCTCGGCCTGCGCGAGCGCGGCCGACCATTCCGAGTTGTCGAGTTCGATGAGCACCTGCCCCGCGTGCACATGCTGTCCCTCCGCCACCGGCACCCTCTTCACCACACCCGTGACCTGTACGCCGACGTTCACGCGATGCGGCGCCTCCACATGCCCGCTGGCGACCACCGACTGCACAAGGTCGCGCCGCACCACCACCGTCGCCTCCACGCGCGGCCCGAGCAGGAGCCACGGCGCCATCCACACGCCGGCCGTGATCGCGCCCAGCGCAACCAAAGCGATAGCGATGCGGGGCCTGACAGCCGTCCACAGCCGTGCAGCCCATGCGCGGCGCGGCGATTCAGGCGGCGGCTGCGGCATCGTCTTGCGCCGGCACGCGGCCGGACTCCTTCATCGGCCGTGTCGCGTGCACCACGAGCCGCAATGCGCGGCCATCGCGCAGCGAAGCTGCGCTGCTGTCCAGCGGGACGAGGATGCGGGCGGGCATGGGGGGCTTCCGGTCGTGCGGCCTGTGGCTCGTGTAGGCGCGGATGGGATCGCGTCGGCTGCAGTCTCCATGTGCCGGTGCCGGGCGGCTTGACGCACATCAAGCCGCCGGCAGCGCCATGGCGATGTTGATGTGGCGCAAGCCCGGCCCCGGCACGCGACGGAAGAATCTGGCTGCCCGTCGCGCCGGGGCCGGCGGCAGGTGCGTGTTGCAGGCGGCCCCGAGGAGAAACCCCATGTCCGTCTACAAGCACATGCTGGTCCCCGTGGATGGCAGCCCCACGGCCGACTGCGGCCTGCAGGAAGCCATCCGCCTGGCCGCCGAACTCGGCAGCAGGCTGCGCCTGCTCCATGTGATCGACGACTTTCCGATGCTGATCGAGATGTCGAGCATCTCCAGTTTCGAGGCGGCCCTGCAGAAGGCGCGCGAATACGGCGAATCCGTCCTCGGGCGTGCCCAGGCCAGGGCGACCGCTGCCGGCGTGGAGGCCGAGACCGTGTTGCGCGAGATCACGCAGGGCCGCATCGCCGAGGTCGTGACCGAAGAGGCTGCCAAGTCCGCGTGCGACCTGATCGTCATGGGAACCCACGGCCGCCATGGCCTCAGCCGGCTGGCGCTCGGCAGCGACGCCGACCGCGTGGCGCGAAGCAGCCCGGTGCCGGTGCTGCTGGTGCGCGCCGCGGCAACGCCGAGTTGAATGCGCAGGCCGCCCCACACCACCCTTGAACCAACGGAAGACACATGAACTCCCACACACTTCGCAACCTGATGGCGTGCGCGACCCTCGCCGCCGGCGCCTGCGCATTCGCTGCAGACTACGCCGCACCCGGCCAGCTCAGCCCGCCCGAGAGCGCAACGCAACGAGCGGTGCAAGAGGCGGGCAAGGCGACGCGCGCAGCGGCCAGCCGGGCCGCACGCGATGCGGAAAGGGCGGCCCGCAAGGCAGCCGATGCCGCAAAGGCCGCCGCCGACATGGGCAAGGCCACCACCGGCAAGGTGTCGAGGGCTTTGGCCGAGGGCATCCGCCAGGCTGCGCGCAAGGCGGCCCAGGCAGCGACACGCCTGGAGGAAAAGACCGCCCTGTCGGCCGCCAAGGCCATCGACGAGGGCAGGGACGCCGCCCAGGCCGCGCAGGAAGAAAGCCGCAAGGCAGCGCTGGCGTCGAAGGAGGCCCTCGCCAGGGCGGAGGAATCGGTGAGCCGCTCCGCGCAGGCCGGCAAGGAAGAGGCCGAGAAGGCGGCGCAAGCCACGCGCGAGGCGCTCGACAAGGCGGAGGAAGCGATGCGCTCGGCCGCCAGGGCCGCCGCCGACGCCTCCGCGCGCACCGTCGAGGCCCTGAAGCGCAAGCCCGCTGCTGCGGGTACCGAAGGAAAGTGACGCCGGCGCCCGTCGCCGCAGAGGAAGACCCATGAATCCCGATATTCAACTCAGGCACGACGTCTTCGCCCAACTCAACTGGGACCCGGCCGTCAACGGCTGCGACGTCGACGTATGCGTCAAGGATGGCATCGTGACCCTGCGCGGCCAGGTCGCCGACGAGGCGCACCGCGCCGCCGTCGAGCGGGCGGCACGCCGCACCGAGGGGCTGACGACGCTGCTGAACAGGCTCGTCGTGCTGCCACCGCGGTAGACGACGCCGCCCTGCGGCTGCAGGCGCGAGCCCGCTGAGGCCGCAACGCGGCGGCGGCGCGCGCGCGGCCGCGCTTCACCTTTTCCGTTCAATGCGCCATCAGCAGCGGGACGCCGGTTCGCAACAGCACGTCGCGGGTCACGCCGCCCAGCCACCGCTCCTGCATGCGGGCATGGCCATAGCCTCCCATCACGAGCAGGTCGCTGCCGAGCACCTCGGCACGGTCCAGCAGTGCGTCGCCGATGCGCAGCGGTGTCGCGAGGCGTTCGACGCTGGCCTGCACGCCATGGCGCAGGAGCCAGCCGCTCAAGGCCGCCGGTTCCGGCTCGACGGAAGCATCCGCCGATTCATCCGCCGAGTTCCCCCGTCGCAGGGTCAACAGTGCCACGTGCGCGGCACGGCGCAGCAGCGGCATGGCGCCGCGCATTGCCATCGATGCCTCTCGGCCTCCATCCCAGGCCACGAGGATCCTGTCGAAGCCCGAGGGAATGCGGCGCCCCGCGCGCGGAACGACGAGCACGGGCCTTCCCGCGTCCAGCATGACCTGCTCGGGCAGCCGGCGCGCGGCGTCGCTCACCGCCGCTGAAGCATCGGCCTGCCCGACGACGATCAGGTCGCTGGCCCGCCCATGTTGGACCACGGCGCCCACCGGGTCGCCGTCCACCAACCTCGCTTCGCAGGAGAACGTCGCCGGCCTCGTACGGCTGTGGAACACGTGGGCGACGGTTTCGGCGCGCCTGCGCAAGTACAGGGAGGCCTCGACGATCGCATCATCCAGGCGCCGTTCGTCACGGGCGCCCATGCTCGCGGCAGTTGGCGCCCAGGTGGGCACGATGCCCATGAGGTGGCTGCCGTGCAGCCTCGCGAGCCGCGCCGCCAGGCGCGTGCGGGCCTCGCAGCATTCGGTGTGGTCCAGGTGCACCGAGATGGTCGACAGCGTCATGCCTGCCGCCTCGCCGCAGGTGCGCTGCGGCCTGCTGCAGAGCGGCGCGCGGCGGGCGACGAGGCCAGCGCGTCGTGCAGGGTGCGCAATGACTGGTTCACCACGGCTTTGCGCGAGGGCAGCGGTTGCATCGCAGCCGGCCCGGCGGACTGCGGCATGTGCGCGGCCGCGGTCGCGGTCGCCGTCGCCTCGGGGTGGCCGAATACCTGCATCGGCGCCATGGCCAGCGCGTACCAGTCCTCCGCGCGGATGACCGCGTCGGTCTCGGCGCGGGTCAGCGCGATGCAGTCCTGCAGCAGCCGCGAGCCGATCGTCTCGAACATCGATACCGCGTGCAGCCAGATGCCGTACTGGGCCTTGCACAGCGCCAGCGGGAAGGTGAAGTCGGTGCTCATCGCTTGTCCTCCAGCCCGAAGGGCTTCGCACGCATGCTGACGCCGCGGGGCACCGCCCGGTTTGCGCGGGATCAAGACAACACGAATCCGCGCCTGCTGTATCGGTCGTTACCGGTTTGACGGACATCAACCCGACGCGCGCCCGTGTGCCCATACTGGAGCGTCGATCCATTCCGCGGGAAATTCGACATGCCCTCTTCCAGCGAAACGCCGGTCCCGGACGACTTCGCGCTGCTCGACGCCTGGTGGCGCGCCGCCAACTACCTGTCGGTGGGCCAGATCTACCTGATGGACAACCCGCTGCTGCGCGAGCCGCTCGCGCTGCGCCACATCAAGCCGCGCCTGCTGGGCCACTGGGGCACGACACCGGGCCTCAACTTCATCTATGCGCACATGAACCGCGCCATCGCCGCGCGGGACCTCGACGCGATCTTCATCGCGGGCCCCGGGCACGGCGGCCCGGGCGTGGTCGCCAACACATGGCTCGAAGGCACCTACAGCGAGGTCTATCCGGAGGTCGGGCGGGACGCCGCAGGCCTGCAGCGGCTGTTCACCCAGTTCTCGTTTCCCGGCGGCATTCCGAGCCACGCGGCGCCCGAGACGCCGGGCTCCATCCACGAGGGCGGCGAGCTCGGCTATTCGCTGCTGCACGCCTACGGCGCCGTGTTCGACAACCCGTCTCTGCTCGCCTGCTGCGTGGTGGGCGACGGCGAAGCCGAGACCGGCGCGCTGGCGGCGAGCTGGCACTCCAACAAGTTCCTCAACCCCGAGCATGACGGCGCGGTGCTGCCGGTGCTGCACCTCAACGGCTACAAGATCGCCGGCCCGACCGTGCTGGCGCGCATCGGCGAGGAGGAGCTGACGCAACTCCTGCGCGGCTACGGCCACGAACCGTACTTCGTGGTGGGCGACGAGCCCGCCGACATGCACCGGCAGATGGCGGCGGCGCTGGACACGGCGCTGGACGGCATCCGCGCCATCCAGGCCGATGTCCGCGCGAACGGCTTCCGCGTCCGCCCGCGGTGGCCGATGATCGTGCTGCGCTCCCCCAAGGGCTGGACCGGCCCGCGCCAGGTCGACGGCGTGCAGGTCGAGGGCACGTTCCATGCGCACCAGGTGCCGCTCACCGGCTTCGCGGCCGAGCCGCAGCACATCGAACTGCTGGAGCGGTGGATGCTGAGCTATCGCCCGCAGGAGCTCTTCGACGCCGACGGCGCCCTGCGCCCCGAGATCGCCGCGATCGCGCCCCGGGGCGATCGCCGCATGAGCGCCAATCCGCACGCCAACGGCGGGCTGCTGCTGAAGGACCTGGCACTTCCGCCCTTTCGCGCGCACGCGGTGTCCGTGGCAGCGCCCGGAGCCAACGACGCCGAAGCCACGCGCGTTGCGGGCACCTTCCTGCGCGAGGTCATGCGCGCCAGCGAACGGGAGCGCAACTTCCGCGTGATGGGACCGGACGAGACCGCCTCGAACCGGCTCTCGGCCCTGTTCGAGGTGACCGGGCGGACCACGACCGCGCAGGTGTGGCCGGGCGACGAGAACCTCTCGCCGGACGGCCGCGTCATGGAGGTGCTGAGCGAGCACCTCTGCCAGGGCTGGCTGGAGGGCTACCTGCTGACGGGACGGCACGGTTTCTTCTCGTGCTACGAGGCCTTCATCCACATCGTCGACTCGATGTTCAACCAGCACGCCAAGTGGCTCAAGGTGACGCGCGGCATCGGCTGGCGCCGGCCGATCGCGTCGCTGAACTACCTGCTCACGAGCCACGTCTGGCGCCAGGACCACAACGGCCTCAGCCACCAGGACCCGGGCTTCCTCGACCACGTCGCGAGCAAGAAGGCGGAAGTGGTGCGGGTGTACCTGCCGCCCGACGCCAACACGCTGCTGTCGGTGGTCGACCACTGCCTGCGCAGCCGCAACTACGTCAACGTCATCGTGGCCGGCAAGCAGCCCGCGCCCCAGTGGCTGGACATCGAGTCGGCAAGCCGCCACTGCGCCGCGGGCCTGGGCATCTGGGAATGGGCGAGCAACGACGAAGGCGGCTCGCCCGACGTGGTGATGGCCTGCGCGGGCGACGTGCCCACGCTGGAGACGCTCGCCGCCGTCGACCTGCTGCGCGGGGAGCTGCCGTCGCTCAAGGTGCGCGTGGTCAACGTGGTCGACCTGATGGCGCTGCAGTCGCCGCACGCGCACCCGCACGGACTGCCCGATACGGATTTCGATGCGATCTTCACCACCGACCGGCCGGTGATCTTCGCGTTCCACGGCTACCCGGCGCTGATCCACCGGCTGATCTACAAGCGGCGCAACCATCCCGGCTTCCACGTGCACGGCTACTGCGAGGAAGGCACCACCACCACACCGTTCGACATGACGGTGCTCAACCGGCTGGACCGCTTCCACCTCGCCGCCGACGCGATCGCCCGCGTGCCGCGCCTGTGCGACAGCGCAGGCCACGTGCAGCAGCACCTGCGCGACCGGCTGCTGGCGCACCGGGCCTACATCACCCGCCACGGCAGGGACATGCCGGAGGTCGAAGACTGGCGCTGGCCCGGCCAGGCCCCGCGCGAGCAAGGCTGACGACGCGGCGGCGACGATGGCACCGAGGGCGCTGCAAGCGGCGCCCCTGACGGGTACCCTGGCGCAGGTGCCTTGGCGCGGCCTGCGTGCTACGCTCAGCGCAGGCCGGACCACCCATGCAGTCCGCACCCCATCTAGCTGCCAGCGCATGAAAAACACGCCCCACATCGTTGTTCTCGACGACGAAATCGACATCACGCAGCTGCTGGCCAACTATCTCCAGGGCCACGGCTTTCGCGTCACCCAGGTGCACGAGGGCCGCGCCCTCATGACGCTGATGGAGACCGACCCCGCCGACCTTGTGCTGCTCGACCTGGGCCTGCCCGGCGAAGACGGCTTCTCGATCGCACGCCGCATGCGCGAACGCTGGCATTGCGGCCTGGTGATCGTGACGGGCCGCGGCGATGCGGTGGACAAGGTGGTGGGCCTCGAGGTGGGCGCGGACGACTACGTCACCAAGCCCTTCGACCTGCGCGAGCTGGCGGCCCGCGTGAAGGCGGTGCTGCGGCGGCTCGCGCCGGCCATGCCCGCTGCACCGGCCGCAGCGGCCGCCTCCCCCGACAAGCTGAGTTTCGCCGGCTGGCGGCTCGACACCGCCGCGCGCAGCCTGATGAATCCGCGCGGTGAACCGGTGACCTTGACCGGCGGCGAGTTCGATCTGCTGCAGGCCTTCGCACGCCATCCGGGCCGCGTGCTGTCGCGCGACTTCCTGCTCGAACAGACGCGCGGGCGCGAGGCCGCGCCCTTCGACCGCACGATCGACGTGCAGGTGGGCCGGCTGCGCAGGAAGATCGAGGCCGACGCCGAGGATCCGCAGCTCATCAAGTCGGTGCGGGGGGCGGGCTACATCCTGGTCCCGCCGGTCTCCCATGGCTGACACGGCCGGCGAGGCGAGCCAGCCATCCACCGGCGGCGGCCAGGTCCTGCCGTCCGGCATCGACGAGGGCAGCGTCTTCCGCTCGCTGTTCTCCGCCTATCCCGACTCGCTGCTCGTGGTCGACCAGGCCGGCTGCATCGTGCTTGCCAACCCCTCGGCGGCCGCGCTGCTGGGCTACGCCCCGCACGAGCTCCTCGGCCTCAACGTCGACGCGCTGGTGCCCGACGGCATCCGCCCGCGCCATGCCTCCTACCGCGAGGCCTACGGCCGTGCCCCGCGCCCGCGTCCCATGGGCACGCACATGGAGCTCGTGGCCAAGCGCAGGGACGGCAGCGAGGTGATGGTGGAGATCGCGCTGAGCCCGCTGCAGAACCATGGCCTGCCGTTCGTCGTCGCGGCCATCCGCGACATCGGTGCCTACCCGCGCGTGAAGCAGGCGCTGCAACGCGCGCGCTACAGCGAGCACCTGGCCCAGCTGGGCCGCCTCGCGGTCGACACGCGCGACCTGCAGGCGGTGCTCGAGCACGTGCCGGAGATCATCGCCAAGGCCCTGGAGGTGGAGGTCGCGATGGTGTGGCTGCTCGACGCGGGCCGCTCCGAGTTCCGCGTGGCCAGCGGGGTCGGGCTGGTCGCCGGCGAGGACATCGGCGCGCGCCTGCCGAACCGTCCGGACACGCCGCCAGGCTTCGTTCTCTCGCAGAACCGGCCGGTGGTCGTGCAGGACTATCGCAAGGAGACGCGGTTTCGCGTGCCGGGAGCCTACCTCGATGCCGGACTGGTGAGCGCCCTCGCGGTGCCGCTGTCCGACCGGGGCCGCGTCACCGGGATGCTCTCGGTGCGCTCGAGGGAATCCAAGCGCTTCGGCGACGAGGAAGTGCGCTTCCTCGAATCGCTTTCGAGCCTGCTCGCGACCAGCCTGCAGCGCATGCAGACGGAGGAGGCGCTGAACCACGCCCAGCGGCTGGAGAGCGTCGGCCAGCTCACCGGCGGCATCGCGCACGACTTCAACAACCTGCTGACCGTGATCCAGGGCAACCTCCAGGTGCTCGAGGAGCTGCCTGCCCTCGCGCACGACGGCTACGCCCAGCAACTGCTGGGCGCCGCCACCCGCGCTTCGCGGCGCGGTGCGGAGCTCACCGGCAAGCTGCTCGCGTTCTCGCGCCGGCAGGTGCTCCAGCCGGTCGCGGTGGACACGCACGCGCTGCTGCATTCGCTGGCCGACATGCTGCGCCGCACGCTCGACCAGCGCATCCGCATCGAGATCGACACGGCCCCCGGCCGGCCGCTGGTGGTGGCGGACCCGGGCCAGCTCGAATCAGCCCTGCTCAACATCGCGATCAACGCGCGCGACGCCATGCCGGAGGGCGGCACGCTCCAGTTCCGCACCGCCATCTGCGGTACGCTGCCGACGGTCCTGCGCAACGAGCGCAACGAACCGCAGGCGGGCAACACCGCGCACTTCGTCGCGATCTCCATCGCCGACAGCGGCAGCGGCATGTCCGACGAAGTCAAGGAGCGTGCCTTCGAGCCCTTCTTCACCACCAAGGAAGCGGGGCGCGGCACGGGACTCGGGCTGAGCACGGTGTACGGCTTCGTCAGCCAGTCGCGCGGCGCCGTCGCGATCGACAGCGAGATCGGCAGGGGCACCACGGTGACGCTCTACCTCCCGCAGCAGCAGGAGGCATGCTCACCCGCTGCGATGGAGGAGCACCGCGGCGAAGCGCTGGCGCCCGGATTGCGGGTGATGCTGGTCGAGGACGATGCGGAAGTCCGCAAGGTGGTGGAGAACTTCCTGCACACGCTGGGCTGCGAGATCGTCATCGTCGCGCCCACTGCCGAGCAGGCGCTGGCCGCAATGGACGCGGGCGCGGGCGACTTCGACCTGCTGCTCAGCGACATCGCGCTGGGCGCAGGCATGCGCGGGACGCGGCTGGCCGCCGAGGTTCAGCAGCGCCTCCCGGGGGCCGCGGTGCTGCTGATGTCGGGCTTCTCGTCGGAACTCCTCGATGCCGACCGCGAGGTGCCTCAGAGCTGGGAACTGCTTCGCAAGCCCTACACGCGCTCCGAACTTGCGCAGGCCATGGCCAGGGTCCTGGCCGGCCGCGGCTGAACGCCGCAGCTTGCGCGATAGCGGCTACTGCAGCATCGCGGGCGCAGGCGACAGGCAGCGCTGCACGAAGGCGGAGAGAGCGCCCACGTCGGGAATCTGCACGTCGCGGCGCCCCTTGGTCGCGAACCCGATGACGTTGTCGCGCGCCAGGCGCGACAGCGCGCGGCTCACGCTCTCGAGCGTCATGCCCAGGTAGTTGCCGATCTCGGCGCGCGTCATGCGCAGCGTGATCTCGTCGGCGCGCATGCCGCGCTCCGCGAGCGACTCCGCCCAGTAGCGCAGGAAATCGGCGACGCGGGCATCGGCCGGGAGGGTGCACACGGACATCAGCGAATCCCGGTCGTGCGCGATCTCGCGACTCATCGCGGCATGCAGCACCTGCAGCAGATCGGGACGGGTGATGCAGGCTGCCAGCAGCGCCTCGTACGACACCACCCAGACCTCTCCGGTATCCATGGACACCGCGTCGCACGAGTAGCGCCCGCTGGCGATGCCGTCGAAGCCGAGCCAGTCGCCGCGGAACTTCAGGCCCACCACCTGCTCGCGGCCGTCGGCCGACAGGTTCACGATCTTGAAGAAGCCCGAGTTGAGGATGTAGAGATTGCCGAAGCGCTCGCCGGCCTGGTAGATCGTGTCACCCATGTGGACCACGCGGCGCTGCGGCCTGAGCTGCTCGCCGAGCAGCCGCAGCGTCTCGGCGGTGCTGCGGTTTGCGCCATCGTGGGCGGCGGCGCCGGGCGTGCCCGGGCCCGACGGAGAAGAAGCGATCTTCGAGGCGGCGGCGGTGTCGAGCATCCTGGTTCCTTGGTGGTTCTTGCTTGTCGATGGAGGAATGCTAGGAAGCCCAGGGCAACGCAGTGACAACACTCGGAATCGCTGCGTAACGCTGGGTGAATGCAATGTGTCCGGCGTGTATCAAACGCTTGGGGCGTGCTGCAGTTCACACCGCTGGCGTGCCATGGCTTGCGCTGCATCAAACAAGGGGCCACCCGCCCCCCTACCCTCGGCTGTCGCACATTGACACGCCCTATGCCGCCCACCCATACCGTCCGCAGTCCCGAGGCCGACCTCCAGCTCTCACCGTTCAACGCGGCGAGCCTTCTGGCCCGCGCGCTCATCCTGCAGAGGGCCAGCGTCGACGGCACCACGCGCGCGCTGCTGCGCGGCAAGAACCTGGGGCTGGTCTACGAGGCGCAGCCCGGCGAATCGCTGGCCTTCTTCCGCCGCGCCGCCGAGGAGCTCGGCGCCCACGTGGCGGTGATGCGCTCGAGCCTGTCGGCGGCGAGCACGCCGCAGGAAGTGCAGCACACGGCCCGCATGCTCGGGCGCCTCTACGATGCCGTCGAATGCCAGGGGCTCGACCCCGCGCTCGTGCGCTGCATCGGACAGCACGCGGGCATTCCGGTCTTCGAGGGTGCCGCGACTAAGACCCATCCGGCCAGCCAGCTCGCCGGACTGCTCCCGGACGCGACCGCGCCGGCCGACAACCGCCGCTTCATCCTGCAGGCGCTGCTGCTCGAAGCAGTCGGCTGAAGCGCAGGCCGAGCCGCGCGTCGCTTGATCCAGCGCAAGACGCCTTCGCCGCGCCCTTCCTACAGTGGATTGCACGGCCGCCACGGCTGCGCCAGGACGACCGGCTCCATCCATCCATCGCAAGGAATCCCACCATGAAGACCGATACCCAATTGCGCAACGACATCCAGGCCGAACTGAGCTGGGCTCCCGAGGTCAAGTCCTCCGACATCGGCGTGATCGTCAAGGACGGCGTGGTCACGCTCACCGGCCATCTGTCCAGCCATGCCGAGAAATACGCGGTCGAGCGCGCCGTGCAACGCGTGTACGGCGTGAAGGCGCTGGCGGTCGAACTCACGGTGAAGCTGCCCTTCGACAACCAGCGCACGGATGCCGACATCGCCCTGGCGGCCGAGCGCGCGCTCGAATGGAACGTGCTCGTGCCCGACGGCAAGATCCACCCGATGGTCGAGAAGGGCTGGCTCAGCCTGACCGGCGAGGTCGAATGGGACTACCAGCGCAGCGCCGCCGAAGTGGCCGTGCGCGACCTGATGGGCGTGACCGGCGTGTCGAACCTCGTGAAGGTCAAGCCCAGGGTGAGCCCCGCCGACGTCGAGAAGAAGATCCACGACGCGCTCTCGCGCCAGGCCGACCGCGAGGCCCGCAAGCTGTCGATTGCGGTGGACGGCTCCCACGTCACGCTGCGCGGCACCGTCCATTCCTGGTCGGAGCGCGATGCCGTGCAAGGCGCCGCCTGGTCGACGCCGGGCGTCACGGTGGTGGTGAACGACCTGCTCGTGGACGCCTGAGATGCGCGTGGCGCTCGTCACCGGCGGCACCTCGGGCATCGGGGCGGCCACGGCCGAGGCCCTGCAGGCAGCGGGCTACCGCGTGGCGGTGAACTTCGCGAACCGCGCGCAGGCGGCCCAGGCCTTCGCCGCGCGCACCGGCATCCCGGCCTTCGCATGGAACGTGGCGGACCACGCGGCCTGCCAGGCCGGCGTCGCGCGCGTCGAGGCCGAGCTCGGCCCCATCGACGTGCTGGTCAACAACGCCGGCATCACGCGCGACACGATGCTGCACAGGATGAATCTCGAGCAGTGGCGCGAGGTGCTCGACGTCAACCTGGGCGGCTGCTTCAACATGTGCCGCGCCGTCATCGGCGGCATGCGCGAGCGCCGCTTCGGCCGCATCGTGAACATGGGCTCGGTCAACGGCCTGTCCGGTCAGGCGGGCCAGGTGAACTACGCGGCCACGAAGGCCGGCCTCGTGGGCTTCACGAAGTCGCTCGCGCTGGAAGGCGCCTCGCGCAACATCACCGCGAACGTGGTGGCGCCGGGCTACACCGACACCCCCATGGTGGGGGCGGTCGCGCCCGAGGTGATGGCGAGGATCCTGTCGGACATTCCGGCCGGCCGCCTCGCCACGCCCGCCGAGATCGCGCGCGGCGTGGTGTTCCTCGTCGCCGACGAGTCCGCGTTCATCAACGGCATCACGCTGTCGATCAACGGCGGCAAGTACATGGCCTGAGGCGGCGCCGCCCCGGCCTTCATCCATCGCGAGCGCCAGCCCCATGCACAGCACTTCCGATACGCGCGGCATCGAGCGGCCCTTCGCGGCCGCGCCGACCATGCAGGCCATGGTGCTGAGCGCGGCGCTGCTGCCGCTGGAGTGCGAGCGGCGCAGCATCCCGCAGCCCGGCCCGGGCGAGCTGCGCCTGCGCGTGCTGGCATGCGCGGTCTGCCGCACCGACCTGCATGTGGTCGATGGCGAGTTGCCGCTGCCGGTGTTGCCCATCGTGCCGGGGCACGAGATCGTCGGCGTCGTCGAGGCCATGGGTGCGGGCGTGCAGGGCCATCGCATCGGCGAGCGCGTGGGCGTGCCGTGGCTGGGCCACAGCTGCGGCTGCTGCTCCTTCTGCGCGGAGGGCCGCGAGAACCTCTGCGACACGCCGCGCTTCACGGGCTATCACCGCGACGGCGGCTTCGCGAGCCATGTGATCGCCGAGGCGGCGTTCTGCCTGCCGCTTGCCATGCCCGAAACCGACGCCACGCGCATCGCCCCGCTGCTGTGCGCGGGCCTGATCGGCTGGCGCAGCCTCAAGGCCGCGGGCGACGGCGCGCGCCGGCTGGGCATCTTCGGATTCGGCGCCGCGGCGCACCTGGTGACGCAGGCGGCGATCGCGCAGGGCCGCGAGGTCTGCGCATTCACCCAAGCCGGGGACACGGCGACACAGTCCTTCGCGCGCAGCCTGGGGGCCAGCTGGGCCGGCGGCTCCAACGAGCGCCCGCCCGAGCCCCTGGATGCCGCGATCATCTTCGCGCCCGCCGGCGAGCTGGTGCCGGCGGCGCTGCGCGTGGTGCGCAAGGGTGGACGGGTGGTGTGCGGGGGCATCCACATGAGCGACATTCCCGCCTTCGCCTACCGGCTGCTGTGGGAGGAACGCAGCGTGGTCTCGGTGGCCAATCTCACGCGCGCGGATGCGCGGGAATTCCTCGACTTCGTGCAGACGCATCCGCTGCAGGTCCACGTCAGGACCTATCCGCTCGCGCAGGCCAACGAAGCACTGGCCGATCTGCGCGCCGGCCGCATCGAGGGCGCTGCGGTGCTGGTGCCCTGATGCGCCGCCGCCGTGATCCTCGGCTCAGAGTTCCAGCGATTCGCGGTATTCGGGCACGGTGCACGGCCAGCCGTGCGCTCCTCGATGGCCAGCCGCACCGCGTCGGCAGCCGCCGGCCGCCATGGCTCAGCAGGTACTTCGAGCCGGTGACGGTGCCCGTGCCGCCGAGGAAGTCGATGCGCATGGACGCCTCAGTGCGACATCAGCACCGGCAGGGTCATCCACTGCAGCATGGACAGCGTGGCGCCGCCCATCACCCACTCGCGCGCCCTGCTGTGGCCGTAGCAGCCCATCACCAGCAGGTCCGCGCTCAGGTCGGCGGCCAGCGAGAGGAGCCTGTTGCCGACGTCGTCGTCCTTGTCGCCACCGGGATGCAGGCGGACCTCGCCCACGCCCTGCAACCGCAGATAGGCCTGCAGGCTCTGCAGCGATTCGTTCGCGCCCTCGCCGTAGGCCACCGCGTCCACCCGGCCCGCCTTGCGCAGCCATGGCAGCGCGGCACTCACGGCGCGCGCGGCCTCGCGGGTCTCCTTCCAGGCCACCAGCACCTTGCCGCCGACAGGGCCGACCGGCCCGGCATAGGGCAGCACCAGCGCCGGCCGGCCGCTTTGCACCAGCAGGCTTGGCAGGAAGTCGCCGGGGAGTTCGCCGTCCATCGGGTCGTTGCGGTCGCGCTGCCCCAGGACCAGCAGGTCGGCATACAAGGCACGCCGGGCGAACCCCCACGGCCCGTCGCTCTCCGGCTCGCTCCAGTGCAGGCGCGGCGAGCCCGCACCGTGCTGCATGAAGGTGGCGTGCATCTTGTCGCGTGCGTCCTTGTCGATCTCCTGCATGATCGCGACCGCCTCCGCGGCCGCTTCGATGGCATACGGATAGCGCATGAGCGCGGACACGGTGCACGGCTGCGCCGTGACCTCGGCGTCGAAGGTCTCCGCGAGTTCGCGGGCGAGCTTGATGCGCCCCACCGTGCGGGCCGAGCCGTCGAGATGAAGCAGGATGGATCTGGGGTTCTGCATGAGGCGCTCCTGGACAGGCGGTTTGCGATGGAAGCGAACTTAGTCCCGCGGCCCGCGCATGCGCTTGCGCTGCGTCAATCGGCCGCAGGACCGCTGCGACCCGGGCGGCGGCTTGATCCACCTCAACGCCCGCCGCGCACGCGGCGCGCAAGATCGGCTCCCATCTTGCGAAGGAGATGTCTCATGCCTTTCCTGACGAAGAACGTCGGCGTCCTCGACCGTGCGCTGCGCATCGGCGCGGGCCTGCTGCTCATCGCCCTGACGGTGCGGGGAACCATCGGGTTCTGGGGCTACATCGGCGTGCTGCCGCTGCTGACGGGCGTGGTGGGCAACTGTCCGGCCTACACGCTGTTCGGCGTCAGCACCTGCCCGCGCGACCGCCGCTGAGACGCCGGATGCGCATCCGTCGAACGACGCGGGACCGCATGTCCTTTGATCTGCTGCTGCTCATCCTGCTGTGTGCCGCGCTGGGCGGCACGGTGCTGTGGTTCGCGTTCCAGCTCCTCATCAAGTGGCTCACGCTGGACTGAGCTTCCTGCAGAGGCTGCGATGTGCATGAACCTGCTGCGCAGGCTGGCCGCCTCACCGCTGCCTTGCAGCGAAGCGGATCCCGCGATGGTCGACAGGCTGCGCGTGCTCCAGGCCGCGGGCCAGATCGAGGCGCGCATTCCTGCCGCCGTCGCGCGACCAGGCCGCGACGCGGACGGATGCACGCGGCACGACGCGGCCATGGTGATCCGCATCACCCCTCGCGGGTGGGAGACCCTCGCCGCCGGTGCGCCCGCTGGCGAGGCCACCAGGTTCATCGGCACCAGGCATCGATCTGGCGCATGAGGTCGGCGCCCACCGAGTGCGCGGCCGCGCCGGCCAGCAGCACGCCAGCCAGCCGCGCGCCCCACTTCTGGCGCCCCGCGCCGGCAAGCCGCAGCTGCTGCCAGAGCCATGGACCGAGCGCCAGCGAGAGGCCGCTTCCGAGCGCGAACAACGCCATCAGCATGGCGCCTTCCCACGGACCGCTGCCCAGCCCCGCCAGCATCAGCCCGGAATAGAGCAGCCCGCACGGCAGTGCAACCCACAGCAGCCCGGCCGCGAGCACGCCCAGCCCCGTGCCTCCCGCATGCGGCCGAAGACGCGCCTCGACCGAGCGGCCGATGCGCAGTGCCCACAGCGGCTGCCGCCCCGTGGCGGCCAGCATCGCGCCCCAGGCGAACACGAAGACGTGCAGCAGCACCCACAGCGGCCGCAGTGCGGCGACCTGCGCACCCGCCAGCGCGAGTCCGTCGACACTCGCGGCCGCGATGGCGCCCGCCGCCGCGTAGCTCGCGACACGGCCCGCGTGGAATGCACCAGGTGAAGCCAGTGCCGGCAGCGCGCCCCGCCCTGCAGGCGAGAGCGGCACGATCCGTATCACCGCCGACGAGGCGGCACCGCACATCGCCACGCAGTGCGGCCCGCCGGCAAGGCCCATGAGCAGCGCGGCACCGGCGAGCGCGGCCTGCATGCTCAGACCACGCGCGAGAAGCGCGTGCGGCTGGCGCGGCAGTGGCGGTCGAACACCATCGCGACCGCGCGCACGAGGAACCAGCCTTGCTCGGTGACAACCAGGTCGTGATCGCTCAGCCGCACCAGGCCCTCGGCGACCAGCGGGCCGAGCGCTGCGAACTCGGTAGCGAAGTAGCGCCGGAAATCGACGGCGAAGGCTTCGCCGATGGCGTCGAAGTCGAGCCGTCCGCGGCACATCAGCGCCATGATGACCTCGCGGCGCAGCAGGTCGTCGCGCGACAGCGAAAGGCCCCGCACCACCGGCATGCGCCCCTGGTCGAGCAGGGCGCGGTAGTCGTCCAGGCTCTTGGCGTTCTGGCTGTAGGTCGCACCCACGCGGCCGATGCCCGACACGCCGAGGGCGATCAGGTCGCCCTCGGGCCGCGTGCCGTAGCCCTGGAAGTCGCGGTGCAGACGCCCTTGCTTCTTCGCGATGGCGAGCGGATCGTCGGGCAGCGCGAAATGGTCCATGCCGATGTAGACATAGCCGGCGTCGGTGAGCTTCGCGATCGCATTGGCGAGCATGCGCACACGCGCAGCTGCGTCGGGCAGCTCCTCGGCATGGATGCGCCGCTGCGGCTTGAAGCGCTCGGGCAGGTGCGCATAGGCATACAGCGCGATGCGGTCGGGCCGCAGCCTGCAGACCTGAGCGAGCGTGCGCCCGAAGGAAACGTCGTTCTGCCGCGGCAGGCCGTAGATCAGGTCCACGTTGATCGACTCGAAACCCAGCGAGCGCGCGTCGTCCATCAGCGCGAAGACCTGCGAAGCCGGCTGGATGCGGTGCACCGCCTCCTGCACGGCCGGATCGAAATCCTGCACGCCGAAGCTCAGGCGGTTGAAGCCCAGCGCAGCGAGGTTGGCGAGCCGCTGCGCGTCCACCGTGCGCGGATCGATCTCGATGGAACGCTCGCCGCCGGGCACGAAGGCGAAGGCCCGGTGCAGCAGCGCCATGAGCTCGCCGAGCTCCGCGTCGTCGAGGAAGGTCGGCGATCCGCCGCCCAGGTGCAGATGGGACACGGTGGCGCTGCGGCCGAGCTGCGCGACCTGCAGCTCGACTTCGCGCCCGAGGTACGCGAGGTACTGGCGGCCCCATTCGCGGTGGCGCGTCACGATCTTGTTGCAGGCGCAGTAGTAGCACAGCGACTCGCAGAACGGGATGTGGACGTACAGCGACAGCGGCGGCGCCTCGGGGCCGGCCGCGCGGCGCTGTGCCAGCGCGCGCACGTAGTCGTTCTCGCCGAATGCTTCGACGAAGCGGTCGGCGGTGGGATAGGAGGTGTAGCGCGGGCCGGGCACGTCGAACTGCCTCAGCAGGTCGATCGGCAGCGGGGCCTGCACGGTTCCGGTTTCGGTTCCGGTGTCGGGAGCGAGGGCAATGGAAGTCATGGGGAGGGTGTGCGCATGGGAGCGTCGGGCTGGACGGGCTGCACGGGTGCAGGCGGCGCGGTCAGCAGCACCGTGCAGGCGCTCGAAGCCGCGGCCATCAGCCAGAAGACGAAGAAGGCGCCCGTGTAGATGCCCTGGCGCGTCATGTGCAGCGCATCGGCGCCGCAGAAGGTGTTGATCGGATCGACCAGCGCGAAGACCAGCACCTCCATGCCGCAGGCCACCAGGAAGGAAGGCCATAGGACGGCGGCGACCAGCCGCATCGCGTTCATGGCGCCGCCTTCGGGCCCGCGGACGGCACGTCCTGCGCGGGCGTCATCGCGTGGTTGCGGCCGCTCATCGCGGGGAGGTTCTTCTTCGCGGCCAGGGTTCTGTTGATCTCCACCCCTTCGCGGTAGTAGTCGGGCGACACCAGCGCGTCGGGGCTGCGCCAGGCCAGCCAGAAGGTCACGAAGCTCGCGATCATCACGACCGCCGGGCCGCCGATCACCATCCACAGCAGCGGATGACGCCACCAGGACTTGTCGGCCTCTGCGGCCAGCGGGTTCATCGTCGAACCGGTTGCTGCATTCATTCCAGACCTTTCAGCGCGGCACCAGGAAGGCCGCTTTCTCGGAAACCTGCGCGCCGCTGCCTTCCTCGCGGATGCTGAAGTGCACCGTGTGCGATCCGGCGGGCACGCTGCCGTAGGGCACCTGCAGCCGCACTGCGACCCAGCGCGACTGGGCCGCGTCGACGGCGACCGGCTCGTCCGGCGACACGCCGAGCCCTTCGAGCCCGCTCGCCGCGATGCGGTAGCGCTGCGGCTGTTCGGTGGCGTTCATGATCTGCAGCCGATAGACGTTCTCGAGCCTGCCGCCCTCGGCGATGCGCGCGAGCGCGGCCCGGTCGCGCACCACGTCGACCTTCAGCGGCGAGCGCACCACCAGGCTGGTCAGCAGGCCGGTCACCAGCAGCAGCAGGATCGCGGTGTAGACCAGCACCCGCGGGCGCAGCACGCGCCGCAGCAGCTGCCGGCGCGACCATCCGGCCTCCATGCCGTTCTGCGTGTCGTAGCGGATCAGCCCGGGCGCATAGGCCATCTTCCGCATGACCGTGTCGCAGGCGTCGGCGCAGAGGCCGCAGCCGATGCACTCGTACTGCAGGCCCTTGCGGATGTCGATGCCGGTGGGGCATACCTGCACGCACAGGCCGCAGTCGATGCAGTCGCCGAGCGCCATCGACCGCGGATCGGGGCCCTTGCGGCGCGGCGCGCGCGGCTCGCCGCGCCGGGGGTCGTAGGTCACGATCAGGGTGTCGCGGTCGAACATCGCGCTCTGAAAGCGCGCATAAGGGCACATGTACTTGCAGACCTGCTCGCGCATGAAGCCGGCATTGCCGTAGGTCGCGAAGCCGTAGAAGAACACCCAGAAGACCTCCCACGAGCCCATCTGCGTCTGCAGGAAGGCCATGCCGAGTTCGCGGATCGGCGTGAAGTAGCCCACGAAGGTGAAGCCGGTCCACATCGCGATGCCGATCCACAGCAGGTGCTTGGCCCACTTCTTCACCAGCTTCTCGAGCGACATCGGCTCGGCGTCCAGCCGTATGCGCGCGGTGCGGTTGCCCTCGATGCGCTGCTCCACCCACATGAAGATCTCGGTGTAGACGGTCTGCGGGCAGGCATAGCCGCACCACAGCCTTCCCGCCACCGCGGTGAAGAGAAAGAGCGAGAGCGCGCTGATGACCAGCAGGCCCGAGAGGTAGATCAGGTCCTGCGGGTACAGCACCAGCCCGAAGATGTAGAAGCGCCGCGCCGCAAGGTCGAACAGCACCATCTGGCGCCCGCCCCATTCCACCCAGGGCATGCCGTAGAACACGAGCTGCGTAAGAAAGACCAGCGCCCAGCGCCAGCGCGCGAACACGCCGCGCACGGTGCGGGGATAGATCTTCTTCGAGGCCTCGTACAGGCCGACCTCCTCGCCGCCTCCGGGGTTGGCGTTCGCGATGGGAATGATCCTGCGGGTCATGGCGCTGCGCCGGCTTCAGGGCGTGGCCGCGGGCGCATTGTTGGACAGCCCCCAGACGTAGGACGCGACCATCCGGATCTGCGCCTCGGTGAGGCGGCCTTCCTGCGCGGGCATCTCGTTGTGCTTGCCCGAGTTGATCATCTGGACGATGGCGGCCTCGCCGTAGCCGTGCAGCCAGATCCTGTCGCTGAGATTGGGCGCGCCCAGGGCCTGGTTGCCCACGCCGCCAATGCCGTGGCAGGCGGCGCATGCCGTGAACTTCGCCTTGCCGAGGCCGGCGCGCACCGAGTCGTGCGGCTCGCCCGACAGGCTCAGCACGTAGTTGGCGACGTTCTTCACGTCGTCGGGCGTGCCGACGGCAGCGGCCATGGGCGGCATCACGCCCACCCGCCCCCTGGTGATGGTCTCGACGATCTTCTCGGGCGTGCCGCCGTAGAGCCAGTCCTTGTCCGTGAGGTTGGGAAAGCCCTTGCTGCCGCGCGCATCGGAGCCGTGGCACTGCGCGCAGTTGCCCATGAAGAGCCGCTCACCGATCGCATGGGCCTGCGGATCGCGTGCGATGTCCTCGACCGTCATCGCGGCGTACTTCGCATAGACGGGTGCGAGCTCCTGCGTGGCCCTGGCCACTTCCGCGTCGTACTCGCCGCGCGAAGTCCAGTCGGACTTCCCGCGGAAGCTTCCCAGCCCCGGAAACATGGCGAGGTAACCCAGCCCGAAGACGATGGTCAGCACGAACAGGCCGACCCACCACATCGGCAGCGGGTTGTTGGCCTCGCGCAGGTCCTCGTCCCACACGTGGCCGGTGGTGTTGTCGGCGCTGGCGGCGACGCGCTTGCGCGCCGTGAGCCACAGCAGGATCACGCAGCCGAGGATGCTCAGCAGCGAGACCACTGCCACGTAGTCGGACCAGAAACGGCTGATGAAATCGCTCATCGTGCTTCTCCGTTCAATCCTGCTCGAAGGGCAGGCGTGCCGCTTCCTGGAAGCCGGGCGCGTTGCGGCGCGAATACGCCCAGATCACGATGCCGATGAAAAGCGCGAAGCACACGACGGTGGCGGCGATGCGCAGGGTGGTGAGGTCGATCATGGTTGTGCGTCCTTTGCCGCTTGCTTACTTGAGCGCCAGGCCCAGCGACTGCAGGTAGGCCACCGTGGCCTCCATCTCGGTCTTGCCCCGGACGTCTTCCGCGGCCCCGGCGATCTCGGCATCGGTGTAGGGCACGCCGACGCGGCGCAGCGCGCGCATGTGGGCGGGCAGCGACTCGGCATCAACCGGCGTCTTCTCCAGCCAGGTATAGGCCGGCATGTTCGACTCGGGCACGACGTCGCGCGGGTTGTTCAGGTGGATGCGGTGCCACTCGTCGCTGTACTTGCCGCCCACGCGCTGCAGGTCGGGGCCGGTGCGCTTGCTGCCCCACTGGAACGGGTGGTCGTAGACGAACTCGCCGGCCACCGAGTAGTGGCCGTAGCGCAGCGTCTCCGAGCGGAAGGGCCGGATCATCTGCGAGTGGCAGTTGTAGCAGCCCTCGCGCAGGTAGATGTCGCGCCCGGCCAGCTGCAGCGGCGTGAGCGGCTTGACGCCCTGCACCGCCTCGGTGGTCGACTTCTGGAAGAACAGCGGCACGATCTCGACGAGGCCGCCGACGGCCACCACCACGAGGATCAGCACGATCATCAGCAGGTTGTTGGTCTCGATCTTCTCGTGCGAGAAGCCGCCGGCGCTGGAGGTCTTGGAATTCATCGTGCGTCCTCAGGCATGGGCCATGGCAGGGGGCGGGATCTCGGCGCGCACCGCACGCCCGGAGATGACGGTCATCCAGACGTTCCAGGCCATCAGCAGCATCCCGCTGAGGTAGAGCACGCCGCCGATCACGCGCACCAGGTAGAACGGGAAGGTGGCCTTCACGCTCTCCACGAAGGTGTAGGTGAGCGTGCCGTCGGGGTTGATCGAGCGCCACATGAGACCCTGCATCACGCCGGCGATCCACATCGCGGCGATGTACAGCACGATGCCGATGGTGGCGATCCAGAAGTGCACCTCGATGGCTCGCACGCTGTACATGGCGGTGCGGCCGTACATGCGCGGGGTCAGGTAGTAGAGCGAGCCCATGGTGATGAAGCCCACCCAGCCGAGCGCACCGGAGTGCACGTGGCCGATGGTCCAGTCGGTGTAGTGGCTCAGGGCGTTGACGGTCTTGATGGACATCATCGGCCCCTCGAAGGTCGACATGCCGTAGAACGAGAGCGCGACGATCAGGAAGCGCAGGATCGGGTCGGTGCGCAGCTTGTGCCAGGCGCCCGAGAGCGTCATCACGCCGTTGATCATCCCGCCCCAGCTCGGCGCGAGCAGGATCAGCGAGAACACCATGCCCAGCGACTGCGTCCAGTCGGGGAGCGCGGTGTAGTGCAGGTGGTGCGGGCCCGCCCACATGTAGGTGAAGATCAGCGCCCAGAAGTGCACGATCGACAGCCGGTACGAATACACCGGCCGGCCCGCCTGCTTGGGGATGTAGTAGTACATCATCCC
Source organism: uncultured Variovorax sp. (assembly GCA_913776885.1). GTDB lineage: Bacteria > Pseudomonadota > Gammaproteobacteria > Burkholderiales > Burkholderiaceae_C > Variovorax. Next base: position 33,926 of record CAJYQC010000276.1, read on the forward strand.
GAGGAAGCCGGCCGTGAGGAAGAAGCCCACTGCGTTGTGGCCGTACCACCACTGCACCATCGCGTCCTGCACGCCGGCGTAGGCCGAGTAGCTCTTCATCCAACCTGCCGGAACCACGGCGCCATTGACGATGTGCAGCAGGGCGACCGCGATGATGAAGGCGCCGAAGAACCAGTTGGCCACGTAGATGTGGCGCACCTTGCGCTTGCCGATGGTGCCGAAGAACACGATGGCATAGGCCACCCAGACCACCGCGATCAGCAGGCCGATGGGCCATTCGAGTTCCGCGTACTCCTTGCCGCGCGTGTAGCCCATCGGCAGGCTGATGGCGGCGGCCACGATCACCGCCTGCCAGCCCCAGAACACGAAGGACGCGAGCCCGGGCGCGAAGAGCCGCACCTGGCAGGTGCGCTGGACCACGTGGAAGCTGGTCGCCATCAGCGCGCAGCCGCCGAACGCGAAGATGACCGCGTTGGTGTGCAGCGGCCGCAGGCGCCCATAGCTGAGCCATGGAATGCCGAGGTTGAGCTCGGGCCACGTCAGCTGGGAGGCGATGACCACGCCCACCAGCATGCCGACAACGCCCCACACCACGGACATGAGCGCGAACTGCCGCACGACCGTGTCGTCGTATTCCGCGGCGGGAGGTCTGGGTTCTTGCATCGTGGTGCCATTGATTGAGTTACGGGCAGTTTCCGTGGGTAACCTGCCCGAGGGCTTGATGCAGATCAATCGCCGTGCAGGATGCGCTCGCCTTCCATGTCGACGTCTTCGAACTGGCCGCGCTCGATGGCCCACCACAGGCCGCCGAGGATCGCGAGGACCAGCATCACGGACAGCGGCACGAGGAGAAAGAGGATGTCCATCAGCGCACGCCTTCTCCAGCGCCAGCGCGCGAGAGCCGCGCCGCGTTGAGAACGACGACGAGCGAGCTCGCGGCCATGCCGAGGCCCGCGAGCCAGGCCGGCAGCCAGCCGGCCACCGCCAGCGGCACGCACAGCGCGTTGTAGCCCGCGGCCCACGCGAGGTTCTGCTGCACCACGCGCAAGGTCCTGCGGGCCTGCGCGACCGCCTGCGGAATGCTGGCGAGCCTGTCGCCGAGCACGACGAAGTCGGCGTGCGCGCGCGACAGCGGCACCGAACGGCCGAAGGCGAACGAGGCATCCGCGCGCGCCAGCGAGGGGCCGTCGTTGAGGCCGTCGCCCACCATCGCGATCCGCCGGCCTTCTGCCTGCAGGCGCCACAGCGCGTCGAGCTTGTCCTCCGGCGTGCAGCCGCCCTGCGCGAAGTCGATGCCGCAGCGCGCGGCGATCTCCCTCGCGGCCGCGTCCCTGTCGCCCGAAAGCAGCCGCACGGTGATCCCTTGCGCGCGCAATGCCGAGACGGCCTCTGCCGCATCGGCGCGAAGCTCCTCGGCCAGCACGAAGCTCGCGAGCCAGCCCTGCGCGTCGGCCAGATGGACCTGCGCGGCCTCGATTTCCAGCGGGGCCACCTCGCAGAAGCCCGCCGAGCCCAGGCGCACGCGCTGTTGCGTGCCGGCTGCCGCACGCATGCGGCGCAGGCGACCCTCGATGCCCTGGCCCGCCGCCTCGACGACCTGCTGCGCGACCCAGCCGGGCGGTGAGCGGAACTGTGCGCTCCATGCGCTCACCAGTGACTGCGCCACGGGGTGCAGCGACTGCGCGGCCAGCGCGGCTGCCATCTCGAGTGCGTCGCCGGGCCGCAGGCCCTGTCGGCAATAGATGCGCTCCAGCCGCGGCACGTCGCCCGTCAGCGTGCCGGTCTTGTCGAACACCACCGTGTCGACCGATGCCAGGGCCTCCAGCGCCTGCAGGTTGGAGGTCATGACGCCGCCGCGCGCCAGCGTGCCCGCACTGGCGAGCATCGCGGCAGGCGTCGCGAGCGAGAGCGCGCACGGGCAGGTCACGATGAGCACCGCGACCGCCACCATCAGCGCCCTGCCCGGGTCCGTCGGCCACCAGGACGCGGCCGCGATGGCCGCCGCCGCGAGCACCCCGACGAGAAAGGGCCGCGCCACCCGGTCGGCCAGCAGCGCAAGTCGCGGCTTGCGCGAGGCGGCGCTTTCCATCAACCGGACGATCTGCGCGAAGCGCGTGCCCTCGCCCACCGATTCGAGGCGCACCTGCACCGCCGCCGAGAGGTTGTGGCTGCCCGCGAGCACGCGGTCGCCGCACGCACGGCGCACCGGCCGGGACTCACCGGTCAGCAGGGCCTCGTCGGCACTGGTGTCGCCTTCGATCAGCACACCATCGGCCGGGAAGGCCTCGCCGGGGCGCACCCGCACCACGTCGCCCACGACGAGCCGGCGCACGGCCACGCGCTTCCAGCTGCCGTCGGCGGCGAGGCGGTCGATGCCGTCGGGCAGCCGGTTCATCAGCGCATCGAGCGCACCGGCCGTGCGCTCGCGCAGCCGCGCTTCCAGCCATCGGCCGGTGAGCAGGAAGAAGACGAACATCGTCAGCGAGTCGAAGTACACCTCGTGGCCGAGCGGTCCACCGGCATCGAAGGTGGCGGCGCTGCTGACCGCGAAGGTCGCGAACACGCCGAAGGCCACGGGCAGGTCCATTCCGACCCGGCCCATGCGCAGGTCGCGCCAGGCACTGCGGAAGAAGGGACCGCAGGAGAAGAGCACCACCGGCAGCGTCAGCACCCAGGAGGCCCAGCGCAGCAGCTGCGCCGAATCGGCGCCCATGTCGCCAGGCCGCGCGACGTATGCCGGGTAGGCGTACATCATCACCTGCATCATGCAGAAGCCGGAGACCAGCCAGCGCCACAGCGCCAGCCGGGATTCGCGCTGGCGCAACGCCCTCACGGAGCGGTCGCAGCCCGGCAGCAGCCGGTAGCCCGCTTTCGCGCTCGCCTCGAACCAGCGCGAGGGCCTTGTCTGCGCCGGCGACCAGACCACGCGCGCGCGCCGGCTGGCCGCGTTGACTTGCACCTCGCGCACGCCGGGCACACGGCGCAGCGCGTCCTCGACCGTGAACGCGCAGGCTGCGCAGCTCATGCCTTCGACCATGACCTGCGACTCCCAGCAGTCGCCATCGGCAGCACCGAGCTCGTGCCCGAACGCGGGCCACTCGGCGGGATCGTCGAGCACCTGCCAGGCGTCTTCAGCGACGGGGGTGGGGCTGGTGGGGCTGGTGGGAACGGCGCGGATCGAAAGGCGATCCCGGGCGAGCGTGGCATTCATCGGCCGAGCCTAAGAGGCACGCACCGCGGTGCGCTTGATCTGCATCAAGCTCCACGGGCCGGGCCGCGCCTAAGCTCGAACGCACACTCCTGTGGAGATCCTCAATGTTCAAGCGCATCCTCGTCGCCACCGATGGCACGGCCCTCTCGAAGAAAGCCGTGGAAAGCGCCATCTCGCTGGCGGCGCAGAACGACGCCGACCTGGTCGCGCTGACCGTCGTCCCCCGCTACCCGAAGAGCTATTTCGAAGGCTCGATGACCTTTTCTGCCGAAGACGTCGGCCGCATCGAGAAGCAGTGGGCCGAGAAGGCGCAGGCCATGCTCGACAAGGTGCGCGACCGCGCGCGTGAACGTGGCGTACGGATCAAGACGGCACAGGCCAGCTCGGACCTCGTCGCCGAGTCGATCATCGCGGCGGCAAGGAAGCACCGCAGCGACCTGATCGTGATGGCCTCGCATGGGCGCAAGGGGCTCAAGCGCCTGCTGCTGGGCAGCGAGACGCAACTGGTACTGGTGAGCTCGACGCTGCCTGTGCTGGTGCTGCGCTGACGCCCGACCTGCGCAGCAGCGGACGGCGCGTTTCGCCGGTCACACGGCCCCATCGTGCCGGCCCGTGCCGCGAATGCGTCATCGACCGGGATCCGGGCAGCCGCGGCCTCTTGGTGAACGGACCGGCCGAGACCCCGCTGTCCGGATCAGCGGAAGAACAGTGCGATGAGGATGATGATCGGGATCGGCACACCCAGGAAGTAAAGCAGCAATGAACGCATGGGGTTCTCCTTCGAGTTGATTTGAGGACGCGGTCGGTCAGAGGTCGCGGCGGCGGCCACCCCAGGTTGCGGCGAAGCTGGCGACGAAGGCGCCGATCAGCAGCGAGACGACCAGCCACAACGAGGCATAGGCCGATGCCTTGCGCGCCGTGTCGACGGCCTCCTTGGCCTTGGACTGCGCATCCTTCAGCGCGGCCTGGGTCTTCGCGAAGGTGTCGTTCACGCGCTTCTGCGCATCCTGCTGGTTCAGGCCCGTGCGTTGCGCGACCAGCTGGCCCACATAGCGCGCGTCCTCGGGCGGAAGCGCGCCGTTGCGGATGCCGTTGAGGAAGATGCGGGTGGCCTCCGCGTCGGTGGCCATGGGGTTGCCGCTCTCTGGCATCGGCGTCACCGCCGGCGTCGCGGGCGCCGTGGTGGCGTCGCCCGACGGCGCACCCGGTGTCGCCGTCGTGGCCGGAGTGGAGGCGACGGGCTCGCGCCGGAACAACGAGTCGACGAAGTAGCTCATCGGTCCGGTGCTGGCATCCGACCCGCCTTGGGGTCCGGCCGCGCTCGACGCGGAGGCCGCTGTCGCGGATGCGGCGGTGGAGGCAGCGCCTCCGAGCACCGTGGCGCCTGCCTGGGTGCCCGCGCCGACGATGGAGCCGACGACGGAGGCCAGCAGCGAGGCCGTCAGCAAGGTGGCCACGGCCCACGCGAGGAAGCCGTGCGCCGTGTCGCGGA
>CAJYQC010000277.1 GCA_913776885.1 uncultured Variovorax sp.
GCCGTCGGCCGAGCTCTTCGCATAAGCCAGGAGCTGCAGGTTGTCGATATGGAGGAAGCGCAGCGTGCGGTCGGACTGCAGCGCCGGGTTCTCGCGGCGGATGCGGTTGACCCGCGCGATGAAGGGCGCCAGGCTCGCCGGATCGTCGTGGTTCCAGTGGCGCAGCTGGTACTTCTCGGAATCGAGGTATTCCTCGCTGCCCGGGCCGCGCGGCAGGTGCTCGCGCAGCTCGTAGGCCGGCCCGTAGATGCCGTAGTTGGCCGCGAGGGTGGCGGCCAGCACCAGCCTCGACATGAACACGGCCGACTCCCCGCTCTGCAGCTGCTCGTGCAGGATGTCGGGCGTGTTGGGCCACACGTTGGGGCGGAAGTAGTCGATGCCCGGTTCGGTCGACAGCTCCGTGAAGTACTCCTGCAGCTCCTGCTTCGTGTTGCGCCAGGTGAAGTAGGTGTACGACTGCGAGAAGCCCAGCTTCGCGAGCCGGTGCATCACCTTCGGCCGCGTGAACGCCTCCGCCAGGAAGATCGCGTCGGGGTGCTTGCGCTTGACCTCGCCGATCACCCACTCCCAGAACGGGAAGGCCTTGGTGTGCGGGTTGTCCACGCGGAAGATGCGCACGCCCTGCCCTATCCAGTGGTCGATCACGCTCTTGAGCTCGGCCCAGAGCGCGCGCCAGCCTTCGCATTCGAAGTTGAACGGATAGATGTCCTGATACTTCTTCGGCGGGTTCTCCGCGTACTGCACCGTGCCGTCGGGCCGCCAGCGGAACCAGTCGGGATGCGCCTTCACGTACGGGTGGTCGGGCGCGCACTGGAAGGCGATGTCCATCGCGATCTCCAGGCCGTGCTCCGCCGCGCGCGCGATCAGGCGGCGGAAGTCCTCCTCGGTGCCCAGCTCGGGCAGGATCGACTTGTGCCCGCCCTCATGCGCACCGATGGCCCACGGGCTGCCCACGTCGCTGGGGCCGGCCTCCAGCGAGTTGTTGGGTCCCTTGCGCTGGATTCGGCCAATGGGGTGGATCGGCGGGAAGTACAGCACGTCGAAACCCATCGCGGCGATCGCCGGAAGCCGCGCCTCGACGTCCTTGAAGGTGCCGTGCACGCCGGGCTCGGTGCCCGCCGATCGCGGGAAGAGCTCGTACCAGGTGCTGAAGCGCGCTCGCTCGCGGTCCGCCACCAGCGCAAGCTCCACCGGATGCCGCACCTCGTGACGGCGATCGGGGTGGCGACGCGCGAGCACCGCGTATTCTTCGTCGAGCGCCAGCGCTTTCAGGGCGGAAACGTCCGAACCGGGGTTGGCGGCCGCGGCATCCAGCTCCGTGGCCCAACGCTGGAGCGTGACGCGGTCGGCGCCCTCGGCGCGTGCGCCCGCAGCGGCGATCTCCAGCGCGCCGACCTGCGCGGCGATGCGAACGTCCGCCGGGTCCACGCGGCGCGTCATCTCGTGGCGCCAGGATTCGAACGGGTCGACCCACGCCACCACCGTGTACACATAGCGGCCCGCCGAGGGCGGCGAGAAGCCCGCCTCCCACACGTCGTTGCCCAGCGGCTTCATCGTCACCTCGCGGAACTCCGCGTGGTCGCGGGCGCGCCAGCAAAGCTGCACGCGCAACACGTCGTGGCCGTCGGTGAAGCAATGGGCGCGCACCGTCACGCGCTCCCCGGCCACGCATTTCACGGCGAAGCGGCCGTTGTCGATGCTGGGCAGCACCGCGTCGATGACGGCACGGGCATCGCCCTGGAATGCCCCCATGTCGCTTTCCGCTCCAGTGTTCGTGGCCGCGGCCGGCTTGCTCGAGAAAATGTTCTTCATGAAGGCTGGTGCTCCAGGATCAGCGTGGACAGTGGCGGCAAGGTGAGGCACACCGATTGCCTGCGTCCGTGGGAACCCACGGGCGCCGCCTCGACGCCCCCGAAATTGCCCCAGCCCGAACCGCCGAACTCGGTCGCGTCGGTGTTGATCACCTCGCGCCAGCGGCCGCCCAGCGGCACGCCCAGCATGAAGTTGGTGCGCGGCACCGGGGTCATGTTGCTCACGATCAAAAGCGGCGGGCTGCCGTCGTCGGCCTTGCGCAGGAAGGCGAAGACGCTCAGGTCCGCTTCGTCGGCGGCCAGCCACTCGAAGCCGGCCGCGGAGAAGTCGAGCCGGTAGAGCGCAGGCGAGGCGCGGTAGACGCGGTTGAGCTGCGACACCAGCCGCTGCAGCCCCGCGTGACCTTCGAGGCCGCTCACCCACCATTCGAGCTCGCCGTCGTGCGTCCATTCGCGGCGCTGGCCGAACTCGCCGCCCATGAACAGCAGCTTCTTGCCGGGGTGCGCCCACATGAAGCCGTACAGCGCACGCAGGTTGGCGAACTGCTGCCATTCGTCGCCGGGCATCTTGTTCAGCAGCGAGCCCTTGCCGTGCACCACCTCGTCATGCGAGAACGGCAGCACGAAGTTCTCGTTGAAGGCGTAGACCAGCGAGAAGGTCAGCTTGTGGTGGTGGTACTTGCGGTGCACCGGCTGTTCCTTCATGTAGGCCAGCGTGTCGTGCATCCAGCCCATGTTCCATTTCTCGCCGAAGCCCAGGCCGTCCATGTCGGTGGGGCGCGAAACGCGTGGCCAGGCGGTCGATTCCTCGGCCACGGTGAGCGTGTCGGGGTGCTCGCGGTACACGGCGCGGTTCAGCGTCTGCAGGAACTCGATGGCTTCCAGGTTCTCGCGCCCGCCGTGGCGGTTGGGCACCCAGCCGCCGGGGCCGCGCGCGTAGTCGAGGTAGAGCATGGAGGCCACGGCGTCCACCCGCAGCCCGTCGATGTGGTAGTGCTCCAGCCAGAACAGGCCGGACGACACGAGGAAGCTGCGCACCTCAGGCCGGCCGTAGTTGAAGATGCTCGAATTCCATTCCGGATGGAAGCCCTGACGGGGGTCTGCATGCTCGTAGAGATGCGTGCCGTCGAAGTACGCGAGCCCGTGCTCGTCGGTCGGAAAGTGCGAAGGCACCCAGTCGAGCAGCACGCCGATGCCCTGCTGGTGCAGGTGGTCGACGAGGTACATGAAGTCCTGCGGCGAACCGAAGCGCGACGTCGGCGCGAAGTAGCCGGTGGTCTGGTAGCCCCAGGAGCCGTAGAACGGATGCTCGGTCACGGGCATCAGCTCCACATGCGTGAAGCCCATCTCGATGGCGTAGGCCGCAAGCTGGTGCGCGATCTCGCGATAGTCGAGGAAACGGCCTTCCTGCCGGCGCCAGGAGCCCAGGTGCACCTCGTAGACCGACATCGGCGCATCGAGCGCGTTGCGCCGGCCGCGATCGGCCATCCATTCGGCGTCGCCCCACTCATACGAAAGCTCGCAGATGCGCGAGGCTGTGGCCGGCGGCAGTTCGGCGGCGAAGGCCACCGGATCGGCCTTGTCGACCGTGTAGCCGCCGTGGCGCGAGCGGATGCGGTACTTGTAGGTCTGGCCGATGGCCGCGTTCGCGACACGGCCGCTCCATATGCCGGTGCCGCCGGGGTCGGGCTGCAGCGGATCGGCATCGCCCGACCAGTAGTTCCAGTCGCCTACCACCGAGACCGATTCCGCGTTCGGCGCCCACACCGCGAAGTCTGCTCCGCCGTCCGCAGCGGGGTGGCAGCCGAGCACGTCGTAGAGACGGGAATGCGTTCCCTCCCGGAATAGGTAGGCGTCTCGCTCGCTCTGAATGGGTTGGTTGGACGGCACCTGCGTTCCTCGCGTTCCTTGGTTGAAGACCGGCGGAACGGCGCATCGGGCCCAACCCGCCTGCTTGCCTGCTCGCTCTCGCCTGACCCCGTCGAATTTGCGAGTGCGCGCCTGTCGGCGGTTACGGTCTGCGCCCATTCGCCTTGTCGGAGAGCTGCCCGTATGTCCGAGCCGTGCACCGGAAGCGGGCGCACATCACACGGCTTTACATCCGCCTCGGGCCACGGTTGTTAAAAAGGAGGCCTTCAAGTCCACACGGAATCCATGACCGACCTCGACGCTTCTGCAC
>CAJYQC010000278.1 GCA_913776885.1 uncultured Variovorax sp.
TCGCGCACCGTGGCGCCGAAGCGTCTGTCGTGGACTGCAGCGCCATGGTCGAGCAGGGCTTGCACGCAGGCCGAGCGCTCCTGCGCGGGCCACGCGCAAGTTCTTCCGCCTGGGCGCTCGCGAGGCCAAGTCGTCGAGCCCCGAAGCAATTGGCCGACCTGACGCGCTCGACCTACGACCAGTGGGACGACATCATCCGCCAGCTGGGGCTGGTGAAGCAGCAGCAATAAAAGCTGCGGCGAGGCTCAGCGGAAGAATTCCACCAGCCGCGCGTTGACCTCGTCGGCGCGCTCGTACTGCGCCCAGTGCCCGGCGCCGTCGATCACCACGCCCTCGCGCCCCGGGCCTTCGGCAGCGAGCTGCGCCACCAGCGGGCGCGGGTCGGCCGTGACGTCGAACTCGCCCCACAGCAGCAGCGTCGGCACGCCCATCGTGGCCAGCGCCTGCTGCAGCCCGCCCGACTGCGACACCTCCTTGCTTCGAAAGCGCGTGCCGTGGCACGAGATGTCGTGGATGGCGAAGGCCAGCTCGTCGATAGCGGCGGCGTCGTGCAGCATCAGCGCCGCCAGGTTGTGCAGCAGCGCGGCGCGCTCGGCTTCGCGGTCGGGGGCGGCACGCCAGTTGATCATCTGCGCCGTCATGCGCCGCAGCGTGCCGTGGCCGCCGCTGCCGATCAGCGCGAGGCGGCGGACCGCGCCACGGCCCGCGCCGAAGCGCGCCGCCGTCAGCCCGCCGAAGGAGAAGCCGCCCAGGTCGATGACGGTGCCTGCGCCGATGAGCTGGTCGAGCGTGCCGCCGAGCGCGGCCAGCAGCGGCTGCAGCGAGTCTTCGCCTGGCGCCGCGCGCGGCGGTGCGTCGGATTCGCTGAAGCCCGGCATGTCGGGCAGCCACAGGGTGCGGCCGGCAGAGAGCGCCTGGGCATTGAGCAGCCAGTGCATCCAGCTGCCGTGGCCGCCGTGCAGCAATACCAGCGGCGGGCGACTGGTGTCCGTGCCGAAGCGGCGCCAGCGCACGCGCACGCCCTCGTGCACCGCGTCGTGATGGGTCGAGAGCGCGTCGATACGCGCGATGAGGTCGGCGTTCAAGGCCACATCCTCTGCAGCTCACGTTCGCCGTCGAGGAACTGGTGCTTCAGCGCGGCCAGCACGTGCAGCCCCACGAGCACGTACAGCACGTAGCCGGCCCATTCGTGCACACCGCCGAGCACGGTGTGCCAGGTTTCCTTCACGGTCGGCTCGATCGCCATGATCCAGCCGATGCGCGGCCATTCGAACAGGCCGAAGAGCTGCATCGGGTGCGTGGCGGCGTCCTTCCAGGCCGAGTCGTGCATCCAGCCCGACAGCGGCAGCAGGATCATCAGCACGTACAGCGCGCCGTGCGCCATGTGGGCCGCGAAGCGCTCGAAGGCGCCGTAGGAGCCCGGCATGGCCGGCGGCTTGTGCGTGGCGCGCCAGAGGATGCGCATGAGGACCAGGCCCAGCACCGTGATGCCTATGGACTTGTGGGTGTCGACGGCCGGGCGCACCCACTCGTCGGGGTAGCGGTCGACCAGCAGGATCAGCGCGATGTTGATGATCATGAGGACCGCGATCAGCCAGTGCAGCGCGATCGCGGTTCGGGTGTAGCGGGTTTGTGCGAGCATGCGGGGAATTTTCAGGCGGAGGCCGACTCAGTCGGAAGCGCGTGCGATTGTCCGGGCAATCCCCGGGCTTTTCGAAACCGCAGGCCGAGTCTTTACGTATCCACGAACCACCGACCGACAGCCGCCCGGGCCACCTCCCTTGAACGATCCTCTGAAAAGCGCCTTCCTGGCCGCCTCGCCACGCCAGTCTCCGCCCGCAACGCCGCTGCGCAGCTGGCTCATCCACGGAGGCGTGCTCGTGCTATGGGCCCTGCTCTTCGCCATGGCGTTCAAGGCGGTCGACGTGGGAGCGTGGTCGGTGGGCGTGGCCTACGTGCTGTACGACACGGTGCTGCTGCTGTTCGTCGCGTGGATGACGCTGCCGATCCTGCGGCCGCGGCCCGCGCCTTCGCCTGGCGCGGCTGCGCGGCGCAACACCCTGGGCGTGATCGTCGCCTCGCACAACGAGGCTGCCGTGCTGCCGGTGACGCTGGCCGCCCTGCTCGCCCAGACCGACCTGCCCGACCGCATCGTGATCGCGGACGACGGCTCGAGCGACGGCACGGCCGAGCTGCTCACCGGCCGCTACGGGCTCGTTGCGCCCGAACTCGGCGAACTGAGCGCGTCCAGCACGCTGCATCCGTCCCTGCGATGGCTGCGGCTGCCGCACGGCGGCAAGGCGGTGGCGCTGAACGCGGCCGTCGTGTGCATCGACACCGACATCGTGCTCACCGTCGACGGCGACACGCTGCTCGACAGCCGCGCGATCGGCGCCGTGCGCCGTGCGTTCTCGCAGGAGCCGGAGCTCGTGGCCGCCACCGGCGTCATAACGCCCGTGTGCAGCCGCACGCTGGCCGGCCGCTGCTTCCAGTGGTTCCAGACGTACGAGTACATCCGCAACTTCCTCTCGCGCTATGCGTGGATGCGCGTCAACGGCCTGCTGCTGATCTCGGGCGCCTTCGCGGGCTTTCGCACCGAGGCCGTGCGCGCGGTGGGCGGCTTCGACACCGACTGCCTGGTCGAAGACTACGAACTCATCCACCGCCTGCACCGCCACGCCCAGGCCCATGGCCTGCCATGGACGGTGCGCGTGCTCGGCGACGCGCAGGCGCACACCGATGCGCCCAGCAGCACTGGCGCCTTCCTGCGCCAGCGCCGCCGCTGGTTCGGCGGCTTCCTGCAGACGCAGTTCTGGTACCGCGCAATGGTCGGCGACCGGCGCTACGGCTGGCTCGGCGTCGCGATGCTGCCGGTGAAGGCGGTCGATACGCTGCAGCCGCTCTACGGCCTGGCCGCGTTCGGCCTGCTGCTGGTGTACCTGGTGCGCGGCAACCTCGGCGTGCTGGCGCCGGTGGCCGGCGTGATCGGCGCGAAGATCGTGCTCGACCTCGTCTTCCACCTTTGGTCGGTGTACCTGTACCGGCGCTGGATCGGCAACGGCGGCGAAGCCAACTTCGTGCAGGCCTTCGCGGCCGCGCTGATCGAGCCCTTCACCTTCCAGATCCTGCGGCACACGGGCGCGGCGTGGGGCTGGTGGACGTTCCTGACGGGGCGCGGTACATGGGGAAGGCAGACGCGCGTGGGGCTGGTGGATGCCGATGGGGTGCGGCGGAACTAGACCAAAGGCATCAATCGAAGTTCAGGATCACCTTCATCGACTGCGACCGGTCGGCCGCCAACGCGAATGCCCGTGCCGAATCGCGGTATGACAGCGTTGCCGAGATCAAGGGCTTCACGTCGACCAGGCCCTTGTTGAGCAACTCGACCGCCACCGCGAACTCCTCGTGGAAACGGAATGCACCGCGCAGGTCGAACTCCTTGGCCACGATGGTGTTGATCGGCAATGTCATGTCGCCGCCCAGGCCCAACTGCACGACGATGCCGCGCGGGCGCAGCGCATCGAAGGCGCCAACCAGCGCACGGGCATTGCCGCTGGCCTCGAACAATACGTCGAAGCTGCCCTTGTTGGCGGTGAAGCGCGCCAGCCCGTCCGGTGTCTCGGCGACATTGACGACCTCGTCTGCACCGACCTTGAGCGCCTTGCCCAGCGTATGCGCGCCGACATCGGTTGCGACAACGTGGCTCGCGCCGGCGCGCCGCGCCGCAATGATCGCCAGCGCGCCAATCGGCCCGCAACCCGTGACCAGCACACGCTTGCCGAGCAGCGAGCCAGCCCGCCGCACAGCATGCAAGGCCACCGCGAAAGGTTCAGCCATCGAACCCTCGGCATCGCTGAGCGAGTCAGCCAGCCGATGCGCCTGGTGCGTCTCGACCACGATCTGCTGGCGGAACGCGCCCTGCACGTGCGGCGTGCGCATCGCGCTGCCGTAGTAGCGCATGTCCAGGCAGTGGTTCTGCAGACCCTGCTGGCAATAGCTGCAGAGGCCGCACGGGCGGCTCGGGCTGATCGCGATACGTTCGCCCGGCTTGAAATCCGTCACGCCCGCACCGACCGCCTCGATCACGCCGGCCACCTCGTGGCCCAGCACCATGGGCTCCTTGATACGGATGGTGCCGAAGCCGCCATGCTGGTAGTAGTGCAGGTCCGACCCGCAGATACCGCCGCAACGCACGCGCACCTGCAGTTGGCCGGGGCCGAGCTCGGCGGTCTCGAATTCCTCGACGCGCAGGTCGCCGGGCGCGTGGATGACAAGAGCTTCCATGGTGATGCCTGTTATTTCTTGAGATCGACGCTGGCAAGCAGCGACTTGAAGTACGCGGACTGGCTGTTCATGAAGACCTGGAACTGCTCGCCGTCCATGTAGGACGGCTGCAGGTTGGCCCTTAGCAGCGCATCGCGGAATGCGGGGTCTTCAGCGGTCTTGCGCGTGGCATCGCGCAGGTACCTGACGACTTCGGGCGGTGTGTTCAGCGGCACGCCCAGCCCGCGCCAGGTGCCCACGACGAGGTCCACGCCCTTCTCCTTGAATGTCACGACCTTGTCGTAGGGCGCGGGCAACCGGCGCTCGGCCATGGCGACCAGCACGCGCACCTTGCCCGCAGCCACGTGCGAGCCGATTTCAGCGGGGCTCACGGTGATCGCATCGACATGCCCGCCGACCAGCGCGCCCACGCTGGGCGCCGCGCCCTGGAACGGCACGTGGTTGAAGCGCACCTGCGTCTTCTGCTCGACGGCCGCGGCCGCCAGATGCCAGATGGTGCCGGTGCCGGCATTGCCCATCGAGACGGCACCTTCCTGCTTGCGTGCGGCGGCCAGCAGGTCGTCGATGGTCTGGTAAGGCGATTCGGCACGCACTGCGATCACGCCGGGGTCGCCGTTGAGCCGCGCGATCGGGATGAAGTCGGCGGTCGTCACCTTGGTCATGTTGAGGTGCGGAATGATCGCCAGCTCCGAGATGATCACGCCGATCTTGTAGCCGTCTGCCGGCGCGCGCTGCGCCTCGGTCATGCCAATGCCGCCGCCCGCGCCGGGCTTGTTGACGACAATCAGGGGCTGCGGCACGTTCTTCTTCGCGGCATCGGCAAAGATGCGGGCCATCACGTCGGTGCCACCGCCGGCCGACGAGGGCACGATCACTTCGATCGGTCGCGAGGGGTAGTCCGCCGCATGCACGGCCGGCAGCGACAGCAGCATGCCCGCAAAAGTTGCGGTGGCTGCACAGGCAAGACGAAAGCGCTTCATGGTTGATGTCTCCTTCAATGACTGTCAGAGCACGGACACCATGCCGCCGTCGACATAGATGATCTGCCCGCTCACGTAGTTGGAAGCATCGGATGCGAGGAAGACGGCGGTGCCGATCATTTCCTCTGGCTTGCCCCAGCGCCCGGCCGGAGTGCGCCCCTTGACCCAGGCGTCGAAGCTCGGGTTGTCGATGAGCGCCTGGTTCATGTCGGTCAGCATGTAGCCGGGGCCGATGGCATTGGCCTGGATGTTGTGGCTCGCCCATTCGGCGGTCATGGCGCGGGTCAACATCTTGATGCCGCCCTTGGCGACCGTGTACGGCGCGACCGTGGCGCGCGCCAGTTCACTCGTGAGCGAGCCGATGTTGATCACCTTGCCCCGGCCGCGCGGAATCATCCGCTTCGCGGCCTCGCGCCCGACGACGAAGGCACTGGTGAGGTTGGTCTCGATCACGCGGCGCCAGTCTTCTGTGGCCAGCTCGACCATCGGCTTGCGGTATTGCACGCCGGCGTTGTTGACCAGGATGTCGACGGCGACGCCGGCGGCATCGAGCTTGTCGAAGGCGGCCACGACCGCGGCTTCGTCGCACACGTCAAACGCATGGGCGTCGACCGTATAGCCCTCGTCGCGCAAGGCGCTGGCGGAAGCTTCGAGCCGGGCGGCGTCGACGCCGTTGAGCACCAGCCGCGCGCCTGCGGCGGCCAGCCCCTGCGCAATGGCAAAGCCGAGGCCGCGCGACGAGCCGGTGACGAGTGCGGTCTTGCCCGCGAGGCTGAAGAGTTGTGTGGACATGATGGATTCCTCAGGGGGTTTGAAGCGTGCCGTCGACAAGGCGCGTCTGCGTCCAGGTGGTGACGACGTTCTCGCAGGGATACTTACGCGCCTCCTCCTCATCGATGTCGACACCGAGGCCCGGCTTGTCGTTGGCGTAGACGTAGCCGTCCTTGAATTCGGGCAGCCCGGGGAACACGTCCAGCAACGCGCCGGGCGGGCCCTTCAGGTCCTGGATCACGAAGTTCGGCGGCTGCACGCCCGACCACTCCTGCACGCCGAAGTTGCGCGCGGCCAGGTCGATGTGGATGTTGGCCGCATGCGCCACCGGCGACATGTCGCCGGGCCCGTGCCAGGCCGTCTTCACACCGAACTGCTCGGCGAACAGCTGCAGCTTGCGCCCGGGCGTGATGCCGCCGATCTGGCTCAGGTGGACGCGAATGAAATCGATGAGCTGATCGGTGATGAGCGTCTTCCACTCATAGGGGTTGTTGAAGAGTTCGCCCTGAG
>CAJYQC010000279.1 GCA_913776885.1 uncultured Variovorax sp.
AGGCAGCGCCTCCTGCAGCGGCGCCGGCTCCCGCACGAGCGCCCGCAGCGCGTACGCCCGAATCGGAACAGCGCGCCAGGATTGCGCGCGAGTCGGCAGACTCGTCCGCCAAAAGGGCGCCCAAGGAGGCCGCCAATACGGCGAACGCGGATGCCGCACGCAAAGCCGAGCCGGCGCCTCCACTGCTGCAAGCGACGCCTGCTGCGCCTAGCGCTCCGCCTGCTCCGGCTCCTGTCGCGCCACCCGCTCCGTCCGCATCGATCGCACCGGCTCCGCCGCCTCCGGCCATGGCCGAGCAGGCTGCGCCGGCACCGCTGCCCGCACCCATCGCCCGCGACGAGCGTCGGGAAGCGCAGGCGGAACGCGAACAGCGGCGCCGTGCCTACGCGGCGGGTGCCCCTGCAGCGGCCGCGCCAGCGCTGCCGCCGTCAGCCGTCGTCCCTGCGCCCGCACCTGGCGCGGCGCCGCTGCATCGCGAACCGCTCCAGGATTCCGCGCCTGCGCTCGCCGAGCAGGACAACGACGGCGCAAGTGCCTCCGGCGCGGCGCGCCCATCCGCACCGGCCCCGTCGATGGCCAGGGCCGTCGCGCCGCGAAGTTCGGCGCCTTTCTCTGCGCTGGATCGATGGACTTCCCTGGGCTTCACGCGCAACGGCGAGAGCGTGCGCCGCCAGCGCGGCGACATCGAAGGCTTGGCGGCGCTGGTGGGCACCGTCGCGCGTTCGGCCACCGCGCCCGACGCGGCGCTGGCTGCACCGGTGGACGCGCGGCTCGAGCTTTATCGGGGCGACTCGCTGGTCGCCGTGCTGGAGATCGGCGGCGAGCAGGTCCGCTGGACGCCGCAGCCCGGCGGCACGGCGCTGGTCGGCACGCCGCCGGCCCAGGCGCTCGACTCGCTGCGTTCGCTGCTGTCGACGCGCTGAGCGGATCGGCCGGCGTCAGGCGTTCTTGAAGTCGGGCTGGCGCTTGGTGAGGAAGGCGTCCATGCCTTCCTTCTGGTCCTGCGTGGCGAACAGCGCGTGGAACAGGCGGCGCTCGAACATCACGCCGTCGCTCAGGCCGCTCTCGAAGGCGCGGTTGACCGATTCCTTGGCCGCCATCACCGAGACCTGCGAGAAGCCGCAGATCACCAGCGCTGCGCCCAGCGCCTCGTCGGCGAGCTTCTCGAAGGGCACCACGCGGCTGACGAGGCCGGCGCGCTCGGCTTCGGCCGCGTCCATCATGCGGGCGGTGAGCACCATGTCCATGGCCTTGCTCTTGCCCACCGCGCGCGGCAGGCGCTGCGTGCCACCCGCGCCGGGGATCACGCCGATCTTGATCTCGGGCTGGCCGAACTTGGCGTTGTCTGCCGCGATGATGAAGTCGCACATCATCGCCAGCTCGCAGCCGCCGCCGAGGGCGAAGCCGGCGACCGCGCCGATCACCGGCTTGCGGATCGAGCGGATGGTTTCCCAGTTGCGCGTGATGTAGTCGCCCTTGTAGGTGTCGATGAAGCTGTACTTGGCCATCGCCGCGATGTCGGCGCCGGCCGCGAAGGCGCGCTCGCTGCCCGTGAGGATGATGCAGCCGATGGCGTCGTCGGCATCGAAGGCCTTGAGCGCCTGGCCCAGCTCGGTCATGAGCGCGTCGTTCAGTGCGTTCAGGGCCTTGGGGCGGTTGAGGGTGATGATGCCGACCTTGCCTGCTTCGGTCCGCACTTCGATGTTTTCGTAGCTCATGGTGTCTCCGGGGGAACGGGAAAGAGGAGGAAAAACGCGCTTCACTATACCCAGCATGGCCGGCGGGGTGATCCGCTGCGGATTGTTCCAATTGAGAATTGCTCTCATCTAGAATGCCCGCCATGGAGTTCCCGATGCAAGAACATGCCGTGTTGCTGCGGGCCTATGCCCGCGTGCAGGAGCGCTGCTCGCGCCTGCTGGTCGAACAGGCCGCCCTCGTCGAAAGGCTCGAAGCGCAGATCGTGCGGCTGCGCGGCGCACTGGTGGCGCGGGATTCGGCCATTGCCATCGTGCGCGAGGAACTCGCCGCCCGAGCCTGCGCCGGCAGTGCGCTGCCGAAGCGGCTGCACGCATTGCTGGCGCCGGGCAGCAGGCGCCACCTGAAGCCGTCGGAAGCACCTGCGCCTGCCGACCTGCGCGAGAAGGCGGTGCTGTGCGTGGGGCAGGGCGACGAGGCGCCGGCCTCGCTCGCGCGCCAGTTGGTGGAGATCGCCGGCGGCCGCTACCTGCATCACGACGGCGCCGACGAAGCGGACGACGCCGCGCTCGAAGCCAGCCTGCGCGCGGCCGATCTCGTGATCTGCCAGACCGGCTGCGTCAGCCACGGCGCCTACTGGCGCGTGCAGGACCACTGCCGGCGCACCGGCAAGCCGTGCGTTCTGGTGGGCGAACCCCAGCCGATGATGTTCGTGCGCCACCCGAAGGCGGCAGAAAGCGCCTAGCTGCCGGCTAGCCGGCGAGCCAGCCCGTCACCCTGGCGGCATCGTGCGAGAACAGCCGCCATGTGGTCGCGCCGGTGGGCAGCACGAGCGGCAGCCTGATGAGCTTGCGGTCGCGCGCCACGATGGCGGTGCACTTCGCGGCATCGCCGAGGTAGAGCGCCAGGTCTTCAAGCTTGGCGATGCGCCAGGCCTGGGCCGGCCGCTGCTGGCTCTTCCTGCCGGAGGCGGGCAGTTCGATGCCGATCCACTCGTCGTTCGCGGCGAAGCCGGCCTTCTCGGCGGCACCGCCGCGCAGCACCACCTTCACCTGCACGCTGCCGTTGGCTTCGGCCACGCGCAGGCCCAGCGCCTGCGCCGGCTGCGACGGGTCTTCCAGCGTGGCGACGCCATGCGAGCGCAGCAGCAGCGAAAGCGGAAGCTCTTCGGTCGAGTGCACCCAGCGCGCCAGTTCGGCTGCGTACGAGCGCCCGCCCACGGCTTCGAGTGCGGCCGCGATGTCCTGCTCGCTGATCGGCCCGCCCTCGCTGTGCTTCCACAGGTGGCGCATCACGTCGTCGAGCGAGCCCTTGCCTTCGTGGCGCAGCGTGAGGTCGAGGCACAGCGCCACCAGCGCGCCCTTGGTGTAGTAGCTCACCGTGCTGTTGGGCGTCTGCTCGTCCTGGCGGTAGTACTTGACCCAGGCGTCGAAGCTCGCGTCGGCCACCGGCTGAACCAGCCGCCCGGGCGTCTGCACGACCTGGTTGATGGTCTTGTTCAGCAGGCGCAGGTAGGCCGCGTCGTCGATGCGCCCGGCGCGCCGCAGCAGCAGGTCGTCGTAGTAGCTGGTGAAGCCCTCGAAGAACCACAGCAGCTGCGTGTAGTTCTCCTGGCCATAGTCGTAGCGCACGAACTCCGCCGGCCGCATGCGCTTGACGTTCCAGGTGTGGAAGTACTCGTGGCTGATGAGCCCCAGCAGCGTGGTGTAGCCCTCGGGCTGCTTCCTCTTCTCTCCGCGCTGCGGCAGGTCGCGGCGGTTGCAGATCAGCGCGGTGGAATGCCGGTGCTCGAGGCCGCCGTAGCCGTCGTCGACCACGTTGAGCATGAACACGTAGCGGTCGATCGGCGGCTTCGCACCGCCGCGCTTGCCGACCTTGTCGCCGTGCCAGAAGCGCATCTCGGCCTCGCAGATGGCCTTGGTGTCGGCGATGAGCCTGTCGCCGTCGAACGACGCCGCGGCGCCGGCCACCACGAAGCGGTGCGGCACGCCGCAGGCTTCGAAATCGGCGCTCCAGAAGGCACCCATCTCCACGGGGCTGTCGGCCAGCTCGTCATAGTTCGATGCGATGTAGCTGCCGAAGCCGTGCCTGTCGGCCTTCAGCGGCACGAGCGCGGTGGCGCAAGACCAGCGCGCACCTTCGGCGCCGACGTGCCCGGGCGCGACGATCTCCATCGCATGCGGCGATTCGGTCTGCCCTTCGACGCGCAGGCACACGCTGGTGCCGTTGAAGAAACCGCGCTCGGCGTCGAGCCAGGCGGTGCGCACCGAGTTGTCGTAGGCGCAGACCTGGTAGTTCAGCACCAGCGGCTGGTTCGGCGTGCATTCGACCAGCCAGCTGCATTTGTCGAGCTGCGTCAGCGCCGGCTTGCGGCGGCCCTGCGTGGCGCGCAGGCCCTGCAGGTTCTTGGCGAACTCGCGGATCAGGTAGCTGCCGGGAATCCACACCGGCAGCGACACGCGCTGCTGCGCCGCGGGCGCGTCGATGGTGAGGGTGACGCCGAACAGATGCGCATGCGGGTCGGCGCATTCGACGCGGTAGTGCACGCCTGCCGCGTGCTGCGCTGGGGCCTTCGTCGCCATCAGCTCGGCGACGCGGCGAGTTGCTTCTCGACCTGCTCCGCGGGAATGGCGCCCGGCGTGCGCGTGCCGTCGCTGAAGATCAGCGTGGGCGTGCCGGTGATGTTGTACTTGCGGCCGAAGTCGACGTTGCGCTGCAGCGCGGTCACGTCGCAGCTCGCGGGCGCGGTGGCCGGGCGGGTGCTCGATTCCATCCAGTCGCTCCAGGCCTTGCCCTTGTCCTTGCTGCACCAGATGTCGCGCGACTTGACGTTCGAGTCGGGTCCGAGCACCGGGTAGAGGAACAGGTACACGGTGACGTTGTCGACCGTCTTCATGTCCTTCTCGAAGCGCTTGCAGTAGCCGCAGTTGGGGTCTTCGAACACGGCCAGCTTGCGCTTGCCGTTGCCGCGCACGATCTTGATCGAGTCCTTCAGCGGCAGCTGGTCGAAGGCGACGGCGCTGAGCTTCTCGACGCGCTCCTCGGTCAGGTTCTTGCGCGCCTTCACGTCGATCAGGTTGCCCTGGAACAGGTAATTGCCCTGCTCGTCGGTGTAGAAGATCTGCGAGCCGTTCACGCGCACTTCGTACACGCCCGGTATCGGCGACTTTGACACCTCGTCGATGGCCGGGAACTGCGGAATGCGCGAGGGCAGGTTCTTGCGGATCTCGGCCTCGCCTGCGGAGGCGGCCACGACCGCGCCGAGCGTGCAGGCGGCGAGGAGAAGGTTGCGTGCGAATGTCATCGGGTGTGCGTTGGTTCGGTCGGGATTCAGTCGGAGAGGGTGGGCCTCAGGCCTTCAGGCCCATGGCCTGCGCGGTGATCCAGTGCTTGACGAGGCGCGTGCGGTCGAAGCCGCGCATGCCCCAGTTGCGCAGCGCCTGCAGCGGGCCGAGGTTGTGCGCGAAGAGCTGCTGCAGCCCGTCGGTCGCCAGGCTCATCTGCAGCACGTCGGCGCGGCGGGCGCGTTCGTAGCGGCGCAGCAGGCGGGGGTCGCCCACGCTGCGCCAGTAGTCGCGGTTCTTGATCACGTCGGCCAGCGCGGCGGCGTCGGCCAGGCCCAGGTTCAGGCCCTGGCCGGCGAGCGGATGCACCGCGTGGGCCGCGTCGCCCGCCAGCGCCCAGGCGCGGTTGGGCTGTCCGGGCATGGCGCCGGTCCAGCGGTCGGCGATGGCGCGGGCCAGCGGCCAGGCGGCGCGCTCGCTGGTGAGCCGGAGCGCGCCGAGTGCGTTGTGGCTGGCTTCGGTGACCGCGGCGGCGAACTCTTCGTCGCCCTGCGCGAGAAGATCGGGCGCGCGCAGCTGGTCGGCCGACCACACCAGCGCGACCGTCTTGCCGTGCGCGCCGTCCAGCGGCAGCAGCGCGAGCACTTCGCCCTTGTCGTTGAACCACTGGCGCGCGATGCCATCGTGCGACTGCGCCGCCTCCAGCCGCGCCGCGATGGCGTGCTGCGGAGAGCGCGTGACCTCGTAGCTCACGCCGAGGGCCTCGCGCGTGGTGCTGGACTTGCCTTCGCACACCACGGTCAGCGGTGCGGCCACGGGCTCGGCCACCACTTCGATCTGGGGCTGGAAGCGCACCGCGTCGGCCAGCTGCTTTTCGAGCGCGGGCACGTCGACGATCCAGGCCAGCGCATCGACCTTCTGGCGCGCGGCGCTGAACTGCACCCGGCCGCCTTCGTCGCCGTGCACCAGCATTTCGCGCACGGCCGTGGCATGGGCCGCATCGGGCCAGGCGCGCAGCGATTCGAGCAGCGCGCGGGAGGCGGTATTGAGCGCGTAGGCGCGGATGTCTTCCTTGCCCTGCGCGGCCGGCGGCACCACCAGCGCGACGCGCACGCGTTCGCGTGCGAGCAGCAGGGCCAGCGTACGGCCGACGATGCCGGCGCCGCGAATGCAAACTTCTGGAGGGAGGGCCATCGAGGGATTGTATGGATTACGCCAAGGATCAGGCCCGCCGTCAGGCTTCGCGCACTTCGTGTCGCTTCGCCAGCCCCCTCGCGGGGGCGATACCGGCGGCCCGGCAGAGCCGGTTCCGCGGTATCCCTGGAAGGGATCTGGGTACTGTTCGAAGCTGCGGGACAATTGCCGCCGAATTCCAAGGAACCCCACCGTGTCCCAGCCCGCCTTCGATCTCCAGGCCACCATCTCGCGCTTGTTCGTCTACCCCGTGAAATCCTGCGCCGGCGTCGAGCTTCCCGAGATGCTGCTGACCGAGACGGGGCTGGAGTTCGACCGTGCCTGGATGGTGGTCGACGCGCAGGGCGAGTTCGTCACCCAGCGGCAGCTGCCGCGCATGGCGCTGATCAAGCCGCAGATGAAGCACACCGAGGTGGTGCTGCGCGCGCCCGGCATGCTGGCGCTGCACCTGGCCTTCGACCGGGTCGAGAAGCCGGTGCGGGTGCGCGTGTGGAAGGACGAGGTGGCTGCCTACGACATGGGGGACATCGCCGCGCAGTGGTTCAGCGACTTCCTCTCTGAGCCCGGCAAGCCGCAGACCCTGCGCCTGGTGCGCTTCGACCCCGAGCACAGGCGCCTGTCGAGCATGAAGTGGACCGACGGCGTCGAGGCGCAGACCCAGTTCGCCGACGGCTATGCGCTGCTGGTGGCGAGCGAAGGCTCGCTGGCCGAGCTCAACGACCGCCTCGCGGCGCAGGGCCACGGGCCCGTGGGCATCGAGCGCTTCCGTCCGAACATCGTGCTCGCGGGCATCGAGTCGCACGACGAGGACCGCGTCGAGGCGCTGCACATCACCACCGGCGAGGGCGAGGCCGAGCTGCGCCCCGTCAAGCCCTGCACGCGCTGCCCGATCCCCGACATCGACCCGGCCACCGCGCTGAGCAGCCCCGAGGTCGGCAACACGCTGCGCACCTACCGAGCCGACGCGCGCGTGGACGGCGGCATCACCTTCGGCATGAACTGCATCGTGATCCAGGGCGTGGAGCACACGCTCAAGGTCGGGCAGCAGGTGGGCGCGAATTACCGCTTCGAATAGCCGGAACAGGGTTTGCCTGTTTCAGGAATACAGCCAGCGGAACCGGCTTTGCCCGGCCGCAGGTATTACCCCCTGCAAGGGGGTGTGCGGCCACGCGAAGTGGGCAAGCCCGGGGGCGCGTCAGAACTTCACTCCGGCGATGAGGATGATGTTCGCGTAGGGCGTGCACTCGCCGGTGCGCACCATGGCGCGGGCCTTCACGGTGCGACGCTTGAATTCCTCGTGCGACACGGTCTGGGGCTCGATGCCCAGCGACTGCGGGTACCAGCCCGGCAGCTTCCTCTCATCGCCGGCCAGGGCCTCTTCGGCGATCACGATGCCTTCCACCTGCATCTCCGACAACACCGCCTGCAGCACCTCGCCGAGCGTCGGCACGCCGCGCGCCACGGCAAGGTCGATGCGGCGCGGGCCGTCGGGAATGGGCAGGCCGGCGTCGCCGAGCACGAGCATGTCGCCGTGGCCCAGCGAGGCGATCACGTGGGAGAGTTCGGCGTGCAGCAGGGCGGTGCGTTTCAAAGCTTGATCCAGTCGGGAGGCATGGGGCTGCGCAGCACGGCCTCGCGCTGCGGGATGGAGGGCTGCGCGCCGGGCTGCTGGATGCACAGCGCCGCGGCGCGGATGCCCAGGCGCACGGCCTCGTCGAAGGACTGGCCCTCGCCCAGGGCGACGGCGAGCGCGCCCAGGAAGGTGTCGCCGGCGGCCGTGGTGTCGACCGCCTGCACCTGCGGCGCGGGATGGTGGCGTGCGCCGTCGGCATCGATGGCCACAGCGCCGCGCGAGCCCAGCGTGACGACCACGCGCGCGATGCCCCTGGCGCGCAGCGCCTGGCCCGCCTGCGCGGCCTCTTCGGGGCTGTCGGCGGACTGGCCGCACAGCGTCTGCGCCTCGATCTCGTTGACCACCAGCGTGTCGATCTTCGGCCACAGCGGCTCGGCGATGGCCTGCACCGGCGAGGGGTTCAGCAGCACCTTGCAGCCCGCCTCGTGCGCCACCGCGATGGCGCGCGCGACCTGGTCGAGCGGCGTCTCGAACTGCGCCACCAGGAAGGCGGCGCCCTGCACCTGCTGCTTCAGCGCGGCCTCGTCGGCCTGCAGCCGGGCGTTGGCGCCGGGGATCATCACGATGCGGTTCTGGCCGCTGTCTTCCACCAGGATCAGCGCGGTGCCGGTGGGCTCGCCCGCAACGGTGTGCAGCGAGCTGGTGTCGATGCCGTCGCGCTCCAGCGAATCGCGCAGCGCCCTGCCGTGCGCGTCGTCGCCGACGCAGCCGATCATCCTCACGCTGCCGCCCTGGCGCGCGCAGCTCACCGCCTGGTTGGCGCCCTTGCCGCCGGGGATGTCGGCGATCGAATGGCCCAGCAGGGTCTCGCCCGCGGCCGGCGCGTGCGGCACGCGCACGACCAGGTCCATGTTGAGGCTGCCGAACACCACGATGCGCGGTGCCGCGGCGAGGCCACCGGTGCTGCTGCTGCTGGAAGAAGGCTTCAGGCTCACGAGGTGCGGGACTTTCGGGTTTGCGGGGAGGGCGCAGCGGCTGCCGCCGGTGCGGGAGCGGCGGCTTCGCGGAAGCTCGCATGGCGAGCGGTGGAGGCGCGCACGCACAGCTCGGGCTGCAGCACCACCTTGCGCGCGTCGCGGCGCTTGCCGCCCACGCGCTCCAGCAGCATGTCGACCGCCAGCGCGCCGATGCGCTCCTTGGGCTGCGCCACGGTGGTGAGCGCGGGGCTGGTGTAGGCCGAGAGCTCGATGTCGTCGAAGCCGACGATCGAGAGCTCGTCGGGCACCCGCACGCCGCTCTCGTGCGCCGCGCGCAAGGCGCCGATGGCCATCAGGTCGTTGCAGACGAACACGGCCGAGGGCTTCTGCTCAGTGCGCAGGATGGCGTGCATCGCCTCGTAGCCGCCCTGGCTGGTGAAGCCGCCGCGCCACAGCAGCGAATCGGTGCTGGCGATGCCGGG
This sequence comes from uncultured Variovorax sp., assembly GCA_913776885.1. Classification (GTDB taxonomy): domain Bacteria; phylum Pseudomonadota; class Gammaproteobacteria; order Burkholderiales; family Burkholderiaceae_C; genus Variovorax. Next base: position 9,206 of record CAJYQC010000279.1, read on the forward strand.
CGCGGCACCGGCCTCGGCCAGCGCCATGCGCCAGCCCTCGATGCGCTGCTCGCTGGGCATCACGCCCACCGGGCCGCCGATGCAGGCGATGCGCTTGTGGCCCAGCGACAGCAGGTGCCGCACGGCAAGCAGCCCGCCCTGCATGTGCGCGGTCTCGACCAGGTCGCACACGGGGTTGGCGATCTCGCGGTCGACCAGCACGGTCGGCACGCGCAGCCCGTTGAGCTGCTTCGCCAGGTCGTCGTCGCCGCTCTCGCCGGTCGACACCACGATCAGCCCGTCGATGCGGCGCTCGGCCAGCACCTGCAGGTAGACGCTCTGGCGCCGGGGCTCGTCGTCGGTGTTGCACAGCACCAGCGTGTAGCCGGCGCCGAAGCAGCGGTCTTCCACGATCCGCACGATCTCGGCGAAGTAGGGGTTCGAGCTGTTGGGAATGAGCATGCCCAGCGTCGAGGTGGTGTTGCTCTTGAGGCTGCGCGCCATCGCGTTGGGCACGTAGCCCAGCTCGCGGATGGCGAGCTCCACTCGCTCGCGCACCTTTGCGCTCACGTGGCGCGTGTCGTTGACCACGTGCGAGACGGTGGTGACCGACACCTCCGCCTTCAGCGCGACGTCCTTGATGGTGGCCATGGTTCTTTCCTGTTGCTGGATGGGCGGGGCGATCAGGCCAGCCGGCGTTCCGCGCGGCGCTGGCGCAGCGTGTCGATGATCACCGCCACCACGATCACCGCGCCGGTGATGATCCGTTTGCTCGGCTCGCTGGCGCCCACCTGCGCGAGGCCGGCTTCGAGCACCGCGATGATCAGCACGCCGAAGAAGGTGTTGACCACCGAGCCGCGTCCACCCATCAGGCTGGTGCCGCCGATGACCACGGCCGCGATCACCTGCAGCTCGATGCCCACGCCCGCGTTCGGGTCGGCGGCTTCGAGGCGGGCCGACTGCATCAGGCCCGCGAGGCCCGCCAGCAGCCCGGTGACGGCGAACACGATGATGCGGATGGGCCGCGGATCGACGCCCGCCAGGCGCATCGCGTCTTCGTTGGTGCCGATGCCCACCACGTGGCGGCCGAACACGGTGCGCGTGAGCACCAGCTGCCCGACGACCACCAGCACCACCGCCAGCACGAAGGCCGCGGAGATGCCGCCGATCCACGGCGCGGCCAGGCCCGAGATGGCGTCGCCCACGTACTGCGTGCGCGAATCTGTCACGAGGTAGGCGCCGCCGCGCACCGCCTCGAGCATGCCCAGCGACACGATGAAGCTCGGCAGCCGCCAGGCCACCGACACCGCGCCGGTGACAGTGCCGCAGACCAGGCCGGTGGCCAGTCCGAGCGCGGCGGCCAGCGGCACCGAGAGCTTCCATTCGAGGATGGCGGCGGCGGTGACGGCGGCGCTGAGCGCCAGCACCGAGCCCACCGACAGGTCGATGCCCGCGATGATCAGCACGAAGGTCATGCCGACCGCCATCACGGCCAGCGCGGGAATTTCGTTGGCGATGGAGACGAAGGTCTCGCGCGTCAGGAAGTATTCGCTGAGCGAGCCGAAGAGGGCGATCATGCCCACGAGCACGACCGTCAGGCCCAGGTAGGTGCCCAGCTGGCCCTTGAGCGCGGAAGGCGCGGGCGGCGTATTGGATTTCGGGGAAGCGGCGTTCATGGTGTGTCGGCGGTGACCGGGGTCGGGTCGGAAACGGGGGATGCCGTCGGCGGTCGGGCTGTTGCTGCTGCGTGTCCCGTGGCGTCGCTGAATGCCGCGGCCAGCAGCGATTGTTCGGTCCATTCTCCACGCTCGAACACGGCGACCAGGCGCCCGGCGCTCATCACGCCGATGCGGTCGCACATGGCCATGAGTTCGCGCAGGTCGCTCGACACCATCAGCAGCGCCTTGCCGGCGTCGGTCATGCGGTCGAGTTCGGCGTAGAGGTCGGCGCGCGCGCCCACGTCCACGCCGCGCGTGGGTTCGTCGAGCAGCAGCACCTTGCATTCGCGGTGCAGCCAGCGCGCGAAAACCACCTTCTGCTGGTTGCCGCCGCTGAGCGTGGCCACCGGCTGCTCGATGCTGCGCGAGCGGATGCGAAGCAGCTCCACCAGCTTGCGTGCGATGCCGCGCTCCTTGGCGCCCTGCAGCCAGCCGGCGTGAGAAATGGCGCCCAGGTCGCTCAGCGTGGCGTTCACGCGGATCGACTGCGGCAGCAGCAGGCCCTGCGACTTGCGGTCCTCGGTGACCAGGCCGATGCCTGCGCGGATCGCCTGCATCGGCGAGCGCCAGCCCTTGCGCGCCTGTTGCACGGGCTGGTTGTTTTCATACAGGGTGACCTCGCCGCTGTCGGCGCGGTCTGCGCCGAACAGCAGGCGCACCAGTTCGGTCCGGCCGGAGCCGACGAGGCCCGCCAGGCCCATGACTTCGCCCGCGCGCAGGTCGATGTCCACGTCGCGAACGACCTGCGCCCGGCCGATGCCGCGCGCGCTCAGCAACACCGGGCCCGCCACGCGGCGGTCGCGGCCCTCGTGCTCGTGCACCGCGCGGCCGACCATGCGCTGCACCAGTTCGGATTCGCGCACGCCGGCCATGGCGCGCACGTCCACCAGCCGGCCGTCGCGCAGCACCGCCACGCGGTCGGCGATGCGCTGCAGTTCTTCCAGGCGGTGCGACACGTAGACGATCGCCACGCCGCGCGCCTTCAGCAGGTCGATCTGCTCGAAGAGGTGCGAGGTCTCGCGCGGGGTGAGCATGGCGGTGGGCTCGTCGAGCACCAGCACGCGCGTGTCGTCCTGCAGGTTGCGCGCGATCTCCACCATCTGCTGCTGGCCGATGCCCAGCCGCGCCACTGGCGTGGCCGGGTCGATGTTCTGCATGCCGATCTTGGCGAGCTGGCGCGCGGCCAGCTCGTGCAGCCTGGCCCGGCGAATCCAGCCGGTCTTGTTGGGCAGGCGGTCGAGCAGCAGGTTCTCGGCCACCGACAGCGTGGTGACGAGGCCGAGCTCCTGCATGACCATGCGCACGCCCAGGCGCTCGGCGTCGCGGCGCGAGGTGGGCGCGAAGGGCTTGCCGTCGAGCAGCATCCGGCCTCGCGTGGGCTGCACCAGGCCGCAGACGATCTTCGACAGCGTGCTCTTGCCGGCGCCGTTCTCGCCCGTGAGGGCCAGCACTTCGCCGGGGTTGAGCACGAGCGAGACGTCGTCCAGCACCGGCGCCGCATAGTCCTTGCCCATGGCGCTCAGCGAGAGCACGGGCGCGCCGGGATCGTTGTCAGCCATCGATGGCAACCTTATTCAGAAACGCCGCGGACCTGGCCGTGCCGGCTCGTTGGCGCAGCCCCCCGGGCAGGCACGACCTGCGCCAAGCCCGGGGCGAGCAACATTTACTTGGAGTCCTTGGTGACCAGCACCACGTCGGTCTTCACCTCGGCGGGCATGTCGGCCTGCTTCTTGCCCTCGGCCAGCGCCTTCAGCGCGGTCTCGATGCCGAACACGGCCTGCTTGGCGGCGAACTGGTCGGCGGTGGCGAGCACGCGGCCGTCCTTGAGCATCGGCTTGATGGCGCCGATGTTGTCGTAGCCGACCACCAGCACCTTGCCGGTCTTGCCGGCGGCCTTGACGGCAGCCACGGCGCCCAGCGCCATGCTGTCGTTGCCCGCGAGCAGCGCCTTCAGGTCGGGGTGCTCGCGCAGCATGCCGGCGGCCACCGTGTTGCCCTTGTCGATTTCCCACTGGCCAGACTGCACGCCCACCACCGTCACGCCGGCAGCCTTCATCGCGTCCTGGTAGCCCAGCGTGCGCTGCTGCGCATTGAAGGTGGTCGACACGCCTTCGATGATGCCGACCTTGTCGCCCGCCTTCAGCTCCTTGGCGAGCGCGTCGCCCACCAGCTTGGCGCCGGCGCGGTTGTCGGGGCCCACGAACGGCACCTGGATGCCCTTTTCCTTGAGCGCGGCGGCGTCGAACTGGTTGTCGATGTTGACCACCAGGATGCCCTTGTCGATGGCCGCCTTCACGGCCGGCACCAGCGCCTTCGAATCGGCCGGCGCGATGACCAGCGCGTTGATCTTCTGCGCCACCATCTGCTCGACCATCTTGATCTGCGCGGCGGTGTCGGTCTCGTCCTTGATGCCGTTGGCCACCAGCGTGTACTTCGCGGCGTTGGCCTTCTGGTGCGCCTTGGCGCCGTCTTCCATGGTGCGGAAGAATTCATTGGCCAGCGACTTCATGACCAGCGCGACCTTGGGCTTTTCCTGCGCAAGAACGGGTGTTCCGGCCATGGCGCCCAGCAGCGTCAGGGCGGCAGCGCTTTGCAGGGTACGGCGGGTGAACTTCATTGGGGTGTCTCCTGGATGAGTGGATCGGAACGTTGCGCCGGTCTTGGCCGGGGCGCCGATGTTAACGTAGGGAAACGTTTGCGCAAACGTTTGCCGATCGGTGCTAACCCTGATCGCCGAAGGATAGGCCGGCGGGCTCGAAGACCTGTCGAATGGGCATCCGGACATGCTCGCCTAAAATTGCCGGTTACCCAAGAGGACCTCCCATGAGTTTGCAATGCGGCATCGTCGGCCTGCCCAACGTCGGTAAATCCACCCTTTTCAATGCGCTGACCAAGGCCGGCATCGCGGCGGAAAACTATCCCTTCTGCACCATCGAGCCCAACGTGGGCGTGGTGGAAGTGCCCGACCCGCGCCTCGACCAGCTCGCCGAGATCGTCAAGCCCGAGCGCGTGGTGCCCGCCATCGTCGAGTTCGTCGACATCGCCGGCCTGGTGGCCGGCGCCAGCACCGGCGAAGGCCTGGGCAACAAGTTCCTGGCCCACATCCGCGAGACCGACGCCACGGTGAACGTGGTGCGCTGCTTCGACGACGAGAACGTCGTCCACGTGGCCGGCAAGGTCGACCCCATCTCCGACATCGAGGTGATCCAGACCGAACTCTGCCTGGCCGACCTGGCCACGGTCGAGAAGGCGCTGCACCGCCACACCAAGGTCGCACGCTCCGGCGACAAGGACGCCCAGAAGCTGGTCGGCCTGCTCGAGCGCTGCCAGGCCGCGCTGAACGAGAACACGCCGGTGCGCGCGCTCGAGTTCACCAAGGAAGAGCAGCCGCTGGTCAAGAGCTTCACGCTGATCACCGCCAAGCCCGCGATGTTCGTGGGCAACGTGGCTGAAGACGGCTTCGAGAACAACCCCTACCTCGACCGCCTGCGCGAATACGCCGCCAAGCAGAACGCGCCCGTGGTCGCCATCTGCGCCAAGATCGAAGCCGACCTCGCCGAGATGGACGACGAGGACAAGAAGATGTTCCTCGCCGAGATCGGCCAGGAGGAGCCGGGCCTGAACCGCCTGATCCGCGCGGCCTTCAAGCTGCTGGGCCTGCAGACCTACTTCACCGCCGGCGTGAAGGAAGTGCGCGCCTGGACCATCCACATCGGCGACACCGGCCCGCAGGCCGCGGGCGTGATCCACGGCGACTTCGAGAAGGGCTACATCCGCGCCCAGACCATCGCCTTCGAGGACTACATCGCCTTCAAGGGCGAGCAGGGCGCGAAGGACGCCGGGAAGATGCGCTCGGAAGGCAAGGAATACGTCGTGAAGGATGGCGACGTGATGAACTTCCTGTTCAGCTCCTGATTCCCGCCGGTGAGATGCCCCTCGGATGAGTCGTCCCAAGATCATCATCATTGCGGGGCCCAATGGCGCGGGCAAGACCACCTTCGCCCGGGCTTTCCTTCCGCAGGAAGCGCAGGTTTCGCGCTTCATCAATGCGGACTTGATCGCTGCAGGGCTGTCTCCTTTCGCGCCGGAAGCAGAAGCGATCAAGGCCGGTCGGCTGATGCTCGATGATTGCGGAGTGTGTCCGTCGGCGAGAAAGCTTCGCCTTCGAAACGACCTTGCCGGGATTGGGCTATCTGCGCCATATCGGCGCCTGGAGAGCCTCGGGCTATCACGTGAGTCTTTTTTTCCTGTCATTGCCCACGGCAGAATTTGCAGTCGCGCGCGTGGCGGAACGTGTTCGCCAAGGCGGCCATCACATTCCTGAGGACGTGATTCGCCGCCGCTTCGCGTCTGGGCGCAGGAACTTCGACGACAGCTATTGCGGCGCGGTCGATGCCTGGGCTCTGTACGACAACTCCGGTGAAGAGCCGGCTCTCATCGAATGGGGAGAAGCACTATGACCAATGAGCAACTGTCGCAAGCAAAGGACAAGGACCTCGCCGGGTCGCTGATCGCGATCCGACGCGCTGCCAGGGCGGCCAGGGAAGCCGCAGTGCGCACCAACACCGCCATCGTGGTGCAGAGAGGCCAGAAGCCGGTTCGCATCACGGCAGACGAGTTGCGCAAGGCTGGCGTGAAGTGAAGCCGCGGCAGCGGGTTGTTCGATAGACTCCGCGCGCCCCGTCTCTCCTCCCAAGGCCAGCCCTATGCTCACCGTCCATCACCTCAACAACTCCCGCTCGCAACGCGTGCTCTGGCTGCTCGAGGAGCTGGAGCTGCCCTACGAAGTCGTGCATTACCAGCGCGATCCGCAGACCATGTTGGCGCCCGCTTCGCTGCGGGCCGTTCATCCGCTGGGAAAGTCACCGGTCGTCACGACGGATGACGGACTCACGCTCGCGGAGTCGGGCGCGATCATCGAGACGGTGATCGAGCGCTACGGCAATGGCCGCCTAGCGCCCGCCGCGGGTTCGGCGGAGGCGGTGCGCTATCGCTACTGGCTGCATTTCGCGGAAGGCACTGCGATGTCGCCGCTGCTGATGAAGCTGATCTTCGACCGCATCGAGACGAGCAGGATGCCTTTCTTCGCGAGGCCGGTGGCCAAGGCGATCGCCGCGAAGACGAAGGGTGCTTTCATCCATCCGAACATCGCGAGCCACCTGAACTACATGGAGGCCGAGCTCGGCAGGAGCGAATGGTTCGCGGGCGACGCGTTCACGGGCGCGGACATCCAGATGAGCTTCGTGGTCGAGGCGGCGCGAGCGCGCGGCGGGCTCGATGCAAAGCGGCCGAAGCTCATGGCGTACCTGGAGCGCATCCATTCGCGTCCCGCGTACAAGCGCGCGCTGGAGCGCGGCGGGCCTTACGAACTGCTGAACTGAGCTTTTCCTCGAGGGCCGCACCCGGCAGCGGCCCGGCGAAGCGACACGTGGTGCGAAGCTTCGCCGCGAGCAACGACTACGACGGGAACACGTGCAGCAGCGCGACCGTCATCGTGATGTAGCGCAGGAATTTCCCGATCGCCATGTAGGCCACGCAGGGCCAGAACGGCAGCTTGAGCCAGCCGGCGACCGCGCACAGCGGATCGCCCACCAGCGGCAGCCAGCTCAGCAGGCAGGCCTTGGGACCGAGCTTCTCGAGCCAGCCCAGAACACGCACATGATGTTTCGAGTGCGAGTATTTGTCGGCGACCTTGTGCGCGCCGTAGCCCATCCACCAGTCGACCGCACCGCCGAGCGTGTTGCCCACGGTGGCGACCGCGATTGCGGGCCAGAACATCTCGGGATTGAGCTTGAGCAGGCCGAAGAGAAACGGCTCGGAGCCCACCGGCAGAAGCGTCGCCGAGACGAAGGCCGCCACGAAGAGCGTGGAGAGGCCGTACTGCGGCAGCGCCAGCAGTGCAAGGAGGGAGTCGAGCCAGGCTTCCATAGGGTCGGCGCAGTATAGGCAGCGCGGGCGTAACCGCCGCGTGGGAGAAAGCCTCGGCGCGCACCGGTATTTGTACGGGGTACCGAGGCGCAAATCGTTTCAGTCGCTGAAATGCGGCGTGGCTACAATCGTGCCTCATTTTTCAGCAGCCGAACGCGCAGCTCCCCCTTCCAAATGACCTTGCAGATCGGCAACCACGTGCTGGAAAACCGCCTGTTCGTCGCGCCCATGGCCGGCGTGACGGACCGGCCCTTCCGCATGCTGTGCCGCGCGCTCGGCGCGGGCTACGCGGTCAGCGAGATGGTCACCTCCCGCAAGGAGCTCTGGGGTTCGCTCAAGACATCGCGGCGCGCCAACCACGACGGCGAGCCGGGCCCCATCGCAGTGCAGATCGCCGGCACCGACGCGGCCATGATGGCCGAGGCCGCGGTCTACAACATCGAGCGCGGCGCGCAGATCATCGACATCAACAGGGGCTGCCCGGCCAAGAAGGTCTGCAACAAGTGGGCGGGCTCGGCGCTGATGCGCGACGAGCCGCTCGCGCTGGAGATCGTGCAGGCCGTGGTCGACGCGGCGCAGCCTTTCGGCGTGCCGGTCACGCTCAAGATGCGCACCGGCTGGAGCCTGGAGCACCGCAACGCGGTCAAGCTGGCGCGCGACTTCGAATCGGCCGGCGTGCAGATGCTCACCGTGCACGGACGCACTCGCGAGCAGGGCTACAAGGGCTTCGCCGAGTACGACACCATCGCCGCCGTGAAGGCCGCGGTGCGTGTGCCGGTGGTGGCCAACGGCGACGTCAATTCACCCGAGAAGGCGCGCGACGTGCTCGCGGCCACCGGCGCCGACGCCGTGATGGTCGGCCGCGCCGCGCAGGGCCGGCCGTGGATCTTCCGCGAGATCGCGCATTTCCTCGAAACGGGCACGCACCGCGCGCCGCCGCTCGTGGTTGAGGTGCGCCGCTTGCTGCTCGACCACCTCGTGGAGCACTATGCGCTGTACGGCGACTACAGCGGTGTGCGCACGGCGCGCAAGCACATCGGCTGGTACGTGCGCACGCTGCCCGACGGCGAGGCGTTTCGCGCACGCATGAACACCATCGAGGACTGTGCCGAGCAGCTGCGCGCAGTCGGCGACTATTTCGACGGGCTGGCGGACCACATGGACCGCATGCCCGTGCAGCGCCCCGCGGACGACCTTGCGCCGGGCGAAGAAGAGGAGACGGCCTGCGCCGTCCAATGAGAGAGGAAAAGAAGAAGCAATGAGCAAGAAACACATCGAGGACTGCGTGCGTACCAGTCTGGACAGCTACTTCCGCGACCTGCGCGGCACCGAGCCCGACGGCATGTACGAGATGCTCGTGCGCGTGGTGGAGAAACCCCTGCTCGATGTCGTAATGACGCGCGCCGAGGGCAATCAATCGAAGGCCGCGCAATGGCTGGGCCTGAACCGAAACACGCTTCGCAAGAAGCTGGTCGAACACAAACTCCTGAAATAAACAACTCCCCGGCATACCCAATGGCCCAGACCGCACTCCTCTCCGTTTCCGACAAGACCGGCATCCTCGAATTCGCACAGGCGCTGCATGCGCTGGGCATCAAGCTGCTGTCCACCGGCGGCACCGCCAAGCTGCTCGCCGACGCGGGCCTGCCCGTCACCGAGGTGGCCGACCACACCGGCTTTCCCGAAATGCTCGACGGCCGCGTGAAGACGCTGCATCCGAAGATCCACGGCGGCCTGCTCGCGCGCCGCGACCTGTCCGCGCACGTCGCCGCCATCCAGCAGCACGGCATCGACACCATCGACCTGCTGGTGGTCAACCTGTATCCGTTCGAGGCCACCGTGGCCAAGCCTGGCTGCACGCTGGAAGACGCGATCGAGAACATCGACATCGGCGGTCCGGCCATGGTGCGCAGCGCGGCCAAGAACTGGAAGGACGTGGGCGTGCTCACCGACTCCTCGCAGTACGCCGTGGCGCTGGCCGAACTCAAGGCCGCCGGCAAACTCAGCGACAAGACCAGGTTCGCGTTCTCGGTGGCCGCGTTCAACCGCATCGCCGACTACGACGGCGCGATCAGCGACTACCTCTCGGCCATCGACTTCGACGCCAGCATCGGCCAGAGCGCGCCCAAGCGCTCGCTCTTCCCCGCACAGAGCAACGGCCGCTTCGTGAAGGTGCAGGACCTGCGCTACGGCGATAACCCGCACCAGCAGGCCGCGTTCTACCGCGACCTGCACCCGGCGCCCGGCTCGCTCGTGTCGGCGAAGCAGCTGCAGGGCAAGGAGCTGAGCTACAACAACATCGCCGACGCCGACGCCGCATGGGAGTGCGTGAAGAGCTTCGACGTGCCCGCCTGCGTGATCGTGAAGCACGCCAACCCCTGCGGCGTGGCCATCGGCAAGGATGCGGCCGAGGC
>CAJYQC010000280.1 GCA_913776885.1 uncultured Variovorax sp.
CCCCTGGGGAGGCGAATGCGCCGTTCAGAGCGGCCAAATTCAGGGCGACAGCCAGGCCCGCGACGACAGCTATTCGACTGCGGATCATTGGGCACCTCCGCCTTGTGCAGCGACCTTGCGGGCCGGCCAACGACTCAGCGCGTAGATCAAGCCGCCAATCACCGCCAAGGCGATGGCAAGCCAGGCCGTCAGGGGAATCCCATGACCGTGGCCGTCCTCGTGGGAATGCGCCCCCGAGCTTGCGGCCCCATCCTCGCCGCTCAGCGTACCGTCCAGCAGGTCCGACTCGTTGTCGGCAACGATCGTGATGACCACTGCGTGCGTGCCGGGCGCCTTCAGCGCTTTGAGAAAAGCTGCATCGTCCACCGCGTAGTCCCCAAGGTCCGAATGGAACTTGGCCGGCGCCTTTAGCGCGCCGGTCTCGACTTCAACCTTCGCGTCGAGCACGGGCTCATTGGTCTCGAAGCGGTTGACCAGCATCGAGAACTCGTCATCGCTCAGCCGGCCGACCAGTTCGAAGGTCTCGGACTTGGCCTCCATGCGAGGCACCTTGCTGGATCCTCCTGTGGTCTGAGCAGGGGCATCGAGGTGTTCGCCATTCGGGCCGTGCGCCCCTGGCGAGGCGATGGCGATGCTTGCCACGCCGAGTAAGACCCCGAGGGCAGCGAATGCAGGCAGCAAGCGAAGACGCCCATGCTGCAACGTGTTGGAAATGTCGATCATGGAAGAAGTCCGAGTGCTTGTTGGAGTTGGGCGTGGGCCAGGCCGAGTGCCGCCTGCTGGCGCGCGAGCGCGGCGTCAGCCTGTGCCGCTGCATTGGCGGCGCGCAGGAGATCGGGAAGAGAGGTTTCGCCAGCCTTGAACGAGGCATCGATGAGCCGTGCGCGCTCGCGCAGCAGTCCCGCGCGGTCCCGTGTGGCATCGAGTTGCTGCGCCGCGTTCTGCAGCGCGCTGCGGGCAAGCAACAAGTCCGCATCGTGCTGCGTCCGTACGCGCTGTTCAGTGGCTTCGGCTACGTCAAGATCGCCAATGGCGGCCGCTTGCAAGGGCGCATTGCGGCTGTCGGTACCGAACGGAATCCGAAGACCGATGCCGATGCCCCGCTGCGCCGCCTCGCCATAGCCAGGCGACTCCTCGCGGTACTTCAGAGAGAGTTCAGGCGGGTCGCGCCGCGACAGGTTGACTGAATCCAATCGCTTGCGCGCGCGCTCGACGGCCTGGGCAGCCATGCGCAGCTCGGGATGTTCTTCGACGGGCGCCGGTGCATCGGCAGATCCTGCCTCCGGAGGAGGCTGGACGTCCGGTAGCGCCTCGAGGCCGGTCAGCGCACGCCATTGGGCACGGGCGGCGAGCCAGCGTTGGTCAGCTTCACTCTGCGCGGATCGGGCTTCCAAGAGTTCGGCACGTGCCGCCAGCGCGTCGGCGCGAGCCAAGTCGCCGGCCTGGACTCGGCGCTGCACGTCATCGGCGATGCCTTGCAGGTACCGCGTCTGCGCTGCGACTGAAGTCACCTCGGCTTGGGCGGCCGACAGCTTCCAGACCGCCTCGCGCACTTGGCCGGCCACGCGAAGTCGTGCAGCCTGGATGCCGGCGTCGGCCAGCTTCGACTCTGCATCGGCGGCTGCGACCCGGGCGTCGCGTTGCCCTGGCAACCACAGAGGCCAGACGAAACCGACCTCGGTTTCGCGGCGTCCTGCATTGGAATGCAAGCGGTCGTTGAGGTGGTTCAGCTCGATCGCAGGCGGCGCGGCCCAGAGACTGCCTGCCGCAGTCTGCTCGGCACGCGCTCGCCGGCTTTGGGCGTCGGACTCCCGGGCCTGCACGGCACGCAGCCACGCAGCCTCGAAGGCCCGGGTGAGCGTCACACCTCGCGTGGATGAGGAAGGGATGGGTGGGCCTGGCTGCGCGGTGGCGGGCACGGCCCCGAAAAGCACGCTTCCTGCAAAGACGCAGGGCACGAACCATGGAACGGATTTCACAAGACTCCTGACTGACGTGGCGGCGACAGCCCACGTGGACCCGGCACGCCGGAAGGCGTGCGGAATCAGTCGGCAAAGGTCGCTCGCATGAAAACGACCCACCCGCGCAAGCGCAGGGTGAGCAAAGACGTTTTCAGGCGGTCAGTCTGGGAGGTCGTCGAAGGCCGGCGAGATGCGGCGAAGGGATCGCGGCTTCGTCGGCGATCCGCGGTGGTGCGCTGATGTTCGGTGCGAACGAGAAGGAGGCGGTCTGCCAGACCATGGACGTGCTCAGGCAGCCATCGAAGGCAACATGCTGCAGAGATTCATCGGAGTCATCCTGGGTGACCGAACCATTCTCATCATGATGGTGGCCCTCGCTTTGCCAATGCAATGCGGCATGCGCGATTTCCTCCGGTTCGGCGAATGCCGTCGCCTGCCCAGCGATGGCAAAAGCCTGCCAGAACACCGAAAGCAAAACGAGAAAAATTGCGATGCGCCGACGCATCTCGCGAGTCTAGCGGACACAAATAGCGATCACCGCGAATGCCCGTGCAATCAATGTGCCTCCTCCAACAACCTTTTTCGCGAGGCGTAGAGCCGGTTTAGATCTTGGCCGAGTTGCCCCAGGGCAGTGAATCATCAGGACCTCTCCATGGGATTGCAACACCGGATCGTCGACTTTCGCCTGCCCCATTCGGGCCACCGGGGTTGCGCGAAGGCCGTGAGCGATTCAGCATCCCCAGTCCTCCAATCCCAACGACCAGATACGGAGACCCCAATGAGAAAGCTCAAGATCATGGAACACGTGTCGCTCGACGGCGTGATCCAGTCTTCCGGCGAAGACGACTTCCCCTATGCCGACTGGACGGAACCCTACCGCACGCCCGCCGGCCGCGACGAAGTGCTCGCCGCGCACGGACCGCGCTTCGACCTGCTGCTGGGCCGGCGAACCTATGACATGTGGTCGGACTACTGGCCGAAGGCGCCAGGGGGTCCGATGGCGGACGGCCTGAATGCGGCCACCAAGTTCGTCGTCACCCATCGCCCGGAGAGCCTTGCGTGGGGGCCGTTCGAGGCAGTCGGCCCCGACTTGGTCGAGGGCGTGCGGCGCATCAAGTCGCAGCCGGGGCCTGACCTCGTGCTGTGGGGCAGTTCCACGCTCACGTCGACGCTGCTGGCGCAGGGGCTGGCGGACGAGGTCATGCTGATCGTCTACCCGGTGCTCGTGGGCACGGGCAAGCGCCTGTTCGCGCAAGGGACGCCGGGACGCGCCTTCGAGCTCGTCGGCACGAAGACGACGCCATCAGGGCTCTTGCTCAACACCTACAAGCTCGCGGGCGTGTTGAAGGCGGCGTAGCTTGCGCTCGCGCCGCGCATCTGAGTTCAGCCTTGTGCGCCGTCGGGCAGCCTGGCGATGACCTTGATCTCGAACTTGAAACCGTAGAGCCAGGTCACGCCGATGCCGGTGAGCGTCGGGTGCGGCGCATCGCCCCAGTACTCGGGCACGACGTTCCAGACCGTCTCGAAGTTCTTCTCCGGGTCGACGATGAAGACGGTGACGTCGACCACGTCGTCGAAGGTGCAGCCCGCGGCGGCCAGCACCGCGTTCAGGTTCCTGAACGCGAGCCGCGCCTGTGCTTCGAGGTCGGGCTCGGGCGAGCCGTCCTCGCGGCTGCCGACCTGCCCCGACACGAACAGGAAGCCGTTGGAGCGGATCGCCGGCGAGTAGCGGTTCTTTTCATAGAGCGCCTGGCGCCCGGGCGGGAAGACGACGTCGCGTTTGGCCATGGCTGCTTTCCTTCTTTCTCTTCAATCAATCAATGAACGGGATGAAGGGACTTTAGAAAAGCGCGCCTCGCGGATAAACCGGCAATGCCGACAATGACTGTTTGGGCAGACCAAACAATCGATCGACACTCAAGGCACCTGGGAAAGCGCGCACATGGACCGTTTCGACGCGATGCAGGCCTTCGCCCGCGTGGTGGAGGCAGGCAGCTTCACCAGGGCAGCGCAGACGCTGCACATGAGCAAGACCAGCGTGACACAGCTGGTGCAGCAGCTCGAAGCGAGGCTGCGCGTGAAGCTGCTCAACCGGACCACGCGCAAAGTCGGTCTCACCGCCGACGGCGCGGCCTACTACGAGCGCGTGGTGCGCCTGCTGGCCGACATGGACGATGCCGAGACCAGCCTCTCGGGCGCATCGGCTTCACCGAGAGGCCGGCTGCGTGTGGACGTGCCCACCCCGCTGGCCCGCACGATCCTGGTGCCGGAGCTTCCGGCGTTCCACGCACGCTACCCCGACATCCAGCTCGACATGGGCGTGAGCGACCGCATGGTCGACCTCATCGGCGACAACGTCGATTGCGTGGTGCGCGGCGGCGAGCTCACCGACCAGTCGCTCATGGCGCGGCGCGTGGGCGACCTGCAGCTCGGCGTGTACGCGGCGCCCGGCTACCTGGAGCGCGCCGGCACGCCCCTCGACCCGCGCGAGCTGGAAGACTCGCACCACCGCATCGTCGGCTTCCTGTGGTCGCGCAACGGCAAGACCTTTCCGTATGCGATGCAGCGCGGCGGCGAGCGCATCGAGGTGCAGGGCCGCTACGTGCTCTCGGTCGACGACGGCAACGCCTACCTCGCGGCGGGCCTGGCAGGCCTGGGCGTGCTCTGGCTGCCCGACTACATGGCCAAGGCGCATTTGCGCGGCGGCGAACTGGTGCCGCTGTTCGAGGACTGGCGCCTCGACCCGATGCCGCTGTACCTGGCGTTCCCGCCCAACCGGCATGTGAGCGCGAAGCTGCGGGTGTTCATCGACTGGGTGGTGGAGGTGATGGCGCGGCATGCGCCGGTAATCACTCCGGCGCCTTCGTAGCCCTCAATCGCGCAGCCGCCGAGCGATGGGCCTCGGCGACGCTCCGAAGGCTCCCGGCGCGGCCGAGTCCGAAGGGCGGCATGTTGACGTAGATGTTCTCGTAGGTGCCTGACGACACCGCGTAGGTCTCGTGCCAGATCCCGACGGAGCCGTCGGTGCCGATGGCCCTGTTGAAGGCCCGCCATGCCGGGAGGTGCTCGGCCTCCTTGTCCTTGGCGTAGGCGAGCAGCTGCTCCATCGAGCGCCAGTACTGCAGCACGAGGATCGTGCGCGCGACCCAGAGGTCGGCGTGCAGCAGGCCTCGCTCGGGCTGCTGCTTGAGTTCCTTGAGCATCCGGGGCATGGCGGCCGCCACCGGAAACCACTTGTGCAGCTTCAGCGGCTGGTTGATGCGCATGCCGATGAGGAAGACGACGAAGTCGCCGTCCAGTCGGGCGGTCAGGCGTTCCGGATGAATCATGGGTAGGGCCTCTTAGGGTGGTATGCAGGTCGTATGCGGGCCGTGCCCCGGGTCATGTGTCTTGGATCGGCCGGACTATGTCACCGCGCGGCAGAAGCGGCGACCGCGATGCGACGAAACGCCCGTACACGTCGCCAAATGCGTTTGACCCAGGGTAATCCCTCCCACACCGGAATCCGTGGATTTGATGTTTTCGCGCTTCTGGAGCACACAAATGGCCCATCGGCTGACGGAAAATCAATTGCATACAAAGGCATAACAGCTTCACACCGCCATGAAGACACTCGACGAACTCTTTGCCAATGACGAGTCGCTCCCCACTGTTCCCAGGGTGGTGTCCGACCTGATCGAGATGCTGCGGGACGACGACGTGTCCTTCGCAGCGGTCGCGCATCGCATCGAGCTCGACCAGGTGCTTGCGGCGAAGGTGCTGCAGATGATCAATTCGCCGCTCTTCGGCCTGCGACGCAAGATTTCGTCGATTCAGGGCGCGATCCTGATGCTGGGGCTCTCGGCGATTCGCTCCGTGGTCGTGAGTTCGGGCCTGGCAGGCACCTTCAGGAAGGTCGAGGGCGTCAGCCTGCCGGCCTTCTGGGCCCACAGCCTGCGCGTGGCATCGGTCTCGCGGTACCTGGCTTCCAAGACGCGGCACGTCGACCCGAACCTGGCGTTCACCGCGGGCAGCATGCATGCCATCGGGCACCTGATCCGGGCGGGCATCGCCTGCGCCATGATCAGGTGCCCGATGGCATGCATGCTGCCCGCGG
>CAJYQC010000281.1 GCA_913776885.1 uncultured Variovorax sp.
GGGCGAAGGCGCTGAAGGCGCCCGCTGGATGCGGCCTCGTCCCGTAGGAGAAGGTCGCATTTTCCGCCGCATTGCGCGAAGGGGTTTCACTTCGGGCACAGGCCGATACAATCGCGCCCCGGCAAAACCCCGGACGGCCCGCTGCCTGGCTTCAGGCCCGAGCGGTCCATCCGGGCAGCGCCCCAGAGCGAAGAGACAGGAAAGCGGCAGACAAGGCGTCCGTCCGATCCCTGCACCGCAGCCTTGGTTCCATCAGGCTGCGTGGCGGTTTTTGGAATGTGGCAGGCGTCCGCTATCTGTCTGCAGCGATTGACCGTACCATCCTTGGAACCCCCGGCGGCCCCTCACGGCGCCTTAGCCAGCTCATAACTCACAATGCCTACCACCATGCAAGCCCAATCCCCCGTGGCGGCCGCCAAGAAAGATCCCAAGCTGGCCAACAACTGGAAGAACAAGGCGGTCGAAGAGCTGACCGACTCCGAAGTGCTGTCCATGCCCGAGAGCGAGTACATGAACGAAAAGCAGATGGCGTTCTTCCGCCACAAGCTGGTTCAGCTCAAGCAGGACATCCACAACAGCGCCGGCGAAACCACCGAGCACCTGCGCGAAGACACCGTCGTCGTGCCCGACCCGGCCGACCGCGCCACCATCGAGGAAGAGCACGCCCTCGAGCTGCGCACCCGCGACCGCGAGCGCAAGCTGCTCAAGAAGATCGAGCAGTCGATCCAGCGCATCGACGCCGGCGACTACGGCTACTGCGACGAGACCGGCGAGCCCATCGGCGTCGGCCGCCTGCTGGCCCGCCCGACGGCGACGCTGTCGCTCGAGGCGCAGCAGCGCCGCGAGCTGAAGCAGAAGATGTTCGGGGATTGAGGCGCAAACCCCAGGTAGACAAGAGCCAGCGTCTTCGACAGCCTTCTTCGAATGCCAAAGGAAGATTCGGGCCGCCTTCTGTCCAAGGTGGCCAAGTTCGTCCGCAATCCCCTGAAGGATTGGTCGGAGCTTGACGCGCCTTCCTCTTCCGCTTCGGCCTCCGATTCTTCGCTGCCCGCGCAGACCTACAGCCGGGAGATGCTCAAGGAGATGATCGAGCGGCGCCAGCGCAACGATTTCGTGCGCCGGCGCGAGTTCGACATGCTGCGCAAGCTTCGCCAGCGCGAGGCCGCCGCGCATGCCTTCGAGGCGACGGTCACGCCTTCTTCCTTCAACGTCAACAGCTCCTCCGAAAGACTGGAGGGCCGCGCGCTCACGCTCAAGAAGATCGACGAGATCGAGCAGCAGATGTCGCAGCAGTGGTGGAAGGGCCGCGGGCCTAACGGCGAGGCGCTGGTCAACGCTCCCCCCGACGCAGGTGCCGAGACGCTGCCGCCGGTGGAAACCGACGAGCTGCTGTCGGAGCCCGCAGCGCCTTCCCTGGAGGCCGAAACACCCCAGGGTGGCGGCGATTCCGGTGCCTCCCCGGCCGCCGTGCCGCTCATGTCGTCGCGCCTCGCGCACGACGGCGCGCTCGAAGAGGCGGTGATCCGCTTCGCCCACGGCGACGACACCGGCGCCGAGGCGATCCTGCTGCAGGCGCTGGCTTCCCCTCCCGACAGCGTGTCGCCCGTCGAGAGCACGACCGACGCGGCCAGCGAGCGCGACGACAACCGCTGGCGCGCGCTCTTCGACCTGTACCGTGCGACCGGCGATGCCGCCAAGTTCGCCGCTGCGCGCATGCGTTATGCGCAGCGCATGCGCCGCATGGGGCCAGACTGGGTCTCGCTCGAGGAACTGGCGCGCAGCGTCAAGGCCGTCACCGCCAGCGAGGAGGCCGCCGGCTTCACCGATGGCGGCGCATCGGCCGACTGGACCTGCCCTGCGCGCCTCGCGCGCGAGGGCCTCATGGAGCTGACGCGCGCGCTTTCGAAGGCCGGCCCGGTGTGGACGCTCGACTGGCGCGGCCTGCAGGCCATCGAGCCCGAGGCTGCCGCGCCGCTGCGCGTGCTGTTCAACCACTGGGCCGATTCGCCCGTGCAGCTTCGCTTCATGGGCTCCGCGCAGCTGCTGGCTGTGCTGTCCGAAGCCGCGCCCAACAACGAGCGCGGCACCGACGAGGTCTGGTGGCAGCTGCACCTTGCGGCGCTGCGCCTGATGCACCTGCCCGACGACTTCGAGCTGGTGGCGCTCAACTACTGCATCACCTACGAAGTCTCCCCGCCCGCCTGGCAGGACCCCAAGGGCGAATGCACCACGCTGGCCGCGCCGCCTGCGAACCGGCCCAGCTCGGTGTGGTCGCTGCTGTCGGTCGGCGGCGATTCCGAGAGCTTTCCGTCCACCGACAGCGGCTTCGCCGCGCTCGCGGGCGACCTGCGCGGCGAGTCGCTGTCCAGCTGGCAGCGGCTGGACCACGACCTGCGCCACACCACCGCGCCGGTCATATCCTGCGCCGCGCTGCTGCGCATGGATCTCGCCGCGGCGGGCACGCTGCTGAGCTGGGTGCGTGCACGTGACGCCAACGGCGAGCGCGTGCAGTTCGTCGATGCGCACCGGCTCATCGCGGCGCTGTTCAACCTGGTAGGCATCGCCGATCACGCCACGGTGGCGGTTAGGAAAAACTAAAAAGCGCGCCGCCTCGGGGTGGTTGCATTGCCGTGGCGCACCCCCAGATGGCTGCGATGGAACAGTTTCACGGCACCACCATCGTGAGCGTGCGCCGCAAGACCCCCCAGGGCGACCAGGTCGCCATCGGCGGGGACGGGCAGGTCACTCTCGGCAACATCGTCATCAAGGGCACGGCGCGCAAGGTGCGCCGCCTCTATCACGGCAAGGTGCTTGCCGGCTTCGCGGGCGCCACGGCAGACGCCTTCACGCTCTTCGAGCGCTTCGAGGCCAAGCTCGAGAAGCACCAGGGACACCTGACCCGCGCCGCTGTCGAGCTCACCAAGGACTGGCGCACCGACCGCGTGCTGCGCAAGCTCGAGGCCATGCTCGCCGTGGCCGACGCCACCACCTCCCTCATCATCACCGGCAACGGCGACGTGCTCGAGCCCGAAGACGGCGTCATCGCCATCGGCTCGGGCGGCGCGTATGCCCAGTCGGCGGCCAAGGCGCTGATCGAGAACACCGAGCTTTCGGCCGAGCAGATCGTGCGCAAATCGCTGGCGATCGCCGGAGAAATCTGCATTTACACGAACATGAACCACACGGTGGAAGCGCTCTGACCATGTCCATGACCCCCCAGGAGATCGTCTCCGAGCTCGACAACCACATCGTCGGCCAGCCGGCCGCCAAGCGCGCGGTGGCCATCGCGCTGCGCAACCGCTGGCGCCGCCAGCAGGTGGACGAGAAGTTGCGCCACGAGATCACGCCCAAGAACATCCTCATGATCGGCCCCACCGGCGTGGGCAAGACCGAGATCGCCCGCCGCCTCGCGCGCCTGGCCGACGCGCCATTCATCAAGGTCGAGGCCACCAAGTTCACCGAAGTGGGCTACGTGGGCAAGGACGTCGATTCGATCATCCGCGACCTGGCGGAGATCGCCGTCAAGCAGACGCGCGAGGCCGAGAGCGTGAAGGTGCGTGCGCGGGCAGAGGACGCGGCCGAGGAGCGCATCCTCGACGTGCTGCTGCCCCAGGCGCGCAGCGCCGACGGCACCTCCACCGCGACCGACACCAGCAACGCCACCCGCCAGGCCTTCCGCAAGAAGCTGCGCGAGCACCAGCTCGACGACAAGGAGATCGAACTCGACCTCGCCGAGACCCGCGCGCCGCTCGAAATCATGGGCCCGGCCGGCATGGAGGAAATGACCGAGCAGCTGCGCGGCATGTTCGGCCAGATCGGCGGCGGCAAGCGCAAGACGCGCAAGCTCAAGATCGCCGAGGCGATGCGCCTGCTCACCGACGAGGAGGCCGCCAAGCTGGTCAACGAGGACGAGATCCGCGCGC
Organism: uncultured Variovorax sp.; assembly: GCA_913776885.1. GTDB lineage: Bacteria > Pseudomonadota > Gammaproteobacteria > Burkholderiales > Burkholderiaceae_C > Variovorax. The sequence goes on from CAJYQC010000281.1 coordinate 3,924, forward strand.
AGGCCATCGCCAATGCCGAGCAGAACGGCATCGTCTTCATCGACGAGATCGACAAGGTCGCCACCCGCAGCGAAGCCCAGGGCTCCGACGTGTCGCGCCAGGGCGTGCAGCGCGACCTGCTGCCGCTGGTGGAGGGCACGGCCGTCAGCACCAAGTACGGCGTGGTGCGCACCGACCACATGCTGTTCATCGCGAGCGGCGCGTTCCACTTGAGCAAGCCCAGCGACCTCATTCCCGAGCTGCAGGGGCGCTTTCCGATCCGCGTTGAGCTGCAGTCGCTCTCGGTGGCGGACTTCGAGAGCATCCTCACGCAGACGCGCGCATCGCTCGTGAAGCAGTACCAGGCGCTGCTCGCCACCGAGGGCGTGACGCTCGAATTCACGCCCGAGGGCGTGAACCGGCTGGCCGCCATCGCCTTCGAGGTGAACGAGCGCACCGAGAACATCGGCGCACGCCGCCTCTCGACGGTGATGGAGCGCCTGCTGGATGAGGTAAGCTTCGACGCGACCCGCCTCGAAGGGCAATCGATCCGCATCGATGCCGCCTATGTCGACCAGCGCCTTGCGGCACTAAGTCACGACGAAGACCTTTCGCGCTTCATCCTCTGAAGCCGCTTCTCCTACCCCCTGTAACGGGGGAATCCTTCACGCATCACTTTCATTGCGTGAGCTAAGTACTTCATTCTCAACGAAATTCGCCGATTCCAAGGATTTGGAATCGGCGCTAAGTCGTTGATTCCATTACAAAAAATAGCCCAAACGGCCAGTTGCTTCCGAAGTGTTTCCTGCTACAGTGCAAAAAAGTGCAGTTAAGTGGGAAAAAGTGCGATTAGTGCCCCTTCCGGGTGCCGCAGCACTCCCAACACAGGGGTTTCGTGGTCGTGTTTCAAGGCGCTTCATCGCTCAGTCTGGATGCCAAGGGGCGGCTCTCCGTGCCGACCCGGCATCGTGACGTCCT
>CAJYQC010000282.1 GCA_913776885.1 uncultured Variovorax sp.
ACATGGCGATGGACCTCGCGCCCGACCGCATCCGCGTGAACAGCGTGTCGCCTGGCTGGACCTGGTCGGCCGTGATGAACCAGCTCACGAACGGCGACCGCGCCAAGACCGACCGCGTGGCCGCGCCTTTCCACCTGCTCGGACGCGTCGGCGACCCGGACGAGGTGGCGCAGGTGGTGCTCTTCCTGTGCTCCGACCACGCGAGCTTCGTGACCGGTGCCGACTACGCGGTTGACGGAGGCTACTCCGCCATGGGTCCCGAGCAGGCCGTTCCCGCCATTCCCAAACTGATGGACTGACCGCTCCACGCGGAGCATCGAAGGAGAAGCAAATGAAGCGAATCGCGATCGTCGGCGCGGGCCAGTCGGGCCTGCAACTGGGACTGGGCCTGCTCGCCGCGGGCTACGAGGTCACGATGTTCAGCAACCGCACTGGCGAGGACATCCGCCAGGGCAAGGTCATGTCGAGCCAGTGCATGTTCCATACCTCGCTGCAGATCGAGCGCGACCTGGGGCTCGATCATTGGGCGAACGAATGCCCCACGGTGGACGGCATCGGCCTGGCAGTGCCGCACCCGGAGCAGAAGGGCGCCAAGGCCATCGACTGGGTCGCGCGGCTCGATGCGAGTGCGCAGTCGGTCGACCAGCGCGTGAAGATCCCGGCGTGGATGGACGAGTTCAGCAAGAAGGGCGGCGAGCTCGTCTTCAAGGACGCGGGCATCGACGAGCTCGAGACCTGCACGCAGACGCACGACCTCACGCTGGTGGCCAGCGGCAAGGGCGAGATCTCGAAGCTCTTCGAGCGCGACGCGAACAAGTCGACCTACGACAAGCCGCAGCGCGCGCTCGCGCTGACCTACGTGAAGGGCATGAAGCCGCGAGAGCCGCACTCGGCCGTGTGTTTCAACCTGATTCCGGGCGTGGGCGAGTACTTCGTGTTCCCCGCACTGACCACCACGGGCCCGTGCGAGATCATGGTGTTCGAAGGCGTGCCCGGCGGCCCGATGGACTGCTGGGCCGACGTGAAGACACCCGAGGAGCATCTCGCGCGCAGCAAGTGGATCGTCGACACCTTCACGCCATGGGAGGCCGAGCGCTGCCACGACATCGAGCTGACCGACGACAACGGGATCCTCGCCGGCCGCTTCGCGCCCACGGTGCGCAAGCCGGTGGCCACGCTGCCGTCGGGGCGCAAGGTGCTGGGCCTGGCCGACGTGGTGGTGCTCAACGACCCGATCACCGGCCAGGGATCGAACAACGCGGCCAAGTGCGCAGACACGTATCTCAAGAGCATCCTTGCGCGCGGCGACGGCCCGGCCGACGCCGCCTGGATGCAGCAGACCTTCGACCGCTACTGGTTCGGCTATGCGCAGTGGGTCACGCAGTGGACCAACATGCTGCTGGCCCCGCCGCCGCCGCACGTGCTCAACCTGCTCGGCGCGGCCGGCGCGGTGCCGCCGCTGGCCAGCGCGTTCGCCAACGGCTTCGACGATCCGCGCACCTATTTCCCGTGGTTCGCGGACCCGACCGAGTCGCAGCGCTTCATCGACACCTGCGCCGCCGTCGCGTAGCCGGAGCCGCACCATGAAGCGACGCGTGGCCATCGTCGGCGCCGGCCAGTCCGGCATGCAGCTCGCGCTCGGCCTGCAGCGCGCCGGACATGAGGTGACGGTGTTCTCCAACCGCAGCGCGCAGGAGATCGCCGAAGGGCCGGTGATGTCCAGCCAGTGCATGTTCGAAACCGCGCTGCAGACAGAGCGCGAACTCGGGCTCGACTGGTGGGCCGACGAGTGCCCGCCGGTGGAAGGCATCGCCCTCGCGGTGCGCAACCCCGAAGGCGGCAAGGCCGTCGAATGGAGCGCGAAGCTCGACGGTCCCGCACAGTCGGTCGACCAGCGGCTCAAGATCCCCGCGTGGATGGCCGAGTTCGAGAAGCGCGGCGGGCAACTGGTGCTGCGCGACGTCGACATCGACGACCTGGAGACCTGCACGCAGATGCACGACCTGGTGGTGGTCGCGAGCGGCAAGGGCGATATCTCGGGGCTCTTCGAGCGCGACCCCGACCGCTCGCCCTGCGAGCAGCCGCAGCGTGCACTCGCGCTGACCTACGTCAAGGGCATGAAGCCGCGCGAACCGCACGCAGCCGTGTGCTTCAACCTGATTCCCGGCGTGGGTGAGTACTTCGTGTTCCCGGCGCTGACCATCAACGGACCCTGCGAGATCATGGTGTTCGAGGGCGTGCCCGGCGGCCCGATGGATTGCTGGGCCGACGTGAAGACGCCGCAGGAGCATCTCGCGCGCAGCAAGTGGATCCTCGAAACCTTCCTGCCGTGGGAGGCCGAGCGCTGCAGGCACGTCGAGCTGACCGACGACAACGGCATCCTCTCGGGCCGCTTCACGCCCACGGTACGCAGGCCGGTGGCGACGCTGCCGTCGGGCCGCAAGGTGCTGGGCCTGGCCGACGCGGTGGTGCTCAACGACCCGATCACCGGCCAGGGATCGAACAACGCGGCCAAGTGCGCCGACATCTACCTCAAGCGCATCCTCGAGCATGGCGACGCGCCCTTCGACGCCGCGTGGATGCAGCAGACCTTCGAGCGTTACTGGGAGGGCTATGCCCGCTGGGCCACCGGCTGGACCAACAGCCTGCTCGCGCCCCCGGGGCCGCATCTGCAGAAGCTGCTGCAGAGCGCCTCCAGCATGCCGGCGGTCGCGAGTATCGTGGTCAACGGCTTCGACGATCCGCGCGCCTTCGCGCCGTGGTGGTTCGATGCGGCCGAAGCCGACCGCTTTCTAGAAGCGCGTGCACGCGAGGCCGTGGTCGACCGCTTCGACCGGCGCGACTTCCGCAAGGTCCTCGGTCAGTTCAGCACCGGCGTGACCGTCATCACCACCCGTGCGATGGACGGGCGGCGCGTGGGCATGACGGCCAACTCGTTCTCGTCGGTCTCGCTCGATCCGCCGCTGGTGCTGTGGAGCCTCGCGCGCCAGGCGCCGAGCCTGGACGACTTCACCGGTGCCAGCCATTTCGCGATCAACGTGCTGGCGGCGAACCAGCATCACCTGTCGCGGCAGTTCTCGACACCGCAGGCCGACAAGTTCGGCGGCGTCGACTGCTGCGAGGGCACGGCCGGCGTGCCGCTGCTCAACGGCGTGATCGCGCGCTTCGTGTGCCGCAACGTCAGGCAGTACGATGGGGGCGACCACCTCATCTTCATCGGCGAGGTCGAGCGCTACGACCGCTTCGACGGCGAGCCGCTGGTCTTTCATTCGGGCTACTACCAGGTGACCACAAGACATCCGGAATGCATGCAATGAGCGCGCGGCCCGCATCAACCACCACCCCATGAACGGAGCAACACACATGCAGCAGAAAGCACCCCAGGCCGCACCACAGCGCATCCGCATCGAGGCCACCGACGCAAGCGGCAGCTTCAGCGGCTACCTCGCGCTGCCCAGCTCGGGCACCGGGCCCGGCCTGGTCATCGCGCAGGAGATCTTCGGCGTGAACGCCACCATGCGCGAGGTAGCCGACTACTACGCGGAAGAAGGCTACGTGGTGCTCGTGCCCGACCTGTTCTGGCGCCAGCAGCCCGACGTCGAACTCGGCTACACGCCCGAGGACTGGCAGCGCGCCTTCGGCTTCTACCAGGGCTTCGACGAGGCCAAGGGCATGGAGGACATGCAGGCCGCGATCACCGCCCTGCGCCAGCGGCCCGAAGTGCAGGACGCCAAGGTCGGCGTGCTCGGCTTCTGCCTCGGCGGCAAGCTGGCCTACCTCGCGGCGTGCCGCACCGATGCGGACGTGGCCGTCGGCTACTACGGCGTGGGCATCGATGCCGCGCTCGACGAGGCCGACAAGATCAAGCGCCCGCTCACGCTGCACATCGCAGAGCTCGACAAGTTCTGCCCGCCCGAGGCGCGCGACCGCATCGTGGCGGCGCTCAAGGGCCGCCCCGGCGTCTCGCTGCACGTGTACCCGGGCATGGACCACGCCTTCGCGCGCCTGGGCGGCGAGCACTACCACAAGCCCTCCGCGCTGATGGCGCACGAGCGCAGCATCGCCACGCTGAAGGACGCCATCGGCCCGCACTACGACCTCTCGGCGCTGTGGGACAAGCACTGCGAGTACGAGTTCGGCACGCGCAACGTCGACGACACCATGTCGACCATGGTGGCCGAGCCCTACGTCAACCACATCCCGACCATGACCGGCGGGGTGGGCTACAAGAACCTGCACGCCTTCTATTCGAACCACTTCGTCAACAGCAACCCGCCAGACACCTCGCTGGTGCCCATCTCGCGCACCATCGGCGCCACGCAGGTGGTCGACGAGATGCTGTTCTGCTTCACCCATACGTGCGAGATCGACTGGATGCTGCCCGGCGTGCCGCCGACCGGC
>CAJYQC010000283.1 GCA_913776885.1 uncultured Variovorax sp.
CACCCCACCGGCACATGCCGCATGGGCACGGACGCGCTCGCGGTCGTCGACGCGCGCCTGCGCGTGCACGGCGTGGCGGGGCTGCGCGTGATCGACTGCTCGGCGATGCCCACGCTGGTGTCGGGCAACACCAACGCGCCCGCCGTGATGATGGCCGAGAAGGCCGTCGACCTGATCAGAGAGGACGCGAGAGCGGCATCCGCCGCGCATTGATTCTTTTGCCAACCAAGGCCCGCAGAGGCCGCCACGAAAAACCTCATCGGAGACAGACATGAGCGCAAGCGACGAGAAAGCGATTCGCAGGGTGGTGGTTTCGGCCCTGGTGGGCGCCACCATCGAGTGGTACGACTTCTTCCTGTACGGCGTGGTGGCCGGCATCGTGTTCAACAAGCTCTACTTCCCGGGCAGCGATCCGGTGGTGTCGACCTTGCTGGCTTACACCACCTTCGCGGTGGGCTTCGTCACGCGGCCATTGGGCGGCGTGATCTTCGGCCACTTCGGCGACAAGATAGGCCGCAAGAGCATGCTCATCATCACGCTGATGATCATGGGCGTGGCCACCTTCCTCATCGGGCTGGTGCCCACCTATGCGCAGATCGGCATCGCGGCGCCGCTGCTGCTGCTGGTGCTGCGCGTGGCGCAGGGCATCGGGCTGGGCGGCGAATGGGGCGGCGCGGTGCTGATGGCCTACGAATACGCACCGAAGGAAAAGCGCGGCTTCTATGCCTCGCTGCCGCAGATCGGCCTGGCCATCGGCCTGTGCCTGGCCTCGGGCGTGGTGGCGCTGCTGTCGTGGCTGCTGACCGACGAGCAGTTCCTGTCGTGGGGCTGGCGCATCGCCTTCCTGCTCTCGGGCGCGATGGTGATGGTGGGCATGTACATCCGCCTGCACGTGAAGGAGACGCCAGAGTTCGCAGCCGTGAAGGCGCGCAACGCCGAACTGCGCATTCCCTTCATGGACATGATCCGCCGCTACCCCGGCAACGTGCTCAAGGGCATGGGGGCGCGCTACATCGATGGGGTGTTCTTCAACATTTTCGGCGTGTTCTCCATCAACTACCTCACGAGCACCCTCAAGATCAACCGCACCGAGGCCCTGCTGGGCGTGATGGCCGCGGCGGTGGTGATGTGCTTCGCGATTCCCTTCTTCGGCCGCATGTCCGACCGGGTGGGGCGGCCGCGCGTGTACATGTGGGGTTCGCTGATCACCGCCGTGTCGGCCTTCCCCGGCTTCTGGCTCATGACGCACAGCGGCGGCAGCGTGCTGCTGGTGTGGCTGTCGATCATCGTGCCCTTCGGCATCCTGTACGCGTCGGTGTACGGGCCCGAGGCTGCACTCTTCTGCGACCTGTTCGACGCCAAGGTGCGCTACACGGGCATCAGCTTCGTCTACCAGTTCTCGGGCATCTTCGCCTCGGGCATCACGCCGATCATCGCGACGGCGCTGCTGAAGTCGGGCGGCGGCGAGCCGTGGCAGATCTGCCTGTACGTGCTGTTCGCGGGTGTGGTGTCTGCGCTGTGCGCATGGATGATCGGGCGCAGCGCATCGCCCGCGGATGCGCCGGTGGCAGTGGCGCCGCGCTGAGGCGCTGCCTGCCTAGCGTCGACGCTCCGGGCCCTGGCTGAACGCGCATCTCGGCAGCGGTCGTGCGTCTCACGTTCACCCTTTGCCTCGGCGGGGTCGGCTGGCCCCGGGGTATCGGCCCATCTACACTGCGCAAATGAAGAGAACAGGGGAAGCACAACGCTGCCTGCAGCCGGTCGTGGAGCTGCGCAAGGAAGTTTCGTCATATGCGTACTCCGTTCGTGCGCCCCGCTCCAAGGGCGTGATCCCCCCAAGCTCCTACCGCGACTGCGGCTTCGCCACGCTGGCCGATTGCCTCGGCGACGTGGCGCGCGCACTGGGCAGCGACTTTCCGCGCATCTACGTGCGGCTCGACGGTCTCTGTGTGGGCGAGCGCGACATCGTGGAGCTGCGCCGCGAGCCCGAGCGGGTGGCCCTCGAGCTCGAGGCCGAGCTGGAAGCCGAACTGAAGGCGAAGGCCGCCTGCGCGATCAGGGCCGAGAGCCTTGCCGTGCCCGGCGAAGGCTGATCGCGATCGCCAGCCCCGCCGCCGCCGCGGCCGCACCGGCCAGGAAAACCCCGCGGTACCCCGCCCTGTCGGCAAGCAGCCCGGCCAGCGGGCCCGTGAGCCCGTAGGCAAGGTCCTGGAATGCCGAGAAGCCGCCCAGCGCCGTGCCGCGCAGATGCGGCTGCACCAGATGCACGACCTCGCGCCCCATGGCCGGAAAGATCATCGAGCAGCCGAGCCCCGTGAGGAATGCGCCGACGAGGGCAGCCGTTGGACCGGGAGCGCTCCAGATCAGCGCCTGCCCCACTGTCTCCACCGCCAGCGAGCCGATGGCCACCGGCAGCCCGCCCACGCGGTCGGGCAGGTGGCCGAGAAGTACGCGCACCAGCACGAAGCCGCAGCCGAAGGCCGTGAGGCCCAGCCCGGCATGGCGCCAGTGCTGGTTGAGGAAGTGCAGCGTGAAGAACGCACCGATGGCCGCGAAGCCGATGCCCTGCAGGCAGACGATGGTGCCGTGCGGCCACACCTGCCCGATCACGCGCCAGAACGGCACTCGCCCGCCGCCGGCATGCGCGGGCACGCCGGCCATGCGCCGGATCGCGAGCATGCCAAGGCAGGGAAGGATCAGGCCCGCGCCCATCACGCCGGCATAGCCGAAGCGCTGCTGCAGCGCGAGGCCGATCGGCCCGCCGACCGCCAGCGCGCCGTAGATGGCGGCACCGACCAGCGCCAGCACCCTGCCCGAGCGCACCGGCCCGACGAGCCCGATGCCCCAGCCGATGATGCCGACGCCGACCAGGCTCTCGCCGAGGCCGACCAGCAGGCGTCCTGCCAGCAGCACCATGTAGGCCGTCCAGGGCGACTGAGCCAGCAGGCCCGCGAGCAGAGAGACCAGCGCTCCGCTCACGTAGAAGACCAGCCCGCGCATGACCGCGGCCTTGGCCCCGTCGCGGTCGGACTGCGCGCCGGCATACGCCCGGCTCAGCACGGTCGAGAGAAAGGCGATGCCCACGCCGAGCCCCGCCCAAACGTTGCCCAGCCCGAGCTGCGCCGTCACGAAGATCGGAACCACGGGCAGGGACATGCCCACGCAGAGATAAGAGATGAAGAGGATCGCCGCCAGCGCCAGCAGGCGGCCCTGCGCGGGATCGCGCGCCGATGACGAAGTCGTAGACGTTGTCGATGGAATGCTCATGGTGTCGTCCGGTTTGTCGGTGTTCTCCCGGCCGAGCGGAGCGCGCATGCGCACGCACTCCGACCGGCAAGGATCGTGAAGTGCGTTGGTTGACGTCAGACGCTTACGGCCAGTGCGACTGGCGCTGCGGACGCCGTGGCATCCGCGTGGATTTCAATGTGCGGGCGTGCTCACCCGGTACGCATCGAGAGCTCCACGTCCTCGCCGAAGGGCGTGGACATGTAGCCCGAAGCGGACGAGCGCACGTGCGCCAGGTACTCGGGGCTGTGGTCGGCGTTGTCGGCGACGACGAGTGCGCCCGGCCGCAGCCGGCTTTCGACCAGCGCGAGGATCTCGGGGTATAGCGCCTTCGCGCCGTCGAGCAGCAGCAGGTCGATCGACTCGGGCAGGTCGGCGGCCAGTGTGCTCAGCGCGTCGCCCTCGCGGATCTCGACCAGGTCGGCAAGGCCGCCGGCCTCGAGGTTGCGGCGGGCGCG
>CAJYQC010000284.1 GCA_913776885.1 uncultured Variovorax sp.
CCGAGGTCGCGGGCGCGCTCCTCGCTCATCACGAGAAAGGCGTCGGCACCGGCACAGGGCATCACGCAATCGAAGAGATGAATCGGGTCGGAGATCGGCCGCGCGGCCATGTACTCGTCGAGCGTCAGCGCCTTCTTGAACATCGCGTTCGGGTTGCCCAGCGCATTGGCGCGCTGGTCCACGCAGATGCGGCCGAAGTCCTCGCGCCGGGCGCCGTAGGTGCGCATGTAGTTGGCGGTGATGAAAGCGAAGATCGAGTTCGGTCCGCCCGAGCCGTAGGGGTAGCTCGCGTCCCGCGCGAAATTGCTGAAGCTGCCCAGCGTCTGGCGGAAGGAATCGACGTGGTTGGTGTCGGCCCCCACGCAGGCCACGATGTCGGCATCGCCCGCCTGCACTGCGCGCGCCGCACGGCGCAGGCACATCACGCCCGATGCACCGCCGGTGGGTACGTGGTCGAGCCAGCGCGGCGACAGGCCCAGGTGCTGGGTGACGCCCACGGCCGTGTCGGGCGCGAGCGAGAAGCTGCTGAGGCACAGGCCGTCGATCTGTTCCTTGGGCACGCCGCTGGCCTTCACCAGCGACTCGATGGCCTGGCCGACGAACCAGTGCGCGGTACGCGTCGAGTAGCGCACGTAGGGCACGGTCACAGGCACGGCGACCGCAACGCCTTCATACGAGAGCCGTTTCGCCGTCATGCCTGCCTCTTCTTCATCGACCGGGTATCGATGCAACGGGCCTGGCCGGGCAGCGACTGCGCCATCTCGCGCAGCTGCCCGCGCTGGATTTTCTGCGAGGGCGTGAGCGGCAGCGCATCGACGAAGGCCACGTAGCCGGGCGCCTTGTAGTAGGCGAGCTGCGCGAGCGCGTGCTCGACGATGCTGGCCGCAGTCTGTTCGGGCTGCGAGCCATCGGCGCCCTCACTCATCACGATGCAGGCCAGCACCTCGTCGCCGCGCACCTCGTCGGGCGTAGCGGCCACGGCGGATGCCTTCACTGCCGGGTGCTGGTTGAGCACACTCTCGACCTCGACGGCCGAGATGTTCTCGCCGCTTCGGCGGATCACGTTCTTCTTGCGATCGACGAAGAAGAAGTTGCCTTCTGCGTCGCGGCGCACCAGGTCGCCGGTGTGGAACCAGCCGTCGGCCCAGGCTTCGCGCGTGGCTTCATCGTCCTTGAGGTAGCCGGAAAAGAAATAGCGCCTCGGGTCCGGGCCGGCGGAACGCACCAGCAGTTCACCCGGCGCATCGACGTCGACATCGCTGCCGTCGTCGCCGACCAGGCGGATCTCGACGAAGTCTTCCTGACGCCCGAAGCAGCTGGTGCCCACCAGCCGCGGCTCGCGATTGGCCATGATGCAGGCGGCCGCGCCGGTCTCGGTCATGGCCCAGGCCTCGACCAGCGGGAAGCCGAAGCGGTCCTCGAATGGTGCGTGGTTCTTGCGGTCCACGCCGGCGCCGAAGCCCCAGCGGATGGCATGGTCGCGGTCGGCCGCAGACACGGGTGCCGACAGCAGCATGGCAGGCATCACACCCAGGTAATGGACGATGGTCGCGCCACTTTCCTTCGCGCTCGCCAGCCAGCTCTTCGGATGGAAGCGGTCGAGCTGCACCAGGCAGCCGCCCGCGAGCAGCACCACCATGGTGGAGAAGGCCATCGCGTTCATGTGGTTGAGCGGCAGCGGCGTGATGACGCGCTCCTTGTCGCGGCGGATGCTGCAGACGCCATCGAGCGCCGCATACCACTCGCCCGCGCGCAGGAAATAGGCGTTGCTCAGGATGCAGCCCTTCGGGCGCCCCGTGGTGCCCGATGTATAGAGCAGGCCGCATTCGGTGTCGGTGCCAACCGGCTCGCCAGCGCGCGGCGGTGCAGTCCTGGCGCGCGGCACTGCGTCGTCGGGGCCCATGGTCTCGAAGGCGATGCCCGCCTGTGCGGCCGCGGCGCGCAGGTCGGCCGCGCGCTCCGGCAGCGTGACGGCCAGGCCGATCTCGCTGTGGCCGATCAGGTAGACCAGTTCGGCCGAGCGCATCTCCGAGTTGATCGGCACCACGCTCACGCCCAGTGCGTTCAGCGCGAGCCAGTGGAAGATGAAGGCTGGCCGGTTCTCCAGCAGCAGGCCCACGCGATGGCCATGGCCATAGCCGGCTTGCATGTAGGCCACGCGCAGGCGCTCGATGCGCTCTGCGGCATCGCTCCAGCGGATGGCGCCCGCTTCGATGCCGTAGGCGGCGGCGGTCACCGATTCGGTGAAAAGGAATTCGGCCTGCGGCGTGCGGGCCGCGGTGGCTGCGAAGACGTCGTGGACGGTGGCGTACGGCATCTCGTCCCTGTCAGATGAAAAGCTGCACGGCCGGCAGTGCCGCGTCGCAGTTGAGAAGATTGACGCGCTTGAGCGTCATGCGCAGAGCGCCTTCCTGCACCGTGAGGTAGTGGAAGAAGGTGCCGACGTAGAACTGGATCTCGTCGCCCTGCGACTCGGTGTAGTGGAACGAGGTGCGCACCACGTAGCGGTTGGATTCGGCATCGAACTGCTCGACCACCGGCACCTGCAGCAGGTGGTGGCAGCGGCTCGGCGGCTGCTGCGAGAAGGCGCGCGGGCTCTTCAGGCGCTCGATGCGCAGCTCGCGCAGCAGCTTGTCCTCGTAGAGGTGCGAGGTGTGGTTGAGGCCGTCTTCCTGGTCGGGAATCAGCGGAATCCAGTAGAAGGCGTCGTCGGTGAAGAGCGCATTCCACGCCTCGTAGCGGCGGGTATCGAGCAGGTACGCCTCGTTCACCACGAAGTCGATGAGGTCCTGATGCGTCACCGATGTCATTCGAGCACCCCCTCATTCGAGAAATACCGCGGAACCGGCTTTGCCGGGCCGCTGGTGTTGCCCCCTGCAAGGGGGTTGGAGAAGCGACACGAAGTGCGCGAAGCCTGGGGGTTGGCCATTACATCGTCTCCGTCATGCGCTGCACCCAGCTGCGGTACTGGTTGCGCATCGGCAGCTCGTTGGTGCCGCCGGTGGTGATCTCGCCGCCCTTCAGCTCGGCCGGGTCGTAGTCGCGATGCAGGCTGACCCATTCGTTGCCGCTCGCGTGCAGGCCGGCCTGCATGCCGCGATAGGCCTGCAGGTCGTCATGGCCCACCACCGAGAACGGCGAATTGATCAGGCGGTTGTACATGGCGGTGCGCTGCAGCAGCTCGGGCGGCGCGCCCTTGAGGCGGAAGGTCCAGCTCTCGATGAGGGTCTTGTCGGCGGAGATCGGCTTGACCACGCGGATCGCCTGGATCGCGCCCTTGATCGTGAGGTTGGGGTAATAGACGGTGTTGTGCCGCGCCATGCCGAGGATCTGCGCCGTCTTCTCCTCGCCGTAGCGGGCCTTCATCGCGTTGTCGTACTCGGGAATCGCCTTGTACTTGCTGTGGATGCTGAAGTGCACGCCCGTGAAGCTGTGGCCGTTGTCGTAGGTGCGGATGCCCATGTCCTCGAAGAACTTGTAGTCGGACATGAAGGGCACGAACTGCTCCACCGCCATGGGCTTGGGTTCGCTCTCGGGCTTGTCGGCCCACATGCGCTTGGCGGTGCCGGCCGAGGACTCGTGCGCCACCATCGGGTGCATGGTGTCGTTGAGGTTCTCCACGAACATCTTCCAGTTGCACTGGTGCATGAAGCGCAGGCAGCCGCCGGCGATCTCGAGTTCGCCCTCGGGCGAGCGGTCGGCCATGTTGTCGATGGAGCTCAGCGAGTCGCCGAAGTACTCGTCGAAATCGGGGCCGGCATCGTTGATCTTCACGAAGATGAAGCCGCGGTGGCTGCGCACGTGCTTCACGGTGGTCAGGCCCTTGCCCGACTCGCACTCGTGCAGCTGGGTGTTCTCGTAGCCCGTCTTCAGCGGAATCGCCAGCGGCGCGCCGTCGGTCTTGAAAGTCCAGGCGTGATAGGGGCAGCGGAAAAACTTGCCGGTGTTGCCACAGGGTCCGTTGACCAGGCGCGAGCCCTTGTGGGCGCAGCGGTTCATCATCACGCGCACGCTGCCGTCGGAGTGGCGCACCACGATCAGCGGGCGGCCTGCGATCTCGTTGCTGACCCAGTCGCCGGGCCTGGGCAGCTGGCTCTCATGGCCGACGTAGTTCCAGGTGTTGGCGAAGAAGTGCTCCTGCTCGAGCTCGAAGAGTTCCTGGCTGGTGTACAGGTCGCGGTGCACCCGGTCGTTCTGCACCAGCGCACGGATGGCGTCGGGGTTGTCTCTGTACGAGGTCATGGCGTTCATGTCTCCTTGCTTCAGATGTCCAGCACCAGCCGCGCGCCCTTGGCACGCGAGATGCAGATCTGCATGACGTTGCCTTCCGCCTTCTCGCGGGCGGTGAGCACGTAGTCGCGATGGTCGATCTCGCCTTCGAGCACGGGCACGGCGCAAACGCCGCATTCGCCGCGCTTGCAGTCGAACATCGGGTCGCAGCCGTGCTCGATGAGGCAGTCGAGGATGCTCTGGTCCGCCGGCACCGTGAAGCGCTGGCCCGACTGGGCAAGCTCCACTTCGAAGGGCTGGTCGCCCTCCTCCGCGACGGGCTCGTTGAAGAGCTCGAAGTGCACGCGGTCGTGCTCCCAGCCGCGTGCCTGGGTGCGTTCGAGCACCGAGTCGAGCATGACCTTGGGGCCGCACACATACAGGCGGTCGCCTGCAGGAACGCCATCGAGCAAAGCGTCGATGGCCAGCGGCATTCCTGCTTCGGCATCGGCATGCACGTGCAGGTCGTCGCCCAGCAGCGCCTGCAGCTCAGGCAGGAAGGCCATCAGGTCACGGCTGCGGCCGGCATAGTGCATGCGCACGGCCGCGCCTTCTGCGCGGCGGCGCGCGGCCATGGTGGCCATCGGCGTGACGCCGATGCCGCCCGCCACGAGCACGGTGCCGCCCGGGCCGGTGTGCAGCGGAAAGTCGTTCTTCGGCGGCTCGATGGCGATGGTGTCGCCCTCCTTCAGACCGTCGTGCATGAAGCGCGAGCCGCCGCGGCCTTCGGCCTCCTTGCGCACCGCGATCACGTACTCGGTCGGTGCGTTGGTGGCGTTGCGCGCCGTGTCGAAGTTGATGAGCGAGTAGTGGCGCCAGTCGGTCTTGCCGCCGGGCAGCGACACCTGCACGCGGATATGGGCACCCGCCGCGAAGCCGGGCAGCGCGCGGCCGTCGTCGGCGCGCAGGCGCAGCATGCGGATCAGCGGGCTCAGTTGACGCGCCTCGGCGACGCGCAGCGAGAGGGTGGCTGAAGTTGTGCTCATCGTCGTTCTCGTCTCTTCAGGCCAGCGCGTGCTGCGCCAGCGCGGCCTGCAGCTTGTGGCCGTGTTCGTCGGCCAGCGCGGCGTCGCGCAGTTCGCGCAGCGTGGCCGGTGCAAGCCTGTCGCCAGCGCGCTCGAAGGCGCGCATCACGGTGTCGTAGTTGCGGATGCCGCGCTCGTGCGTGTCGCTGTAGCCCTTGACGAGGCGCTGGCACTGGGCGAGCTCGACGGCAAGGTCAGGATTGCGCTGTGCCGTGGCGGCGATGCGCTGCAGCCATTCCTCGATGCGGCGGTTCTCCTCCGCGTAGCGCATGGTCGACAGGCGCCAGCGCCTGCATGCCGCCACCATGCGCAGCATGAGGTAGCCGCGCAGTGAGCTGGTCTGGATCACGCGGCCGCGCTGCGTGAAGCGCTCGACGATCTTCTTCGGCAGCGTAGAGTTCATGAGCCAGCGGCCGATGCCGCCGGGCAGCGTCTCGCAGATCTCCTGCAGGCGCGGATGCATGTACTCGTTGATGGCGAGCACCTGGCCGGGCTGCACGCGCGCCTCGCCGCGCACGCGCTCGAAACGGGTGGCGCGGGTCTTCAGGGCCGCGACGCGGGCGGTGTCTTCGTAGGACATCCAGAGCGCGAGGTGGCGCGCGGTTTCGCGAAGCAGGCGGTGGTCGCCCGCGGGCAAGGCCGCGATGGCGGCCATGCGATCGAGATAGAGGTCGGCGTAGGCCGGGTCTTGGTAGTCGATGAGGCGGCGCACGCCTTCGAGCAGCAGGTCTTGCGCTGCCGTCGGGAAGCGGTTGTGCACACGCTCGACCAGTGCGCGTACCGCAGGGTGTCGCGGCTGTGGCGCGGGGGCGGCGACAGGTGCCTCCTTCGCCGGCTCGCCATCGTCGCCGCCCTGAGTTCGTTCGAATGCCGCACCGAAGGCCCTGAGGCTGGGCTTCACGCCCACGCCGCCGCGTTCGATGGTCGCCTCGAACTGCGCACGGCTGAACGGCAGCACGCCCGAGCCTGCCAGCGCACCGAAGAGCACCGCGCTGATCACGCTGCCCGAAGCCTCGGCGGCCTGGGCCATGTCGAAGCGGATGAAGCGCTTGGCTGCGTTCGCGGTGTGGGCGAGGAGCTGGCTGCTGTCGACGCGGCCGTCGCCCATCGCGCTCTTCTCGGCGATGGAGAACACACGATGCGTGGAGGCGATCAGCGTGGTGCGCTCGCGCGTGACGAGGCCGCGCTGCACGGCCCGGCCCGCCTCCATCAGCTCGGATGCGAGCACCACGTCGACGTCGCCCGGCAGCGGCATCAGCGCGAGCACCGGCGTGCCGCCGTCGTTCTCTGCTTGCGACGATGGGTACAGCTCGACGTAGTAGATGGTCGCGCCGGTGCGCTGGGCCACGCCCGGCACGGAGGTTGTCTGGGCGACGTAGCCGTTGGCCTCGCCCATGTCGACGATCCAGTCGGCGAGCACGCCGCCGCCCTCCCCTCCCATGGCGAGGATCGCGATCTTGATCGGGCTCATTGCTCCCCCCCAGGCTTGCTCACTTCGTGTAGCCGCCAACCCCCTGCCGGGGGCGATACCTGCGGCCCGGCAAAGCCGGTTCCGCGGCATCCCTGGAACTTCGACACCATGTTTTCGCTTTGCATGGAGGGACTCATTCAGAAGGCATAGGCTTCACGGCGACGCGCCTCGCCGCGCTGCATCCAGCCGATGACGGCCGCGCGCATGCGCTCGCGCAGCTGGTCCCAGCGGCTCGGGTTGCTCACGATCTGCGCCTTGTAGAAGGAGGGGCACAGCACTGCAGCGTGCGAGACCTCGCCGCACACGCCGCAGCCCACGCAGCTGTCGAGCACGGCCGCGACCGGGTCGGTGCGAAGTGGATCGGGATTGGGCTTGATCGACAGCGACGGGCAGCCCGAGAGGCGAATGCACGAGTGGTCGCCTGTGCAGGTGTCGGAGTCGACGCCGAACTTCTCGCGCACCATGCGCTTGCCGTCGGCGATGGCCTTGCGCACCAGCGGCTTCTCGCGGCGCTGCTTGTTGAGCATGCACTCCGACTGCGCGATCAGCACCTTCGGGCCCTTCTCCCTGGTGGTGAGCGCCTCCTTGAGCGCGTCGCGCATGCCGGCGATGTCGTAGGTGCGGCGCATGGTCTTCACCCACTTCACCCCAACGCCGCGCACGGCGCTCTCGATCTCGTGGCCGGTGCTGCGCGTCTTGTTGATGGCGTTCGACGAGAGGATGTCCTGCCCGCCGGTGGCCGAGGTGTAGTTGTTGTCGACGACGATGGTGAGGTTGTCGCTCTTGTTGAAGACCGCGTTGGCGACGCCGCTGGTCAGGCCGTTGTGCCAGAAGCCGCCGTCGCCCATCATCGAGATCGCGCGCTTGCCCGCGGGCGCATTGAGCGCAGCGGCACCCGCACCACCCAGGCCGTAGCCCATGGTGGTGTTGCCGATGTTGAAGGGCGGCAGGATGGAGAACAGGTGGCAGCCGATGTCGGCGCTCACGTGGTGCGCACCGAGCTCGCGCTCTACCAGCTTCATCGCGCTGAAGATCGGACGCTCGGGGCATCCGGTGCAGAAGCCCGGCGGACGGGCGTGAACCACTTCGCCGAGCGGCGCGACGGGCTGCACGGGCTCGGCAGCGACCTCGGCCAGCGGGATCACCTTGCGCACGGGCACCGGCACCGGCAATGGCGCGAGGCGTTCGTAGCGCTCGCAGAAGCTGCGCGTACCCTTGAGCAGCTCGGCGGCCGTGTATTCGCCCGCCACCGGCAGCATGTCCTTGCCGTGCAGCACCGTGGAAGAGCCTGCCTGGCGAAGGATGGTCGCGAGGTTTTGCTCCACGAAGTTGGGCTGCCCCTCTTCCACCACGAGCACTGCTCGCTTGCCCTCGCAGAAGCGGATCACCTCGCTCTCGATGACGGGATAGGCCACGTTCATCACGTACAGCGGTACCTGCGTGTTGCCGTAGACGTCCGCGAGGCCCAGGCGTTCGAGCGCGCGCACCAGCGTGTTGTAGCTGCCGCCCTGCACGATGATGCCGATGTCGTCGGCGTCTTCCGAGAAGAACTCGTTGAGCTTGCGCTCCTCGATGAAGCGCACTGCCGCAGGCCAGCGGTCCTTCACCTTCTCTTGTTCGTGCACGAAGCTCGCGGGCGGCAGCACGATCCGGCCTACGTCACGCTGCGGGTTCTCGAGCGCGTCCTTCAGCGTGAACTTCGCGCGCTTGTTGTCGCCCGCCACGAAGTGGCCGTGCACGTGGCAGGCGCGGATGCGCAGCTGCAGCATCACCGGCGTGTTGCTGGCTTCGGATAGATCGAAGCCCTGCTTCACCGCATCGACGATGCTGGGCAGGTTGGGCCGCGGATCGAGCAGCCAGATCTGCGACTTCATCGCGAAGGCGTGGCTGCGCTCCTGCATGATCGACGAGCCCTCGCCGTAGTCCTCGCCCACGATGATGAGCGCGCCGCCGGTCACGCCGCCCGAGGCCAGGTTGGCCAGCGCATCCGAAGCCACGTTGGTACCCACGGTGGCCTTGAAGGTGACGGCGCCGCGCAGCGGGTAGTTGACGGAAGCGGCGAGCGTGGCGGCGGCGGTGGCTTCGCTCGCGCTGTTCTCGAAGCGGATGCCCTGCTCGGCGAGGATGTCCTGCGCATCGGCCAGCACGTCCATCAGGTGAGAGATGGGTGCGCCCTGATACCCCGCCACATAGGACACTCCCGACTCCAGCAGCGCCTTGGTGACGGCCAGAATGCCCTCACCCCTGAAGACTTCCCCACCAGAAAGCCGCAGTTTCTTGACTTCTTCAACGAATGAACGCTCTGCCATCGGGGTCCTTGTTGTCTGTCGTGGGACGATGCGACCAGCAGGTTGCATCGTGCTTTCTATAATGTTGACAAATGAATGTATCCACAATCATGAATTACCCTAGACATGCAAACAGCGTGCCCGTGGCGACTGTGAGGTGCCTTCATGGCTGATCAACCCGTCGAGTCGCATCGCTTCGTCGATGACTACCTTCCTGCACTGCTTGCGCAGGCGAGCCAGCTGATCTCCTCGGAGTTCCACGAAGTGGCGCGCCAGCAGGGGTTCTCCGTGTCGGAGTGGCGCGTGATGGCCTCGCTCGCGGGCAGCGAGCCGATCAGCATCGGCCAGCTCGCGCAGGTGACCGTGACCAAGCAGCCGACGGTGACGCGGCTGCTCGACCGCATGGAAGCACGAGGACAGGTCGAGCGCCTGCCCCATGAGAGTGATCGCCGCATCACGCTGGTGCGCATCACGCGCAAGGGGCTCAAGGCTGTCGAGCACCTGATGGAACTCGCACGCGAGCACGAGCGACGCGTGCTCGAGCCCTTCGGCCTGCGCCGCGCGGAAGAGCTCAAGCAGACGCTGCGGCAGATGATCGATCTGCACGTGCACGTGCCGGGCGACGAGCCGGAAGAAGACTGAGTCCCTGGGCTCCGCCGCTCAGAGGTCGGGCACGAGAACGGCGCGTCCTCGATGGCCGCGCTGTGCGATCCAGTCGAGTGCGACGGCGGCATCCGCCAGTGCGAAGGGCCGCACCTCAAGATGCAGGCGGCCATCGGCAAGCCGTGCCAGGAGCTCGGGAACCGCCGCACGGCCTTCTGCTTCGCGCCGGAACATGTTGAGGGGCAGCAGCGACACGTCGCGCTGCAGGAAATGCGCGATGTCGAGCGACAGCGTCGGGCCCGCCGTGTAGCCGACCAGCACTGCCCGGCCACCCGGGCGCACTGCAGGCAGCGTTCGAGCGAGCACATCTCCACCGACGGTATCCACGAGCAGATCGGCGCTGCCGGCTTCCGGCGGCTGCGCATCGGCAGCGACCGCAATTGCGACGCAGCCGGCATCGCGCGCAAGCTGCATCACGAGCGAGCCGACGGCGCCGCTCGCCCCAGTCACCAGCACCTGTTCGCCCGCCTGCAGCTTCGCGACTTCATGCAGCGCCACCCACGCGGATGTCGTCGGAGAGAAGAAGGCAGCGCCCAAGGTCATCGGCACGTCGTCGGGCAACAGGCCCAGCGCTTCGTCGGGCGCATCGATCAGCTCGCACCATGTGCCGTCGAAGAGCGTGCCCAGGCCGCTTCCGCGCAGCCAGACGCGCTGGCCCACCTGGAAACGCCCGCTCGCGACGACGACCCCTGCGGCCTCCACGCCCGGCGTGTAGGGCAATGGCGGATGCCGCAGGAAGCTGCCGCGCCACACGGTGCGGTCGATGTGCCCGACCGTCGCAGCCTCCATGCGCACGATGGTGCGCCCGGGCTGCGCGATGGGCTCAACGATATCCTCCAGCACGGGCACGGCCTCGAAGCCGTGGATGCGCACAGCTTTCAAGGCAGGTTCTCCAGGAAGTCGAGCACCGTGCGGGCAAAGGCCTCGGGCATCTGATCGGGCAGCGGCACCATGCCGCCTTCGATGTCGACGATGCACGCCTGCGGAAGATGGTGCTGCAGTTCGGCGGCATGGGGAGCAGCGAAAGGATCGTCGGTCGCGCGCATGATCAGCACGGGCTGCGCGATGCGGCCCAGGCGCTCTTCCATGCGGTACGACGCCACTGCACGGTGCCCTTCTTCGACATGCGCGACCTTCAATGCATCGAGCACGAAGGCTTCGAGCAGTTCGGGGCGGCCGGCCGGATAGAAGCCCTGGCGCTTCTGCCAGAGCGCGGCGAGATGCGTGCCGTCTTCGCTCGGCGCGACCTCGTCGATGGGCGGGCGCTGCGCACGCGCCTTGCGAAAGGCCTCGTCGGTGTACGGCGTGGACGACAACACCAGGCTGCGCACGCGCTGCGGAAACGCCGCGGCAAGCTCGACCGCGATGACGCCGCCGGTGTGATGCCCCACCACGTCGACCTTCTCGATGCCCAATGCATCGAGCAGTTCGCAAGCCACGCGCGCCCATTGCTCGATGCTTGCCGGCACGCCACCATCGGCGGAATCGCCGAAGCCGGCCGTGTCCATCGCGATGGCCCTGCGGCGCGCACCGATCAGCGGCAGCACCGCGCGGTATTCGTTCCAGCTGCGCGGCGACTGATGCAGCAGCAGCACGGCCGGTGCCGTACGGTCGCCGCATGCCGCGTAATGCACCTGCCCCACCGACAGGTCGGCGAATGCGCGGCGGATGATGCTCATGACAGGGTCCGGTCGGCAGGCGCGCGCCACAGGCCCGCATGCCGCAGCTCGCCTAACGTGCGCGAGAGCACATCGCGCCGGTAGGCCGCGACATCGCGGCCCTCGTATTCGTAGAAGCCGCTGCCGCTCTTGAGGCCGAGCCGCCCCTCTTCGACCATCTTCCCGACGATGGCCGGCGCGGTGTAGCGGCCGGCGTCGAGCGATGCCGACATCTCGCGGCTCGCGTGATGCAGGATGTCGCAGCCGCCGAAGTCGATGAACTCCACCACGCCCAGTGCCGCGAAGCGCAGGCCAAGGCCGTAGCGGGTGGCCTTGTCGATTTCCTCTGCGGTGGCGGCGCCCTCCTCGATCATTCGTGCGGCCTCGTTCATTACCAGCGCCTGCAGGCGGGGGACGATGTAGCCGGGCGACGCGCCGCAAACCACGGGCAGCTTGCCGATTTCTTCCATCAGCGCCTTGGTGCGTGCGAGCACTGCGGCATCGGTAGCGGGATGGCAGCTGAGCTCGACCACCGGAATCACGTACGCCGGGTTGAGCCAGTGCATGTTGAGGAAGCGCCCGGGCAGCCGCACCAGCGACGCCAGCTGCGTCACCAGGATGCTGCTGGTGGTCGAGGTGAGGATCGCGTCGTCGCGGCAATGGCGGTTGAGCTGCTCGAAGGCATCGCGCTTGGCCTCCACGGTTTCGGGCACGCCCTCGAACACGAGCTCCGCCGCGGCCAGTGCGTGCGGGGCAGCGGCGGCGTCGACGAAATCGACGCGCGCAGCGATGTCGGCGATCTGCGACTCGTAGATCACGCCGAGCTGCGCGAGCCCGCAGAGGCTGGCGTCGATCTCTGCCTTCGCTTCGTCACGCAGCCGCTGCCATGCTTCATCGGTGCGCTGGCGCAGGTCGATCAGCGAGATGCGGTGGCCGGCATAGGCGAACGCGATGGCGATGCCGCGCCCCATGCGGCCCGCACCCACGGCCGCGAAGCGAGGCAGCACGGCGGATTCATTCGCCATCGTGGAGCCTCTGCTTGAGCTGCGCGGCGCTGAGGCCGGCGAAGCCCAGGCTCTCGAAGGTGCGCGGGCCGCGCCGCAGATCGCGCCCAAGAAAGCCGCCGACGATGGCCAGCAGGCCATGGGCGATGGGCGCATCCACGCCCGCATGGCGCGCGGCGGAGGCGAGGAAGGCGAGGCCGAGCTCGGTGTCCTCGGTGATGTAGCGGTGCGTGTGCAGGTCGATGTTCTCGCGCCAGTCGCCCGACTTGACGAGCTGCTTGTGCGCATCGCCGTACATCCACTGGTCGTTGTTGTAGTGATCGGCCAGCGGATAGTGCGGCGCGCCCTGCCCGAAGGCTTCGCGCACCGCGATGCGTTCCTGGTCGAGCCGGTCGGTCACGTCGCGCACGGCGCGTTGGGTGCCTTCGTTGTGGATGTCCCAGCGCTCGAAGTGCTGCAGCGGCGCCGCATTCATCACCATCAACGGCGGATGGATGACGGGGCCCGCGTTCATCAGCGCACCCGAGAGCGCGTCGCCGCAGCCGTGCACCGCCGGATAGGCCCTGCGGATCACCTCGATGGCCTGCGCTTCCTTGCGGGCCGGATAGACGCCGGTCGGCAGGCGGATCGCGCGGATGGTGACGTTGACCTCGCGGTCGCCGTGCTTGCGCGCCAGGTAGGGCAAGGTGCCGGTTTCGGCCCAGGCGACGTCGGCGTGGCTGCCGGCGTCCTTCACGGTACGCGCCATCACGTAGCTGCCGAAGGTGCCCGGCGGCAGGAAGACGACCTGGCCGTCGACCAGATGGGGCGCCATCGCGAGCGCGATGTCGTGCTGGGCGATGGCAGGGGTCGGGATGACGATCAGCTCGGCGCCTTGCATGGCGGCGCCGATGTCGGCGGTGGCGAGCGCGATGGGCACCTCGCGCGAGCCGTCGGCGTCCTTCAGCGTGATGGCGCCGGCGCGCTGCAGCGGCTGCAACGCCTGCGCATCGCGGCGCCACAGGCGCACTTCATGGCCGGTTTCAGACAGGTCCGCGGCAGCCGCATAGGCGCCGTGGCCACCCCCAAGGATCGCAATTTTCATGTCGAAATTCGAAAAGCAGGTGTCGATGAACCGGCAGTCGAACGACGACCCCGGGCAAGCGATGCGCTATTACATTACTTTTCATCGATTCAGATGTCAATCAAACTCGACGGCATCCGCGTGCTCGCAAACCCGGAACGCACCCGGAATGAAAAAAGCCCGCGCTCGTGAGAACGCGGGCTTTCGCAAGGATGGGACGGTGCAGCCGTCAGGCTGCGTTCCCGGAAGGATCAGCGGCTGGGCTTGAATGCGCGCTTCTGGGCGTCGCGGGGCACGAACACCTTGCCCGGGCCGCCATGGCCGGCGCCATTGCCACGGGGTGCGAAGCCGCCGTCGCCACGGCCGCCGCCATGACCGTGGCCGCCGCGCGGAGCGCTGTCGCCCCAACCCGGCTTGCGCCCGTAGCCGCCGCCGTTGCCGCCTTCGTCACGGCCGCCGCCGAAACCGGCGTTCTGGCCCTGATAACCGCCACGCGGGCCCTGTGCACCGGGGCCGCGCGAGTTGCGGTCGTTGAAGCCGCTGGCGCCGGCGTAGCCGCCGCCATTGCCGCCACGGTAGCCACCACCGCCGCCGCCGAACTTGCGGTCGCGCGAGTGGCCCTCACGGCCGCCGCGGCCGCCGAAATCGGGGCGCGACTGCGGCATGCGCTGCTGCGGTTCCATGCCGGGGATGACCTCGGCCTTGAACTGCTGGCGGCTGTAGTGCTCGATGTCCATGATCCGGCGGCGATCACGGACTTCCGCGAAGGTGACG
>CAJYQC010000285.1 GCA_913776885.1 uncultured Variovorax sp.
TTTCCATGTTGATCCCGCCCGAACGCAGGAAGCCGAAGAGCAGCGAGCCCGCGACCACGCCGGTCGCGGAGCCGCGCGCGAGCAGGCCCACCACCAGGCCGTCGAAACCGTAGCCCGACGAGAAGCCCGCCTTGAGCGTGTACTGCTCGCCCTGCAGCATGAAGGCGCCGGCCAGTCCGCCGAAGGCGCCGGCTGCGCAGAGCGCGCCGATGGCGAGGCGGTCGATGGGCATGCCGGCGCGGCGGGCCGCACGCGGGTTCAGGCCGGTCGCGCGCAGCTGCAGTCCCGTGACCGTGCGGTTGAGCAGCAGCGCGACCGCCACCGCCAGCACCACGCCGAGCAGCAGGCCGACGTGCAGCGGCGTGCCCGGATCGCCGGTGAGCAGCGGCAGTTGGGTCGCCGCGGGAATCTCCAGCGATTCGGGCAGCGTCGCGCTGCTGGTCATCGGCCGGCGCAGCAGGTGCTCCGACTGCACGCTGCCGTACACCATCCAGATGGCGATGAAGGACAGCAGCAGGATCGCGATGACCTCGTTGGTACCCATCTTGACGCGCAGGACGCCGGCGATGCCGCCCCAGAGCGCGCCCGCCGCGCAGGCACCGAGCATCGGGACGATGAAGGCCAGCCCCCACGGCAGCTGCGCCACGGCCGGCCACAGCGCGAGCGCCGTGGCCGCGATGCCGCCGACGGCGATCTGCCCTTCCCCGCCCACGTTCGTGAGGTTCGCGCGCTCGGCGAGGATGAAGCCCAGGCCCACCAGCATGAGCACCAGCGCACGGTTGATCGATGCGGCCAGCGCATAGGACGAGCCCCAGGCGCCGTCCGCGAAGGCGGCGATGGCATCGCCCACGGGCACGCCGAGCGCGGCGATCAGCAAGGCGCCGACGCCGAAGGCCAGCAGCACGGCGGCCGCAGAGACCTGCAGCGCGGGGCCGGGCCGAAGCCGCGACCAGGCAAGTACGGGACCGCTCATGGCGCGACCTCCTCTGCAACATGTTCATTGTCCCGATGCCCGGCCATCCAGGCACCGATGCGCGCCCGGTCCGCGCCCGCCGTGGGGCATGCGCCCATCACGCGGCCCCGGTAGAGCACCAGCACGCGGTCGGCGACTCTCAGCAGTTCGTCGAGCTCCGACGAGATGAGCAGCACGCCGACGCCGCGGTCCGCGGCGGCCCGGATGTGGCCATAGACGGCCTCGACCGCGCCGACGTCCAGGCCGCGCGTGGGCTGCGCCGCCAGCAGGAAGCGCAGGCCCTCGAGCGTGAGTTCGCGCGCGAGCACCGCCTTCTGCTGGTTGCCGCCCGAGAGGCCTGCGAACGGCACGTCGGGGCTGGCGGCACGCACGTCGTAACGCTGCATGAGCTCGAGCGCCTCGCGGCGCAGGGCGGCGCGGTCGAGAAGGCCGAAGCGCCGGAACCGGCCCAGGCGATCGAGCATGATGTTCTCGGCGACGTTCATGCCGCCCACGCAGGCCAGGGCATGCCGGTCTTCGGGCACCACGCCGCAGCCCGCGGCGCTCAACTGGCGCGGCGTAGCGCGCGTCATGTCCTCGCCGCAGACGAAGTAGCGCCCCTCGGTGGGACGCAGCATTCCCGAAAGCACCGCGCCGAGCTCGCTCTGGCCGTTGCCCTCGACGCCGGCGATGGCCACGATCTCGCCCGGCTCGACCATCAGGGTGAAGTTGTCCAGGCGCACCACGCCATCGGCGTCGCGTACGGTGAGGCCGTCGGCCAGCAGGGCCGCCTCGCGCGTCGGGCTTCCTGCCGGCCGGTGCGCGCGGGACGTTCGCACCGGCGCGGCGACGGGCGCCTGCAAATCGCGCTGAATCATCGCGCGCACCAGCGCGTCGATGTCCTGCGCGGGCGCGTCCGAGCGCGCCACCACGCGCCCGCCGCGCAGCACGGTGGCGCGCCGCGCGACGCGCTGGATCTCCGCCAGCTTGTGGGTGACCAGCACCACGCCGCAGCCCTGCTGCGCCACGCGCGTGCACACCGAGAGCAGCGCCTCGATCTCCTGCGGCAGCAGCACGGCGGTGGGCTCGTCGAGCACCAGCAGGCGCGGCTCTCGCACCAGGCACTTCACGATCTCGACGCGCTGGCGCTCGCCCACCGACAGGTCCTGCACCTTCGCGTGCGGATCGAGCGCGAGCCCGTATCGCTCCCGCATCGCGGCGATGCGCGCCGCACCGGCCTTGCGGTCGAGCACGCCGCGGGCCTGGCCAAGCAGCAGGTTGTCGAGCACCGTCATGTCGGGCACCAGGCTGAAGTGCTGGTGGACCATCGCGATGCCGTGCGACAGGGCATCCGCCGGCGAGCGCGGGCGAAACGCCTCGCCGGCCAGCGTCATCTCGCCCGCGTCCGCGGCGTGCACGCCGAAGACGAGATTGCACAGCGTGGACTTGCCAGCCCCGTTCTCGCCCAGCAGGCAGTGGACCTCGCCGGGATGGAGCGCCAGCGAGACGTCCTGCAGCGCGTGCAGCGCGCCGAAGCGCTTGGACAGGCCCTCGAGCTTCAGCAGCGGCGCGGCGGCGCGGGTCGCGGCGAGCCCCAAGCTGCCGTCGGTGATGCCGTCGCTGTTGCCGTCACCGAGTCCCATGGCGTGGCGCTCGCGCATCAGCCCTCCAGCACCTTGATCTTGCCGGACAGGATGTCCTTCTTGATCTGCTCGAGCTTGGCCTTCTGCTCGTCGGTCGCACCGCAGATGACCATGTCCGAAGCGTTCGGTCCCATGGCCAGTCCGAAGGGCTTGTAGCCGGCCTTCCAGGTGCCGCCGACGGCCTCCTTGATGGCGTACTGCACCTGGTAGCCGACGCCGGTGATGCTGTAGGCGGGATAGAGCGGATCGGTGCCGCAGCGGTTGGTGTAGCTGCCGATGATCTTCGTGCCCTTCTCCTTGGCCGCCTGCTCCATGCCGCGCAGGCCGAGGTTCAGGATGTGATAGTGCACGTCGGCGCCCTGCGCGATGGCCGCCAGCGTGGCTTCCTTGGCCTTGGCCACGTTGTCGAAGTCGCCGGTGTAGTTCTCGAAGTACTTGATGCCCGGCTTGATGTACTTGGCGCCGTTGCCGAACTCCTTGCCGGCGTTGACGATGGAGGGGATTTCCATGCCGCCCACGTAGCTCACGGCCCCGTTCTTCGACAGCATCGCGGCGGCAGCGCCCGCGACGAAGGCGATCTCGGCCTGCTTGACGTCGTAGCCGGCGACGTTGGCCATCTCGTCGGCCTTGTTTCCGCCGACGATCGAGAAGTGCGTCTTGGGAAAGCGCTTGGCCACCTTGAGCACGGCCGCCTGGGTCTGGCCTCCGACGCCGATCACGAGCGCGTTCTTGCTGGCCAGGTTGGTCAGCGCCTGCTCCATGTCGGCGTAGTTGATGTTCTCGATCATCTGCACCTTGATCCGGGTGCCGTACTCCTTCTGCGCGGCCACGAGGCCGTCGTAGCCGGACTCCATCCATCCCTTGTCCGACTTGGAGCCGGGAATGAGGATGCCGACCGCAATCGGATCGGCGGCCGAAGCCGGCAGGCTCAGCACGAGGGTGGTGAAGGCGCTGACGCCTGCGAGGACGGCGGCGCGGCGGGAGAGGGACGGAATCTGCATGGCATGCCTTTCGCTAGTTGGAGGGTTAAGTAACTAATCAATTACTTACCGACAACGCATCGCAATAACAGTGCCAGTGAATTCGCCGACTTTCTGCCGCATATCGGTGCGGCGACCGCAACGAATGCACCAGCCTGCGGCGATGCGCCCTTCGCCCGCACACCACCGGAGCCTTTGATGAAACGCCACCCCTATCTTCCCGATGCCCGGCCCGACGGCGCCCTGGGCCTGGGCCAGCAGTACTACTGGATCGCCAGCGAGGGCGAGGTCGACATGTCCGTGGAGCCCCCCGCGCCGCTGCGCGCCCGGGTGCAGGCGCAGCCGCAGAACGTGGTGCTCGACCTGCGCCGCACGGCCATCGTCATCATCGACCTGCAGAACGACTTCTGCACCGAGGGCGGGTGGGTCGACCACATCGGTGGCAACTACGCGGCGGATCGCACGCCGATCGCGCCCCTTCAGAAGCTGCTGCCCGAGCTGCGCCGCGCCGGCGTGCCGGTCGTCTGGGTCAACTGGGGCAACCGTGCGGACCTGGCCAACATGCCGCCCAACCAGATCCATCTGTACAAGAACAGCGGCACGGGCATCGGCCTGGGCGACCCGCTGCCCGGCGACAAGGGCCACGTCCTGCAGAAGGACTCGTGGGCCGCGGCCATCGTGGACGAACTCGCACCGCACGAGGGCGACTTCCTGGTCGACAAGCACCGCATCAGCGGCTTCTGGGACACGCCGCTGGACAGCATCCTGCGCAACCTCGGGGTGCGCAGCATCCTGTTCGCGGGCTGCAACACCGACCAGTGCGTGCTGCACACGCTCACCGACGCCAACTTCCTGGGCTACGGCTGCGTGATGCTGAGCGACTGCTGCGCCACGAGCTCGCCCGACTTCTGCACCGAGGCGACGATCTGGAACGTCAAGAAGTGCTTCGGCTTCGTGACCGACTCGGCCGCCGTGCTCGCGGCGCTGCCCGCCTGATGCACACGGCGACAACGCACGGATCGGGCGGCTGGATGCCCGGTCCACGGTGCGAGCGGCCCGCCACCGGCAATGGCGCGCTGAATGGGGTGCGCCTGGG
>CAJYQC010000286.1 GCA_913776885.1 uncultured Variovorax sp.
AGTTCATCCAGCGCGGCGCCAACATCGTGATCGGCACCGCCTTCGGCTACTCCGACAGCTTCAAGGACCTGGCCGCCAAGTACCCCGACGTGGCCTTCCTCAACGGCTCGGGCACCACCAACGGCAGCAACCTCGAATCGTTCTACGGCCGCACCTACGAGAGCCAGTATCTCTGCGGCATGGCCGCCGGTGCCGCATCGAAGACCGGCAAGCTCGGCTTCGTCGCGGCCAACCCCTTCGGCGTGGTGAACTGGACCATCAACGCCTTCGCGCTCGGTGCGCAGAAGATGAACCCCAACGCCACCGTCAACGTGATCTACACCGGCGCGTGGAACGACCCGGTGAAGGAACGCGCAGCGGCCGCCGCGCTCATCGACCAGGGCGCCGACGTGATCGGCCAGCACGTGGACAGCCCCACGCCGCAGATCGTCGCGCAGGAGCGCGGCGTGTACGGCACCGGGCACCACCGCGACCTGCGCCAGTTCGCGCCAAAGGCCACGCTGTGCTCCTCCGTGTGGGTGTGGGACCGCTTCCTCGTGCCCGAGCTGAAGAAGATCATGGCCGGCGGCTGGAAGCCCGCGCCCTACGGCGCCTTCATCGAGATGAAGGACGGCGGCACCGACATCGCCGGCTTCGGCCCCGCCGTGCCCAAGGACAAGGCAGCCCTCATCACCGCCGAGCGCGACGCGATCATGAAGGGCAAGCAGATCTACGCCGGCCCGCTCGCCGACCGCGACGGCAAGGAGCGCGTGGCCAAGGGCGCCGTTCTTTCGGACGCCGACCTCTGGAAGATGGACTGGTTCGTCAAGGGCGTGGTCACGCAAAAGTAGGCCCGCAGACAAGGCAAGGCCGCACATGCCCAACGCGCTCGAACTCACCGGCATCCGCAAGACCTTCGACGGCTTCGCGGCTCTGACCGACGCCCACTTCGCAGCGCGCTGGGGCGAGGTGCATGCGCTGCTCGGCGAGAACGGCGCAGGCAAGTCGTCGCTGATGAACATCGCGGCCGGGCTCTACGCGCCCGAAGCCGGGCAGCTGCTGGTGGACGACAACGCGGTGCGATTCGCCGGGCCGCGCGATGCGGCGAAGCACCGCATCGGCATGGTCCACCAGCATTTCAAGCTGGTGCGGCCCTTCACGGTGGCACAGAACATTTTGCTCACCGCGCCGCCGCCGGCGGAGTTCCAGAGCCATGGCGAGCGGCTGCGCGAGGTCACGCGCGACATCCGCAACAAGGCGGCGGAGCTGGGCTTCGACATCGATCCGTCGAAGCGCGTCGATGCGCTGTCGGTCGCCGAGCAGCAGCGCGTGGAGATCCTCAAGGTGCTGCTGGCGGGCGCGCGCATCCTGATCCTCGACGAGCCCACGGCCGTGCTGACCGACCAGGAAGCCGCGCGCCTCCTGCAGACGGTGCAGGGCCTGGCGCGCAAGGGCGCGGCGGTGATACTGGTCACGCACAAGATGGCCGACGTGAAGACCTACGCCGACCGCGTGACGGTGATGCGCGGCGGCCGCACGGTGGCCACGCTGAAGCCGGAAGAAGCGTCGGTGGCCGAGCTGGTGAAGCTCACCGTGGGCGAATCGATCGCCGCGCAGGGCTTCCAGCCCTCGGCCGCGCCGCGCGGGCCGGTGCGCCTTTCGGTGCGCGGGCTGCGCACGCCCGCATCGCCCGAGGGACGCCGCGTGCTCGACGGCGTGGACCTCGACCTGCATGCCGGCGAGATCTACGGCCTCGCCGGCGTGGGCGGCAACGGACAGGGCGAGCTGGCGGGCGCGATCATGGGCCTGGACGGCGAACCCACCGAAGGAGAGATGCGGCTCGAAGGCCATGGCGACCTGAAGACCATGCCCGCCTCGGTGCGCCGGAGCATCGGCATCGCGGCCATTCCCGCCGACCGCTACGGGCTCGCGCTCGCGGGCGGCCTCTCGGTGGCCGAGAACTACGCCATCGGCCGCGTGCACACCGGCCGCTACGGCCCCGTGTGGCGCCTGCGCCGCGGCCGCATCCAGAGCGACACGGAGGAAGCGGTGCGCGCCTTCGACGTGCAGGGCGTGCGCTCGGTCGCGCAGAAGGCGGCGCTGCTCTCGGGCGGCAACGCGCAGAAGCTGGTGCTGGCGCGCGAGTTCGGCAAGTCGCCCACGCTGGTGCTCGCGCACAGCCCGAGCCGCGGGCTCGACGTGCGCGCCAGCGCCGAGGTGCACGCCAGGCTGCGCGCTGCACGCGACAGCGGCGCGGCGGTGCTGCTCATCAGCGAGGACCTCGACGAGGTGCTGCAGCTCGCCGACCGCGTCGGCGTGATGACGCGCGGGCGCATCGCCGGCGAGTTCGCGCAGCCCGCGGACCGGCAGGCCATCGGACAGGCGATGGTGGACCATGGCTGACGCATCCCTCTTGGCCGACATGGCAGTTCCCTCTTCCACATCCTCCACGCCTTCCAAGGCATCTGCTGCCGTCACGCACGAGGTGCCTCGCACGGTGCAGCCCGTGCAACCGCTGGCACGCCGCCGCTACGCCCTCGAGATCCGCCAGCACATGCCGTGGCGCTGGCAGGCGCTGATCCTCGCGGCCGCGCTGCTCGCGGGCTTCGCGATCTCGGCGGCGATCCTCATCGCGGCGGGCGTGCCTGCCGACGAGCTCGCCAACGAGTTCGTGATGCAGACCTTCTTCGACGGCCAGAACTTCCGCGCCGTGCTCTTCCAGGCCGCGCCGATGATCCTCGTCGGCCTCGCGGGCTGCGTCGCCTTCCGTGCGCGTTTCTGGAACCTCGGGCTCGAAGGCCAGATGATCTGGGGCGCCATCGGCGCGACCACCATCTCGATGTGGCAGATCGGCCCCGAGAGCCTGCGCCTGCCGCTCATGTTCATCGCGGCCATCGGCTGCGGGCTGATGTGGGTGCTGGGGCCCGCGTGGCTCAAGCTCAAGCTCGGCGTGAACGAGATCATCTCCACGCTGATGCTCAACTACATGGTAGCCAACTTCCTGCTGCACCTGGTCTACGGCAGCTGGAAGGACCCAAAGGACAACTTCCCCTACTCGCCGCAGTTCCGCGCCTTCGAGCGGCTGCCCGAGCTGGGCGCGGGCATCGGCAGCTCGATCCTGCTGGCGGGCGTGATCGCGCTGCTGGCGTGGTGGCTCTCGAGCGTGAGCCGCATGGGCCTTTACCTGCGCTTCGTCGACGCCAACCCGCGCATGGCGCATGCCAGCGGCGTGCCGGTGCGGGGCACCATCTACGGTGCGGTGCTGCTGTCGGGCGCGATGGCCGGGCTCGCGGGTTTCGCGGTGGCGGCGGGGCAGGAAGGCCGGCTCACGCAGGCCTTCTACCAGGGCTACGGCTTCTCGGGCATCCTCATCGCCTTCCTCGCGCGCAACAACCCGCTGGCGGCCACGGTGGTGGCACTGCTGGTCGCGGCGCTCTTCGTCACCGGGCGCAGCCTGCAGGTGTTCTACCAGGTGCCGTTCTCGATGGTGCAGCTGATCCAGGCGGTCATCGTGGTGTGTGTGGCGTCGAGCGACTTCTTCATCCGCCACCGGCTGCGCCGCGTGGGCGGGGAGGCCGTGCAATGAACGGCGGAATCGTCCTCAACTGGCTCGCGAGCACGCCGGACTTCGCGGTGCCCTATGCGCTCGCCGCGCTCGGTCTCATCGTCTGCGAGCGCGCGGGTGTGCTCGCACTCGGCGCCGAGGGGCTGATGCTGGTCGGCGCGCTGGCGGGCATCGGCGCGCAGATCGTCATCGGCCAGCCGGCCGTGTCGCTGGTACTGGCCATGCTCGCGGCCAGCGTGGTGTCGGTGCTGTTCGCGGTGATGGTGATCTGGCTGCGCGTGAACCAGGTGATCGCCGGGCTCGCGCTGGTGTTCTTCTGCCAGGGGCTCACCGCGCTGGTGGGCTCGATGGCCGAGTGGACCAACCATGCGACCGAAGGCATCGGCACGATGGGCCTGTGGCCGCTGTCGCTGCTGCCGGGCGTGGGACGGATCTTTGAGCAGAACGCGATGGTGTGGCTCACGCTGCCGATCTTCGGTGCGGTGGCGTGGTTCTTCGCACGCAGCTCGGCCGGCCTGCGGCTGCGCGCGGTGGGCGAGAACCCGCAGGCGGCCGACGCGGCGGGCATCCGCGTGACGGCATGGCGCTTCGCGGCGGTGCTCGCGGGCTCGGCGCTGGTGGGGCTGGCGGGGGCCTACATCTCGGTGGTCAGCACCAAGCTGTGGATCGCCGGCATGACCGGCGGCCGCGGCTGGATCGCCGTGGGCCTCGTGATCTTCGCGCGCTGGTCGCCGTGGAAGGCGCTCGTCGGCGCGCTGCTCTTCGGCTGCATCGAGGCGCTGATTCCCCAGCTGGCCGCCGCCGGCGTGCAGCTGCCGCAGTACTTCGTGATGATGACGCCGTATGCGGTGACGCTCGGCGTGATGGTGTGGGTCGCGCTCTCGCGGCGCGGCGCCGATGAAGAGCCCGGCGCGCTGGGCCAACCCTACGTGAGAGAAGAGCGCCGATGAAGGCCTGGGTCTACAACGAAGAGCGCGAGCTCGACGCGGCGAAGTTCGCCGACTACCTCAATCCCGCCACCACCGCTGTCGTCTCCATCGACATGCACCGCGGCCACCTCGACGACAGCCCCGACTGCCCCTGCCCCGCGCCGCGTGCGCGCGACGTGGTGGCGCCCATCGACGGCTTCCACGACGCGGTGCGCGCGCTGGGCGTGCGCATCGTGCACGTCAGGTCGGTGCTGCGGCCGGGCGGGGTGGACGACATCAACGGCATTCCGTCGGCATGGCGGCGCACCTTCCCGCTGCACGTTGGCGAGATCCCGAACGCCGACGCGCACGCCATCGAAGGCTCGAAGTGGACCGAGTGGGTCACGCGCGTGGAGCCCGGCGACATGCGCGTGGACGGCAAGCGCCGGCTCTCGGCCTTCTATCCGACCGACCTCGACTTCCTGCTGCGCAACCAGCGCATCGAGACCGTGGTGCTCGACGGCGGCTTCACCGACTGCTGCGTGCTCAACACCGCCTTCGACGCGAGCAACCGCAACTACCGCGTGATCGTGCTGCGCGACTTGGTGCGCGGCACCGACGCGCACCTGGAAGGCGCGGCGCTGGCGATGGTGTCGCTGCACCTGGGGCTGGTGATGGACTCGCGCGAGCTGCTGCGGGTGTGGCGTGGCTGAGCTTCAGCCCGGCACACGCAGCCAGCGTGCCGCTACGGCCTGCATCTCGCCCTGTGCAGATTCCCACACCAGTTCCGGCGCCGCCACGTGCACGCCCGCAGGCGCGATGCGCAGCGCCACGTCGACCAGCTCGGCCACCTTGGCCGCTCGCACCGGCTGCTCGCTGCTGGGCACCATGAAGCGCACCACCGACAGCATCCATGCGGCCACCCGCTCGAAGGGGTTGGCGAGCTTCGCATTCGCCGGCTTGCGTGCCGAGCGCACGAGGATCACGCGCTCGAAGCCGCAGGCCACCACCGCCTGCTCGTCGAGGCTGGCCAGGCCGCGCTTGAGCGCCTCGGGCAGCCGGCCCTGGTCGTGCGGCAGCACGATGGCCAGCGTCTGCACGCCGCAAGAACGCAGCCAGCGGGCCAGCTCGGGCAGGCCGGAAGGATCGGGCACCCACAGCGCGCGCTCGCGGTCGTGGTACAGGCGCGGCGGATCGAAGGCGACGATGGCGGTGTGGGCCGAGGTGGGCGGCCACTGCGCGATGGGCAGGCCGGGGCTCAGGTAGGTCTCGACGCCGCGCAGCCCGTCGCGGATCGGCTCCTTCGCGAGCACGCGGGTGTGCGCATGGCGGTGGCTGCCCGCCAGCCGGCGCAGCAGCTCGGCCCCCAGTGCACCGGTCGCGCCCGCGATCAGCAGCGTGCCGAAAGCGGAAGACGCGACCGGCAATGACGCACGGTTGGCGGCATGCAGGGCTTGCAGTGGATCAAGGGCCATGGAGCCGCCTATGCTACCTTCCGCATCTTCTGCGGAGGTAATGCAAATGATGATGAAGCGCTGGTTCCTGATCCTTGCGGCGGTCGTTTCCCTGAGCGGGTGCGGCTACAACCAGTTCCAGTCCCTCGACGAGGCCAGCAAGTCGGCCTGGAGCGAGGTTCTCAACCAGTACCAGCGGCGCGCCGACCTCGTGCCGAACATCGTGGCCACCGTCAAGGGCGAGGCCAGCTTCGAGCAGGACACGCTCACCAAGGTGATCGAGGCGCGCGCCAAGGCCACGTCGATCCAGGTGACGCCCGAGACGCTCAACAACCCCGAGGCCTTCAACAAGTTCCAGCAGGCGCAGGGCGAGCGGTCCTCTGCGCTGTCGCGGCTGATGGTGGTGTCGGAACGCTACCCCGAGCTCAAGGCCAACCAGGCCTTCCGCGACCTGCGGGTGACGCTCGAAGGCACCGAGAACCGCATCACCGTGGCGCGCAACCGCTACATCGAGAGCGTGCAGGAGTACAACGTGCTCGCGCGCAGCTTCCCGACCAACCTCACGGCCAAGGTCTTCGGCTACGCGCCGAAGCCGAACTTCTCGGTGCAGAACGAGGCGCAGATCTCGACCCCGCCCACGGTCGACTTCAGCGCTCCGAAAAAGTAACTCCCCCAGGCTTCGTGCACTTCGTGTCACTTCGCCAACCCCCTCGCCGGGGGCAACACCTGCGGACCGGCGAAGCCGGATCCGCGGTGTTCCTGGAATGGGGCGCGCGCCTGCTGGCGGCGCTGGTCGCGGGCTGGATGCTGCTGGCAGCAAGCGGTGCCTTTGCGCAAAACCTGCTGCCGATCCCCGCGCTCACCGCGCGCGTGATCGACCAGACCGGCACGCTCTACGGCTCGCAGCTCAATGGCCTGGAGGCCAAGCTCGCGGCCTTCGAGCAGCGCAAGGGCTCCCAGATCGTGGTGCTGATGGTGCCGACCACCGCGCCCGAGGACATCGCCAGCTACACGCAGCGCGTGGGCGATGCCTGGAAGATCGGCCGAAAGGACGTCGGCGACGGCCTGCTCGTGGTTGTGGCCAAGGACGACCGCAAGATGCGCATCGCCACGGCCAAGGCGCTCGAAGGCGCGGTGCCCGACCTCGCGGCCGCGCGCATCATCGACGAGGAGATGAAGCCGCGCTTTCGCAACGGCGACTTCTCGGGCGGGCTGAATGCGGCGGTGGACCGGCTCATCGGGCTGGTCGACGGCGAGCCGCTGCCGGAGCCCTCGCGCAGCACAGGAGGCGGCGGCGGCGACAAGGGCTTCGACTGGGAGAACCTCGCGATCTTCCTGTTCGTGGGCGTCTTCATCGGCGCGCCGATCGCGCGCGCAGTGCTCGGCAAGAAGCTGGGCACGATGGTCGTGGGCGGCGGCGTCGGGGTTGCGGTGTTCTTCATCACCACCAGCATCGTCATCGCAGTGATCGCGGGCTTCGTGGCGCTGATCGTGTCGCTGGTCGCGGGCACGGGAAGGCCCGGCGGCGGTGGAGGCGGCGGCTGGAGTTCCGGCGGAGGCGGCTGGGGCGGTGGCGGCGGCTTCAGTGGCGGCGGAGGCGGCGGCGGTTTCAGCTCCGGTGGCGGCGGCAATTTCGGCGGCGGCGGCGCGTCGGGGGACTGGTGAACACGATGCGGACCACGAACACCAAACCGCTCGAGGCGGGCCTCTTCGCGAAGCTGGGCCGCATCTGGCGCCATCGCTGGATCGACGAATCCGAGGTCCGGCGCGCGATTCCCCCTGCCGCGCTGGAACGCCTCGCGCACCGCGTGACCGCGAGCGAGCGGCGCCACAGCGGCGAGATCCGCATCTGCGTGGAAGCCGGCCTGCCGATGTCGTATCTCTGGCGCCATGCGCCGCCGCGCGAGCGTGCCGTGACGCTGTTCGGCAAGCTGCGCGTGTGGGACACGGCACACAACAACGGCGTGCTCATCTACCTGCTGCTGGCCGAACACGCCATCGAGATCGTGGCCGACCGCGGCATCGACGCGCACGTGGATGACGCCGAATGGGCCGCGATGGCGCAACGCATGAGCGCAGCCTTCCGCGAGGGCCGCTTCGAGGACGGGCTCACGCAGGCGCTGGAAGAGATCTCCGCGCTGCTGGTCGAGCACTTTCCGCTGGCCGAGGGCGAGCTCGACGTGAACGAGCTGCCCGACGAGCCCGTGGTGCTCTGATTCTTTCTCCCTCC
>CAJYQC010000287.1 GCA_913776885.1 uncultured Variovorax sp.
ATGCTGGAGGAGATCAGCATCCTGCGCCCGAAGCACATCGCGCTGCAGACGCAGCTGGGCGACTTCGACCAGAAGACCATGCTCAGGCAGATCGAGCTGTGGGGCGAGCGGATCATTCCGGCCATCCGCAAGGAAGTCGAATCCATGAACGCCGTGGCCGCCTGAGGCACGCAATCGCCCATGTCGAGTTCGACAGTTTTCGACAGCGCCTCGCTGCGCGGCCGCGTGGCCGTGGTCACCGGCGCTTCCAGGGGCATCGGCCTCTCGATCTGCGAGCACCTGAGCGCGATGGGCGCGCAGGTGGTGCAGCTGGACGTGCTCTTTCCTGAAGAGCCCGAAGCGCCTGTGGAGGCGAACGGCATGCTCGCGATGCGCTGCGACGTGGCCGATCCCGCATCGGTCGCCCGCATGGCCTCCAGGGTGCGCGAGGGCTTCGGGCGCTGCGACGTGCTGGTGAACAACGCCGGCATCACCGCATCGCCCGCGGCGCTCGAGGACTTTCCCATCGACGAATGGGACCGCGTGTTCCGGGTGAACCTGCGCGGTGCGCTGCTGTGCGCCCAGGCGCTGGTGCCGATGATGTTCGAGGCGCAGGCCGGCAGCATCGTCAACGTGGCATCCATCTCCGCCCGCTCGCCGACGCGCGCCGTCGCATACGGCGCGACCAAGGCCGGCCTGCGCGCGCTGACGCAGCAGATGGCGGTGGAGTGGGGGCCACGCGGCATCCGTGCCAACTCGGTGAGCCCGGGAATGATCCGCACGCCCCTGTCGGAAGTGCACTACAGCCAGCAAGGCATGCTGGAGAGCCGGGTCTCGAAGATCCCGGCGCGCCGCATCGGCCGGCCCGAGGACATCGGCGGCATCGTCGCGTTCCTGGCCAGCGATGCGTCCGCCTACATCAACGGCGAGGACATCGTGGCCGATGGCGGCTTCCTCAAGGCCTCGCTGAACAACCTCTACAACAACCCCGCACATTGAGCCCTTCCATGGAATCGCCAAAACGCCTGCAGAACGTCTTCGTGGTGGCCGAGCGGCCGGCCGAACTCCATTCCTTCTATGAGTCCGCTCTGGGCCTGCAACTGAAGTTCCGCGATAAGGATCGGTGGATCCAGTACGGCGTGGGCAACACCAGTGTCGCGCTCGCCTGCCGCGAAGAAGCGGCGCCCGCCGTCTCGGGCCTGGTGATGGTGTTGGAGGTGGACAGCTTCGACGGCGCGCGCGAGCGCATCGCGGCCAGCGGCGGCGAAGTCCTGGGGACGCGCGACATGGGCTCGCACGGCGCCGTGCTGTCGCTGCGCGATCCCGAAGGCAACATCGTTCAACTCTTCAGGCGCCAGGGGACGCCCACGCCATGAGCCTTGCCATGCCACATGCCGATGAGGCCATCGACCCCAAGATGTTCCGCCAGCTGCTCGGCTGCTTTCCGACGGGGGTGGCCATCGTCACCACCCGCAACGCCGACGGCAGCCCTGCGGGCCTGACCTGCAATTCGTTCAGCTCGGTCTCGCTGGAGCCGCCCCTGGTGCTGTTCAGCCTGCGAAAGGCCAGCAGCCTGCTGCCGACCTTCGTGGAATCTGGTGCCTTCGCGATCAACATCCTGTCGCAGAGCCAGGACGCGCTCTCGGGCCGGTTCGCCTCGAGCAAGATCGCCGACAAGTTCGACAGCGTGGCCTGGCGCAGGGGCCCGCTGGGCACGCCGCTGGTCGACGACTGCCTGGCCAGCTTCGAATGCAGCGTGCATGCGCGGCACGAGGCGGGCGACCATGTGATCTTCATCGGCGAGGTCAGGCACATGACGCCGGGCTGCTCCGACCATGCGCTGGTGTTCTACAAGGGCGCCTACATGATGCTGGCCGAGTCGCTGCGCAAGCTCGTCGTCGACGGCAAGCTCGGCACGGCCGACATCGACGAAGCCTACCGCGCGCTGTACGGCACGCTGCTGCGCCTGGCGTGCGAGCGGGCCACCGACGCTGAGGTGGATGCGATCGAGGCCGCCGTCGACGGCATCGAGAAGC
The DNA here is from genome assembly GCA_913776885.1 of uncultured Variovorax sp. Taxonomy (GTDB): domain Bacteria; phylum Pseudomonadota; class Gammaproteobacteria; order Burkholderiales; family Burkholderiaceae_C; genus Variovorax. The sequence goes on from CAJYQC010000287.1 coordinate 2,016, forward strand.
ACCAGCACCTCGATGCGCTGCCACAGCGCATCGACGCGATGGCGAGCTTCTTCTCGTCCATCGCGCAGGCCGGGCACAACGAGGCGCTGCGCCTCATGGCACAGACCATGACCACCGTCTTGCGTGAACGCATGACGCACGTGATCCCGGCGCTTCCTCGCCCCGACGTGTTTCCGCTTCGGCGCAAGGTGGTGCAGTGCCTGCGGGCGCGCGATGCGGACGGTGCCGCGGGGGCGCTGGACGAACTCATCTTCGTGCTGCGCAAGGGCGACGGCGCGCCGCTGGCGCCTTGACGACGCTCGCTCACACGACGTCGATCACGCCGGGCAGCACCCGCTCATAGCGCTTCATCTTCGCCGCCTCGATTCCCAGCCAGGCCGCGACCTGCTGCGGCAGTGTGCCGCGTCGCAACTGCCGCAGCGCGAAGGTGTGCCGCAATCTGAACGAGCCGCCTTCGCGCGAATCCATGCCCGCTTCCTCGAGCACGCGCTTGGCGCATTCGTATTGCGAGGGCTTCTGCCACTGCTTGCCGGTGCGCGTGGAGGGGAACAGGAAGGGCCCCGCGATGCCGGCCTCCATACGCACGCTGAGCCAGTGCTGAAGAAGCTCTCCGGCCCATGGCGCAATGGGGGTCTCTCGAGCGGGTGAATTGCCGTTGCCGGGCACCAGCAGCTTCCATGGGCGGTCGCTCATCCGGCCGGCCTGCGAGATCGCCGACTCCAGCGTCAATGCGCGCACGTCGCCCGGCGTCAGGCCAGCGCCGAGCTGCAGGGCGACCGACGTCCTGTTGCGCACTTCCTGCCAGGTCATCGCAGCCAGCGCGTCGCGCGATGAGCCTGCCCGCGGCCGCGCGGCCGACAGGAATGCGATGAGCTGCCGGGCTTCGCCCACCGAGAGGTAGTCGGGCAAGGGGTCGGCATGCGCGGCATCGGCGTAACGCATCTCGGGGTTCGCCCTGATCCAGTCCGCGGCGGCCGTGTTGGGCGGGGAGTCGCTGCGCGAGGCCTGATGGCGCAGGACCCGGTCGATGAGGCGCATGAGGCGCAACGCATAGCGCGGCGTCAGCGACAGGTCGGAGGTCTTGCGGCCGAAGCGTGCCGCCTGGAAGGCCTGCAGGTCGGCCAGATCGAGCGTGGGCAGGTCGACCACCGGCGACTGGCCGAGGCACCACGCCGCGAACGCCTCCCACATGTCTTCGTAGACGGCGACCGAGCCAGCGCGGCGAAGCAGCCCGGAGCTGCGCTGATCTGCCAGCCAGCCGTCGAAGGCTTCCTTGAACATGGCCGCGTGCTGTGGCGGCGGTGTGTCGTCGAAAAGGGAGAGGGTCAGGCCTGCCTGCATGGGGATGTGGTTTTCTTCGGCATAAACATACTAACGGAACGCGGTTTTCTTGGCGCGCCTTTGACAAGCAGTTGAACTGGTCAGGGTGCCTCCGTTGCCTTTTCAATAACGGTGCGTGCCGTTAGTCTATTTAATGGCATCGTCACGACCACTGCGATCTCCACTAGCGGTCAACTGAAGGGATGGCTCCAGATGAGTGACCTGTGCAGGTCACTACCAAACAACAACGTCGCGAGGGCTTCTATCCGATCCCGCCCGCGCACTCCGGCAATGACTCGCGTCGCTCACTTGCCCTGGCTCAGTTGCCGCGTTCCTGGACTGATGCGAGTCCAGGGGAGTCGCTACTCGGACGGGTGCTGTCCGTCCCAAAAGATGCAGCACCCGCCACGCGGGTCCGTTCGATTCGCAGGCTGCCGATCGCCATGCCTGTCGATGGGCATCAGTTGGTACGAACCTGTTGCAAGGCGCTGCGCTGCCTCATGACCTGCGTCGCAAACGCAGAAGGGGTTGCGATGCCTTCCACCGGCGCAGCAGGCGTCGCCGTGGCCGCAGACGTTTCTCCATGCTCCTGGTGCGCCAGCAGCGCCCGAACTCTGCCTACCAGCGCGGCTCTGTTGGCCACGCGCAGCTTCTTGAAGGCGTTGCCCAGATGGAAGCGGACCGTCGGATACTCCAGACCGAGACGGCTCTGGATCTCCTTGTCGGGACAGCCGCAACTCACCAGCCATGCCACTTCGGCCTCGCGCTTGCTCAGGCGTCCTTCGCGCTGCAGCGTTGCCTCGGCGGATTCGCCTTCCTCGATGGCTGGGGCGGACTCCTTCCACCCCAGCCGTGAAAGCGCGGCGGTAATGGCCGGCTCGATCAGATTCAGGATCTCGATCTCACCCGCATCGAAATTCCCCCGCTCCCGATTGCGCCAGATGCGAACGTCACCGACGCATCGCTCCCGTTCGTAGAAATAGACGTTCACACCCCAGTACATGCGGTCGCGACGAAGGAAGTCGTTGAAGAACTCCGTGCGCGACAGGTCGGTCTGGCACAGCACCTGCGTGGCCACGGTCGGCTTGCGGCGCTGCATCATGGGGTAGGTCAGCGGGTCCACGAAGCGGAAGTAGTCGTCCCAGGACCGCAGGTTCTCCTCGGACATGTTGAGCGCAGTCGTTCGGCCGAAGCGCTGCTTCTCACCGTCCCAGACCATCGACACGTAAGTGTCGGCACGAAGGAGATCGAGCACCGGCAGCGCCATGCGCTCGCGCAGCTCGTCGCCGTCGGTCGCGTTCGCGACCAGGCGCATGAGGTCCGACAGGGCCCTGGTCTGGATGGTGGAGAGGTGCATGGTCGATTCCAAGCAAGCTTCGTGCGCGGGGCGCCAATGCTAGGCAGTGCCGTGGTTTGCGCCAGTCGGGTCTGACCCTAGGCCCCGCACGGCGAGCGCGACCCCTAACGATTTCTATAGGTCTCCGACAAAACCCCGCTGCGTACATTGAATCGTCACCACACGCTGAACGAGCCATGCACGCGATCGACCTTCCTCTCTCCGCCATCCGCAAGCTCCTCGATGGAGCCTCCGTCTCAAGCCTGGACCTGGCCGAGGCCTGCATCGCGCGGTCTGAAGCCAACGCGGACCTCAACGTCTGGGTGAGCTTCGACCCCGACGCGCTGCGCAGGGAGGCGCGCAACGCGGACACCCGCCTTGCGGCCGGCGAGCGGCTGCCCTTGCTCGGCATTCCCATCGCCCTGAAGGACAACATCGAAGCGGCCGGCATGGCCTGCGGGGCCGGTACTGCATCGTTGAACGGAAAGCTGCCCAAGGCCGACGCGGAACTCGTTGTGCGCCTTCGGGCCGCAGGCGCCGTGATCGCGGGCAAGGTGGGCATGCACGAGCTGGCGTTCGGCATCACCACCAACAACGCGGTCACCGGTGCCGTCAGGAATCCGTGGGACCGCACCAGGATTCCCGGCGGCAGCAGCGGAGGTTCGGGCGCCGTGGTCGGCGCGCGCATCGTTCCCGCCTCCATCGGAACGGACACGGGCGGGTCGGTTCGCGTGCCTGCGGCGCTCTGCGGGGTCAGCGGCTTCCGGCCGACGGTCGGGCGCGTGTCGGCCCAGGGCATTGCACCAATTTCGCGCACCCGCGACACCCCAGGACCGCTGGCCTACACCATTGCGGACTGCGCCCTTCTCGACGAGGTGATGACAGGCACCCAAGACAGCCAGCTGAAGCTCGCGCTCCCTGGGCTGCGCCTTGGCGTCCCGAGGCGTCCGTTCTGGAATGACCTGGAGCCCGCAGTGGCGCAGGCGGCCGAATCCGCGCTGCAGACGCTGCGGCAGGCCGGTGTCGAACTCGTGGACGTCGACATGCCCGCACTGAGCGAGCTCAACGCCGGTGTCGGCTTTCCGGTGGCGCTCTTCGAGTTCGTGCGCGACATGAGGAGATACCTCGACGAGCGCGGGCGCGGCGTCACGCTCGAGGAAATGATCGCAGCCGTCGGCAGTCCGGACGTGCGCGGCGCCGTCGGCACGCTGCTGACGGGCGGGGGTATCCCCGAGGATGTGTACGAGAGCGCCCTCCAGGCGAGGGCGCAGTTGCAGGCGCTCTACGCGCAGACCTTCGAATCGCACCGGATCGAAGCGCTGGTCTTCCCCACGACGCCGCGGGTCGCGGCCCTCATCGGCGAAGACGAGACGGTCGACCTCAACGGCACGCAGCAGCCCACCTTCAGGACATTCATACGCAACACGGACTCCGGCAGCAATGCATCGCTGCCCGGCGCGACCATCCCGATGGGCCTTGCGAACGGCCTGCCGGCGGGCCTCGCGCTCGACGGCCCGATCGGTTCCGACCGCCGGCTCCTGGCGATCGCGCAAGCCGTGCAGTCGGCGCTTCCGCCTGCCCCTCAACTCACAAGCCGCAACTGAAATCCCGAAGGAGCATTCCATGGATCGTCGTCATTTCCTGCAAGCAACGCTGGCCGCAGGGGCAGCTTCCGCACTGCCCACGGCCTTCGCGGCCGACCCGCTCAAGGTGGCCGTGATGATTCCCCAGAGCGGGCCGGCGGGCCTGTTCGGTCCGTCGTCCAAAGCTTGCGCCGAAATGGCCGCCGTCGCCTTGAACGGCCGCGGCGGCGTGCTGGGTCGCAAGGTCGAGCTGCTTTTCGCGGATGCGGGCCTCGCACCTGCGGAAGCGGGCCAGGCGGCGTTGAAGCTGTGGAAGGGTCAGAAGGCAGGCGCCTTCATCGGAATGCATGACAGCGCGGTGCGCGGTGCGCTCGTGGGCCTGTTCAAGGGACAGGTGCCGTACTTCTACACGCCCGTCTATGAAGGCGGGGAGTGCGCAAAGGGCACCTACGTCAAGGGCGAGACGCCGCAGCAGCAGCTCGAGCCCGTCATTCCCTGGCTGGCGGCAGAGCGCAAGCCGACCAGGTGGTACATGATCGGCAACGACTACATCTGGGGCCGCAACACCAACGCCGCTGCGAGGGGATACATCGAGAAGACCGGCGCCAAGGTGGTCGGGGACGAGTACCTGCCCTTCACCGTCGACAACTTCGATGCGAGCCTCGCGCGCATCCGCGACAGCGGCGCGGACGCGGTGCTCGTGTCGCTGGTCGGCGGAGCCTCGGTGACCTTCAACAAGTCGTTCGCAAGCTTCGGCCTGTCGGACAAGGCGATTCGACTGGGCACGCTGATCGAGGAGAACACCCTCGCAGGCATCGGGTTCGCCAACGCGCGCAACCTCTATTCGAGCTCGGGCTATTTCGCGAGCATCGACACGCCGGCGGCGAAGGCCTTCGCTGCGGACTATGCCAAGGCCAACGGTGCGAACGCGCCGGCATTGAACGGTCTGGCCGAGTCGACCTACGAAGGCTTCCTGATGCTCGAAGCGCTCGCGAAGAAGGCCGGCAGCCTCGAGCCGGCAAAGCTCGATGCCGCCTCCGAAGGAACGACCTACAGCGGCCCGAGGGGCGCGGTGACCGTCAAGGCGCGCCATGTGGAACAGGACATCTACGTGGCCGACGTCACCGACAAGGGCTTCCGCGTGGTGAAGACCTTCCCGAAGGTCGGCTCGGGCCAGACGTGCAAGGTCTGAGCATGCTCGATGGCAACATCCTGCTGCACGGCCTGAACTTGGCCTACGAACTGGCCACGCTCGCACTCACGACGCTGGGCCTGGCGATCGTCTTCGGCCTGCTCGGCGTCATGAACATGGCGCACGGGGAGTTCGTGATGCTCGGGGCCTATTCGGTGGTGACGGTGCAGAAGCTGGGGCTGCCGGTGATCGCCGCGGTTCCACTCGCGGTGCTGGTGTGCGGCGCGCTCGGGTACGTGGTGGAGCGCTGGCTCATACGGCCGCTCTATTCGCGGCCTTTCGACACGCTGCTCGCGACCTGGGCGCTGGCCATGCTCATGAGAAAGCTGGTCGAAGCGGTCTTCGGCAGGGAGTACCGCAACGTCGAGTCGACGCTGACCGAGCCGATGATGGTCTTCGGTTCGCAGTACCCGGCCTATCGCCTCGCGCTGATCGCTCTGGCAGTGGTCGTGATGGCGGGGCTGTTCATCTGGTATCGCCGCAGTGCAGCCGGGCTTCGGGTGCGCGCCATGACGGCGAACCCTGTTCTTGCGCAGGCGCTGGGCATCAATACACGGCGGCTCGCTTCGCAGGCCTTCGTCATCGGGGTCGTGTTCGCGGGGCTGTCGGGCGTGCTGCTTGCGCCGCTGATCCGCATCGAACCGGGCATCGGTGTCGACTACCTGCTGGACGCCTTCTTCGTGCTGGTCGTGGGCGGCCTCGGCACCCTGGGCGGCATGTTCGGCGGTGTGGCAATCATCGGCGGCTCGCAGGCCGTCGTCAGCAGCGTGGCGGGGCAGACCAGCGGCTACGCGGTGGTGCTCATGCTCTCCATCCTCTTCCTGTGGCTCAAGCCCAATGGCATTTTTTCGCGACGCTAAATCGGCGGCCTTCCTGGCCGCGCTTCTGGTTGCGCTGCCGTTCGCTTCCAGCGAGTTCGTGGCGTACCAGATCGCCCTGTTCCTGATCTACGGGATCGCTGCGCAGGGCGTGGCCCTCTGCTGGGGGCGCCTTGGGTTCCTGCCGCTGGGGCACGCGCTCTTCTTCGGGCTGGGTGCCTACCTCTTCGGCGGAATGCTCAAGGGTGCGGAGTCGAACGCCGCCCTGTACCTCGCGCTGCCGCTCGCCGTGGCGGCGCCGGCCTTGCTCGCCTACGTCATCGCGCGCCTGGTCTTCGCCAGAAGCTCGCGCAGCGGGCCGTACTTCTCGCTCATCACGCTCGCGCTGACGATGCTGGGCTTCCTGGCGGCGCAACAGTGGAGCGGCCTCACGGGCGGCTTCAACGGCATGACGGACATTCCCGACATTCCCGGCACGTCGCGCTACGAGACCTTGTACTGGCTCGTCGCGGCGGTCGCGGTCATCTCCACGCTCGTTCTCGCGATGCTGGCGGCACGGCCCATCGGGGTGATCTGGGAAGCGGTCGCGCAGAACGAGGAGCGGCTTCAACTGCTCGGCTATGCAACGGACCGGGTCAAGGCGAACGCCTATGCGTTCTCCGCCTTGCTCGCTGCGACGGCAGGTGCGTTGTTCTGCGCGCACCAGGGCATCGTGACACCGCAGGCGATGAGCTTCGTCCTCTCGACCGAGTTCGTGATCTGGGCCGCCGTCGGAGGCAAGGGGAGCGCGCTGGGCCCGCTGCTCGGCGCCACCGTGGTCGGCTACGCGTCCGCCGAGCTTCGGGAGCAGTTCCTCTACTGGGAAGTCGCCGTGGCGGCGCTCTTCATCGTGGTGGTGCTTTTCCTGCCGAACGGGGTCGCCGGTCTGCTGAAGCGCCGGGCCGATCCGCGCCACGGCGCGGATTCGCCTGCGCCGGCCGCGCACGACGCGGCCACGTCGACCGCGCCCGTCTCCCTGACTCTGGACCGCGTGAAGACGGCACAGTCGGGCGTGACGATCCTCGACGGGCTTTCGCTGGCGCTCAGCGGGCCCGGCATCCGCTGCATCATCGGTCCCAACGGTGCTGGCAAGACGTCTTCGTTCAACGTCATCACCGGTCGGCTTCCTCTGCTGGGCGGTGGCGTCACGCTCAACGGCCACGATATCGGTGGCCTGGCTGCCTGGCGTGTGGCGCGCAAGGGCATCGGACGCAAGATGCAGGTGCCGTCCGTCTTTCCCGATCTCACGGTGCGCGAGAACCTGGGCCTGGCGGTGTGGGCCGGACGGGCATCGGCCATCGACACGCTGAAGCGGGCCACGCTGGGATGGCACACCAGGCTTCTCGCCGACATCCTGCAGGAGTTTCCCGCCCTCGCGTCGCAACTCGACGCGCCGGCCGGCACGCTGGCGCAAGGGCATCGGCAAGCGCTGGAACTGGCGATGACGCTTCTGCCCGAGCCCAAGCTGGTGTTGCTGGACGAGCCCTGCGCGGGCCTGTCGCCCGGCGAGACCCATCAGATGATCGATGCCATCAAGGCCCTCGTGGGCCAGATCGGCGCAGCTGCGCTGCTGATCGAGCACGACATCACGGCGGTGGATGCCATGGGCGGCGACGTGTATGTGCTGCACCAGGGGCGTCTTCTCGACAAAGGCCCACTCGCGGACATCCAGGCCAGCGCTGCGGTGCGGGCGGTGTATGCGGGAGGCCGCAAATGACTCTGGTCTTCAAGGAATTGGTATGCGGCTACGGCGATACCGTCGTGGTCCGCGGGGTGTCCGGGGAAGTCCGGCACGGTCATGCGCTCGCCATCGTCGGAAGAAACGGCGTGGGCAAGAGCACGCTCATGAAGGCCCTGGCCGGCCAGTTGCCGCTCACGCGCGGCGACATCGAATGGAACGGCCAGCCGCTCGGCGACCGGCCGCTGCACGCCCGGCTCGGGCTGGGAATCGCGTTCGCGCCGCAGGAGAACGTCGTGTTCGGCGAGCTGACGGTGGCGGACAACCTGTGGCTGCACCTCGACGACCGCAAGGCCGAACGGTACGAGGAGGTCTTCCAGCACTTTCCGCTGCTGCAGCGCCGGCTCACCCAGCGGGCGGGGTCGCTCAGCGGTGGCGAGCGCAAGCTGCTGTCCTTCGCGCGGACCATGGGGCTGAAGGCGAAGCTCGCGATGCTCGACGAACCTACCGAGGGCGTCCAGCCGGAGAACATCGACCGGATGGCCGCGATGGTCAATCGCAGGAAGGCCGCTGGCGATTCATTCATCATCGTCGAGCAGAACCTCGCGTTCGTGGCGGCGTTCGCCGACTCGGTCCTGGTGCTGGATCACGGAGAGGTCGTGTTGCAGGGGCGCTTCGCCGCGCTGGGCCGCGAGCGGATCGAGCAGCACATGGTGGTGTGAGTGGCTTGCCCGGCGCGAGCTTCGATTGCCGCGCCGCCGTCGGACCGCGTCAGCCGGCAGCCAGGGCAGTGCCCTGGCAGGCGGCCAGTTGCCAGCGCCGGTCCTGGCACCGCCAAACGGCCAGGTAGCTGCTGAAGACCTTCCGCAGCTCGCCGCCCCGCAGCACCTGTGCCCGCATCTCGCCCGCCACGATGAGCGCGTCGCCGCACTGCGTCTGGGTCAGCGGCGCGAGTTCGAGCGCTCGGTAGACGATGGCGCCGGTGGCGAGTCTGTGCAGCAGGCTGTCGCGCGAATCGACCGTGCCGGTGGAGTGCACATAGCGCAGCTCGGGCGCGAGCAATTCGCCCAGGGCGCGCACGTCGCCGGCCAGCATCGCGTCGCGACGGCGCGCCTCCAGCGCGTGCAGTTCCTGGTCGACCGCGGTCATGGAGCGCCGCGCGTCACTCGTCGCGGATGCCGTTGCGCAGCACGCCGATGGCGTCCACCTCGATCTCGCACACGTCGCCCGGCTTCATGAACACCTGGGGCGTGCGCTTGTTGCCCACCCCGCCCGGCGTGCCGGTGACGATCACGTCGCCGGGCTCCAGCGGGACGAAGGCCGAGATGTAGGCGATCTGGCGCGGGATGCTGTGCACCATCATGTCGGTGGTGGCGCGCTGCATCTCCTGGCCGTTCAGGCGTGTGACCAGCGTCATCTTCTGGTCGGGCGCGATCTCGTCGGCCGTCACCATCCAGGGGCCGAAGGCGCCCGTCTTCCAGAAGTTCTTGCCGGGCGCCCACTGCGAGGTGTGCAGCTGCCAGTCGCGCACGCTGCCGTCGTTGTAGCAGCTGTAGCCGGCGATGTGCGCCCACGAATCCGCCTCGCCGATGTGCCGGCCGCCCTTGCCGATGACGATGGCGATCTCGCCCTCATAGTCGAGCCGCTCGGAAACGCGCGGGCGCACGATGTCCTCGCCATGGGCCAGCTGCGAATCGGCGACGCGCAGGAAGATCACGGGCTTCTCGGTCACCTCCTTGCCGGTCTCGCGGATGTGTTCGCCGTAGTTCAGGCCGATGCAGAAGATCTTGCCTGGGTTGGGAATGACCGGCAGCAGGCGCACTTCCGACAGTGGCAAGGTGGCGCGCGCGGCATCGATCTGCGCCGCCGCCTTGGCGTCCAGGCCAGCGGCGATGAAAGCCTTGAGGTCCGGCGCCTGCGCGCCGAAGGTTTCGCGCAGGTCGACGACGCGGTCGCCCACGACGGCGCCGTAGCTGTCCTGCCCGTTGTACTGGTAGCTGATGAGTTTCATGGTGGTTCCTTTGGATGGAGAAAGCGGGAGACCGGACCGGCCGACACTGACCGCGTCGCGGCCATCGAGGCCGGGCGGTTTTTTCAGGGTCGACGCTCGCCCGGTGCGAGTGATCGAACGCAACCAAGACGGCTCGGCCGCATCACGGTGGCGCGGATCGTCATGGCGCCACCGGCAGGTGCCGGGAGATGCGGTCGAGCTCGGCCTGCGTGCGCGCCACGCCGACGATGTAGCGGTCGGGCCGCAGGATCACGGTCTGCGCCTCGTGGCTGCGCAGCCACGCGTCGAGCTGTGCGTCGGGCCGGTCGATGACGAGGGCCTCGCTGCGGGCCCAGCGCTCGGCGGTCGCCGGTGCCGCGCGCGCCAGCAGTTCGCGCCGGCCGATGACGGCGCTGCGCCGGCCGAGCAGTTCGTCGAGCAGGCGGCCGTCGTCCAGGCGCGGCTGGGGGAAGGGGCGGCCGGCCAGGTCCTGCTGCTGCGCATCGAAC
>CAJYQC010000288.1 GCA_913776885.1 uncultured Variovorax sp.
GCGAACCGCATGGGCGAACTCCTCCGGTGTCGCGTCGCCCCTCAGGGCTCCGCTGGCCGGCGCAGGACGCCCATGTGTTCACATATCGGTTACAAACAGGAAAACTTTAGGCTTCATGCAAAACACCGCACACACCGGCCGGAAAGCGCAGAGCCAGTCCGCTGCGTCCCGGCCTCGTCGCGACACGGCCTGGTCCGGGTCCGCTCGCAAGTACACCGCCAAGAACTCGCAGCGCAACCGGCAAGCATGTCAAAAGACATTGCGCGTCCGCGCGGCGCGTGGCTGGCCAGCCAAAGGCGATCGTCGTGTGGGAGTCGGCCTACGCAAAGAAGCGATGCACGGTGTTTGCGCAATGCATTTCGCAAAGGCCCGCGCGGGTACGATCTTTCGCCTGAAACATCACGTGACTGCACGCTACGACCGACTCGTCCACGCGCGATCGTCGTTTGCCGTGAACGACTCCAAAAACCGAAGAGGAACCCCATGAGCAACGACTATCAGACCCTGCTGGCCACGCTGCGCGAAGACAGCGGTCGAGTCGTCGAGAGCTGGCTCGACGAGGCCCGTCTGAGCGACCCCGGCGCGCGTCGCAGCGCCCAGGCAGAGGCGGCCGAGATCCTGCGACAGCTCGGCGATGGCCTGCAGGCCGGCGCCGATCCCGCGCGATTCGACGCACCGGCCTGGGCCTCGCTGCGCGAGACGATGGCCAACCTTTCGCGCAGCCGCGCGGCCAAGGGCCAGTCCGCCGCCGATACGAGCGTGTTCGTGCTGTCGCTCAAAAAGCCGCTGTTCGAGTCGATCCAGCGCCGCCTTGGCAGCGACCCGGCCGCCATGGGCAGCGCGATGTGGGCGCTGTCGACCACCGTCGACACGCTGGCGCAGCATACCGTCGGCACCTACCAGCTGGCGCGCGAGGAAATCATCCGGCGCCAGCAGGAAGAACTGCTCGAGCTGTCCACCCCGGTCGTCAAGCTGTGGGACGGCGTGCTCGCGGTGCCGATGATCGGCGTGCTCGACAGCAGCCGCACGCAGATGGTCATGGAAGCCCTGCTGCAGAAGATCGTCGAGACAGGCTCGGCGCTCGCCATCGTCGACATCACCGGCGTGCCGACGGTCGACACGCTGGTGGCGCAGCACCTGCTGAAGACGGTCACGGCCATCCGGCTCATGGGCGCTGACTGCATCATCAGCGGCATCCGCCCGCAGATCGCGCAGACCATCGTGCACCTGGGCATCGACCTGCAGGGCGTTCGCACCAAGGCCACGCTGGCCGATGCGCTGGCCCTGGCGCTGCAGCAGACCGGCTGGCGCATCTCGCGCGACGACGAGTGACCGTGCAGGAAAACCAAGCCATGGACCGCATTCCCATCCTCCGCATGGGCGACACGCTGCTGGTGACCATCCAGGTCGACATGCAGGACCAGACCGCCCTCGCGCTGCAGGACGACCTGGCCAACCGGATCGCCGCCACGGGCGCCTCGGGCGTGATGATCGACATCTCGGCGCTCGAGATCGTCGACTCCTTCGTCGGGCGCATGCTCGCCAGCATCTCCGGCATCGCCCGCATCCTCTCGGCCACCACCGTGGTCGTGGGCATGCAGCCCGCGGTGGCCATCACGCTGGTCGAACTCGGGCTCTCGCTCGAAGGCGTGCGGACCGCGCTCGATGTCGAGCGCGGCATGGAGCTGCTGCGGCGCGCCCGCCGGGAGAACGTCCTTGGCCGTTGAACCGACAGGCACGCAGCCGCTGCTGAACGAGCAGAACATCGTCGCGAGCCGGCAGATCGTGCGCGCGCTGTGCCAGGACATGAAGCTGTCGCTGGTCGACCAGACCAAGATGATCACGGCCGCCAGCGAGTTGTCGCGCAACACGCTGATCCACGGCGGCGGCGGGCGCATGCGCTGGGAGTTCACGGAACGCAACGGACGGCGCGGCCTGGTGCTGCACTTCGAGGACGAGGGCCCCGGCATCGCCGACCTCGCGCTCGCGCTCACGGACGGCTGGACCAGCGGCAGCGGCATGGGCCTGGGCCTGCCGGGCAGCAAGCGGCTCGTGAACGAGTTCGACATCGAATCGGCTCCCGGCATGGGCACCCGAGTGAGCATCACCAAGTGGAAGTAGCCACCGTCAGGGGCTGGACCCACAGGGCCTTCGCCATCGGCGACGCCAGCTGCGTCGGCGAGGCGCGCCGTCATGCCGCGCACGCCGCGGCCGAAATGGGCTGGAACGAGGTCGATGCAGGCCGGCTCGCGCTGGTGGTCACCGAGCTCGGCACCAACCTGCAGCGCCATGCGCAGGGCGGGCGCCTGCTGATCGCCGCGCGGCCGCAGTCGCTCGAGGTCGAGGTGGTCGCCATCGACGACGGCCCCGGCATTCCCGACCTGGCACTGGCCATGCGCGACGGCCATTCTTCCGGCAGCACGCCCGGCACCGGGCTGGGCGCCGTGCGCCGGCTCGCCGATGACTTCGACGTCCATTCGTCGATGCCCGGCGGTACGGTCGGGGTGGCGCGGGTGCGCGCGAAGAACGCCGAGGCGCCCCACGCCTCGGCGTTCGCGATCGGCGCGATCTGCCTGCCGGCGCCCCATGAAACGGTGAGCGGAGACGGCTGGGCCTGCGCGCTGACCGGCGGCCAGGCCACGGTGTTGCTGGCCGATGGCCTGGGCCACGGCCCCGAAGCGGCCAAGGCTGCGCAAGCCGCCATCGGCGCCTTCGCCCAAGCCCCGGCCGACGACGTGCGCGAGACGGTGCAGCGCGTGCACCGCGAACTGCAGACCACGCGCGGTGCGGCGGTGTGCGTGCTGCGCGTGGATGCGGAGAGCTCGAACGTCAACTACAGCGGGGCCGGCAACATCGTGGGCCGCGTGCTCTCCGGCGTGTTCGACAAGTCGATCGTCACCCAGCACGGCACCGCGGGCATGCAGATCCGCAAGCCTGAGAGCGGCTCGCTGGAGCTGCCCGACCACGCGCTGGTGGTGCTGCACAGCGACGGCATCGAGACCCGATGGACGCTCGACCGCATCCGCCCGCTGCTGCAGCGGGATCCCACGCTGGTGGCCGCCGTGCTTTTGCGCGACCATACGCGGCACCGCGACGACGCGACCGTCGTGGTGATCCGCCGAAAGGAATAACCGATGAACACGCCCGTCGCCACGACCGACCGGGAAGACGCGCTGGCCGCAAGCCGCCGCGAGGTGGAGGAGCTGCGCGCGGAGCTCGAGGAAACGAATCGCGGCGTGGTCGCGCTGTATGCCGAGCTCGATGCCCAGGCGGAGCAGCTCAAGAAGGCCACCGAACTCAAGAGCCGTTTCCTGGCCTACATGAGCCATGAATTCCGCACGCCGATCAGCGCCATCCGCAGCATTGCCCGTCTGCTGAGCGACCGCGTCGACGGCCCGCTCACGCCCGAGCAGGAAAAGCAGGTCGGCTTCGTCGACACCACGGCTGCCGAGCTGGCCGACATGGTCGACGACCTGCTCGACCTGGCCAAGATCGAGGCGGGCCGCGTCGAGATCTCGCCGGCCTGGTTCGAGATGGTGGACTTGTTCTCGGCGCTGCGCGGCATGTTCCGCCCGGTGCTGAACAACCCGTCCACCACGTTGATCTTCGAGGAGCCCGAGGGGCTGCCCAAGCTCTACACCGACGACCGCAAGCTGTCGCAGATCCTGCGCAACTTCGTCTCCAACGCACTCAAATTCACGCCGCACGGCGAGATCCGCGTCAGCGCCACCCGCAGCGGCGAGGACGCGGTGAGGTTCTCGGTGTCGGACACCGGCATCGGCATCGCGCCCGAACACCACGCCGCCGTGTTCGACGACTTCTCGCAGGTCGACTCGCCGGTGCAGAAGCGCCTGCGCGGCACCGGCCTGGGCCTGTCGCTGAGCCGCCAGCTCGCGGCGCTGCTGGGCGGGCGCGTGGAACTCGAGAGCGAGCTGGGCAAGGGTTCGGTGTTCTCCGTGACGGTGCCCGTGCTGCTGCCGCCACAGGCGCCGGCCGCGGCCGAATGAGCATGCCGACCGAGCCTCTGATCAGCACCACCATCGACCGGTCGCGCCACACCGTGCTCGTTGTGGACGACAACCCCACCACGCGCTACACCACCGCGCGCGTGATCCGCGCGGCGGGCTTCGAGACCCTGGAGGCCGGGACCGGCGGCGAAGCGCTGGCGCTCGCCGGCCGCCAGGTCTCGGCCGTCGTGCTCGACGTGCACCTGCCCGATTTCAGCGGCTTCGAGGTGTGCCAGGAACTGCGCCTGAAACCGGAGACCGCCACGCTGCCCGTGGTGCACCTGTCGGCCGCCTTCGTGCGAAACGAGGACAAGGTGGCCGGCCTCAACGCCGGCGCCGACGCCTACCTGGTCCATCCGGTCGAGCCGCCGGTGCTCATTGCCACGCTGCAGGCGCTGATCCGCGCGCGCCTGGCCGAGGAACAGCTGCGCAGCAGCGAGGCACGCTTTCGCGCCATCTACGACCATGCGCCCACCGGCATCGCGTTGATCGATGCCGACGGCCGCTTTGCCGACGTGAATCCCGCCATGGTGGCCATGCTCGGTCGGTCGCGGAGCGCGCTGGTCGGGCAGTCGGTAAGTTCGTTCGCCCCCGACGAATGGACGGCCTTCGTGCTGGGCCAGACCGCCGCCACGAAAGTGCCGGCATCGTCGTGGAAGGGCGAGTTTCCGCTGCTGCGGCAGGATGGTTCCTGGATGCGGCTCGAATGGACCATGTCGGCGCACATCCAGCCGGGCCTGCGCGTCGGCATCGCGCTCGACGTGTCGGAGCGCTTCGAGCTGGAGGCGCGCCGGCGCGAGGTGCTGGAGCGCGAGCAGGCAGCGCGCGCCACCGCCGAGCGCCTGAGCCGCACCAAGGACGATTTCGTGGCCGTGCTGTCGCACGAGCTTCGCAACCCGCTCAACGCCATCAGCGGCTGGGTGCATGTGCTCAGGGTGGGCAACCGCACGCCTGAGCAGATGGAAAAGGGCCTGACCGCCATCGACCGCAGCGTGAAGTCGCAGACCCGCCTGATCGCCGACATCCTCGACGTGTCGCGCATCAGCTCCGGCAAGCTGCGGCTGCACCGAGAGTGGAACGAGCCGCGCGCACTGGTGAGCGCGGCCATCGACGCGCTGGCCGCGCCGGCGGCGGCCAAGCGGCTGAACATCGTCTTCGAACAGGGCCACGCCGACCCGCCCGCGTGGCTCGACGCCACGCGCTTCCAGCAGATCGTGTGGAACCTGCTGTCGAACGCGATCAAGTTCTCCGCCGAGGGCGGGCGCATCCTCGTCGCGCTGCAGCGCGAGGGCGACCTGCTCGATCTGACCGTGCAGGACTTCGGCCGCGGAATCGGCCCCGACTTCCTGCCGCACCTGTTCGACCGCTTCTCGCAGAGCGATTCGCCCGACAACCGCTTCCATGGCGGGTTGGGCCTGGGCCTTTCGATCGTCAAGAACCTCGCAGAGCTGCACGGCGGCAGCGTGGCGGCGCACAGTGCGGGCGAGGGGCAAGGTGCCACCTTGCGCGTGGTGCTCGGCGTGGTGCCTGCGGGCGATGCGCCGCTCGTGCTGACCGATGCCGGCGATGCAAGCCATGCATCTGCCGAACCGTCGGCCTCGCCGTCCGCCGACCGCATGCTGGCCGGGCTCGACGTGCTGCTGGTCGAGGACAACGCCGATGCGAGCGAGATCATGACGGTCGTGCTGACCGACGCCGGCGCCACCGTGCGCCTGGCCGTCGACTACGACGCAGCGCTGCAGCTGTTCGAGCAGAAGTGGCCCGACGTGCTGATCAGCGACATCGGCCTGCCGGGGCGCGATGGCTACGAGCTGATCCGCGAGGTGCGGCAGCGCGAACGCACGCGCAGCAGGCCGCGGCTTTTCAGCGTGGCGCACACCGCCTTCACGCGGCCGCAGGATCGTGCCAAGGCCACCGAAGCCGGCTTCGACGCGCACCTCGGAAAGCCGCTGCAGCCTCACGCACTGCTCGCGCTGATCTGCGGCCGCCCGGCGGCGTCCGTGCAACGCTGACGCCGCGCGGGCTGGCAAACGGCGGCTGGGCGGCTGCCGTCGTGCCGAGGAGCCAGTGTGACGGCGCATTCGCGCGAACCTTGGAGGCGGCGGACTACAAGCGGCGTCGGCCAGACCTTTAGATTCAATGCTTAAC
>CAJYQC010000289.1 GCA_913776885.1 uncultured Variovorax sp.
AGACGTGTGCTCTTCCGATCTCTGAACGACACCTCGGGCCACCTGCTGCGCAACCTGATGCTGCTGTTCATTCCGGCGGTGACGGGCGTGATGCTGCATTTCGAGCGGGTGGGGCGCGAGTGGCTGCCGTTTCTCGCCGCCGGCATCGTGGGCGCGGCATTCACCATGACGGTTACGGCGCTCACCTTCCGCTGGATGATCCGCGTCACCGGCAAGGACGCCCAGTAGATGACCGCGCCCGCGAAGCTCTCCGAAATCTGGGTGTTCCTGGCCCAGTCGCCGCTGCTGTGGCTGTCGATCACCCTGCTGGCGTACCTGGGAGCGCTGTGGCTGCAAACACGCAGCGGGCGCAATCCGGTGGTCAACCCGGTGCTGATCTCGGTGCTCGTCATCGTCACCGTGCTGCTGCTCACGCGCACGCCCTACGACACCTATTTCGAGGGTGCGAAGTTCGTGCACTTCCTGATCGGCCCCGCCACGGTGGCGCTGGCTGTGCCGCTGTACGGGCAGATCGAGCGGCTGCGGCGGCTGTGGCTGCCGATCGGCGTGGCGCTCATCGTGGGTTCGGTCGCGGCCATCGTCTCGGCCGTGGGCATCGCCTGGGTGCTGGGCGGCTCGCACGAGCTGATGATGTCGCTCGCGCCCAAGTCGGCCACCATGCCCATCGCGATGGGCGTGGCCGAGAAGATCGGCGGGCTGCCTTCGCTGGCGGCGGTGGCGGCGGCCGTTGCGGGCATATCGGGCGCGATCATGGCCACCGGCCTGCTGAACCTGCTGCGCATCAGGGAGCCTGCGGTGCGCGGCTTCGCGGTCGGCATGGCGGCGCACGGCATCGGCACGGCGCGCGCCATTCAGGTGAACGAGACGGCGGGCGCGTTCTCGGCGCTGGCAATGGGGCTCAACGGCATCGCGACCGCACTGCTGGTGCCGCTGATCGTGAAGCTGATGGGGGCCTAGCGAACCCATGGTCAAGACAGCCGTCGAGCCGCGTCCGATGGAGCTGGTGTGGCCCTCCAGGGTCTATCTGCCCGGGTATGTCTCGGCGCTCAACCGCGGCTGGTCGCGCGACGAGATGCGGCCCGAAGCCGGCGCCGAGGAGCGCGCCGCGATCGAGGCCGATGCCGACCGATTTCTCGCGAGCCTGGTCGACCGCGAGGCCAGGGGCGGACGCATCCTCATGCCCGACGGCTCCAGGATGCGGCGGCTGCCGGGCTACAAATGCTGGATGTGGGACGGCGATTTCTGCGGCAGCATCGACCTGCGCTGGCAGCCCGGCACCGACGCATTGCCGCTCTACTGCCTGGGCCACATCGGCTACAGCGTGGTGCCCTGGAAGCAGCGCAGGGGCTATGCCACGCGTGCGCTCGGCGCAATGCTCAAGCTCGCGGCGCGAGAGGGCCTGCGGCGCGTGGAGATCACGACCAGCCCCGACAACTTCGCCTCGCAGAAGGTGATCGTGGCCAATGGCGGCAAGCTGGTCGAGAGCTTCGTCACCCTGCCGAGCCAGGGAAGTGTGACGAAGCTGCGCTATCGCATCGCGCTCGCATGAATTGCGCCGGCGCACAATCGCAATCCCGCGAACCGAGCCCGGAGAACGATCACATGGCCCAGTACACAGCGGAAGTCCTCTGGCTGCGCGGCGAGCAGGACTTCCTGTCGAACACCTACAGCCGGCGGCATTCGCTGCGCTTCGACGGCGGCGCCGAAGTGGCCGCGTCCTCCTCGCCGCACGTGGTGCCGCTGCCGATGTCCGACGCTTCGGCCGTCGACCCCGAGGAGATGTTCGTGGCGTCGCTGTCGAACTGCCACATGCTGTGGTTCCTCACGATGGCGGTGAAGCGCCGCTTCGTGGTCGACCGCTACTTCGACGCGGCCGTCGGCGTGATGGAGAAGAACGCCGACGGAAAGATGGCGATGACGGTGGTCACGCTGCGGCCGCAGGTGAGCTTCTCGGGCGAGAACCAGCCCACGCGCGAGCAGGTCGAGCAGATGCACCACCGGGCGCACGAGGAATGCTTCATCGCCAACTCGGTGAAGACCGAGGTGCGCTGCGAGCCGGTGTTCTGAGCCGGCCGGGCGGAATCAGCCGACCAGCGAGCGGCTCTTCATCTCGAGCCGGGTGACGAGGCGCTGCAGCGCGCTTTCCGCGCCCGGTGGCAGCACCAGGAAGCGGAAGCCCAGCTGGTAGCGCGGCGTTCCGTTGGGCTGCAGGCTGGGGCGCAGCGACACCAGTTCGAGGTCGAGCGTGAGGCGCCCAAGCGCGCCCAGCGACAGCTCGCAGCCTTTCAGGAAGGTGCCGATGGGAAGGGTGGCCGCGCGCTCGTCGCGGGTGCGAAGGCCGACGCCGCCCAGCGACAGGTCCTGTACCTCGAAGGAGAACGCCTCGCCCTGGGGCAGGGTGCCGGAGCAGGTGTACGAGTCGGCGATCGGCGCGTCTACGCGGAAATACTCGCGCCGCTGCAGGTAGACGAGCATCTCGGGAAAGTCGGCCTCGAAGGCGGGCAGGCCCTCGTAGCGGGTCTCGCGCGGCGAGGCGATGGAGAACTCGATGCGCACGCCGTCCTGCTGGGCCTCGAAATGGCAGCGCGGCGCGGCCAGAAGGCCCTGGTTCTGCTCGGGCGAGGCGCCCCAGTCGAAGACGAAGACGCGGGCGCGGGTGTCCACGTCGAGCAACTGCGTCACCAGGTGGCCGCCGGCGTACTGCACGGTGAGGTTGTCGCGGCGGCTGGCGAGGTTGCGCAGGTGGACGCCGATCTCCGCCGGCGTGCGGCGGCCGAATCCGCTGGTGTGCTCGGCTGCGTTCGACTGTTCTGTATCCATGAGCTTGTGGTGTGTGTTTCCCCGGCGCGCGCATGCGCCGGCTCCTCCCGGGCCCGCCTCCGCACGTCCCTGATCGGGCAGCGGTACGCGCATGCGGCCGGGATCGGGATGGCTTTCGGGCATCCTGACGAACTGGTTAACGGCATTTGCCGCCCGGAATTAAGGGCGGTGCGGCGAATTGTGGGCTGCAGCAGCTGCCGCAACCGCCTGCTCAGCGCCGCTGCAGCCTCGGGTTCTTCGCGAAAAGCTCTGCCGCCCAGTCCACGAAGGCGCGCACCTTGGCGCTCAGGTGGCGGTTGGGCGGGTACACCACGTGGATCGGCAGCGGGTCGCGCTGCCAGTCGGCGAGGATCTGCACCAGCTCGCCGCTCTCGATCAGCGGCTCGGCCATGAAGGTGATGCACTGCGAAATACCGAAGCCGCCCAGCACCGCCGTGATGTGCGCGTTGCTCTCGTTCACGGACACCCTGTAGGGCCCGTTCAGCTCGATCACCTCGTCGCCCTTTCTGAACTCGTGCGGGTACACGCGCCGCGTGGTGCCCGAGAAGTAGCTGACCACGTGGTGTCGCTTCTCGATGTCGTTGGGGTGCTGCGGAATGCCGTAACGCTTGATGTAGGCCGGCGAGGCGACGGTGACGAAGTCGAGCGTGCCGATGCGCCGCGCCACCAGCGACTGGTCGCTGAGCTCGCCCGCGCGGATCACGCAGTCGACGTTGTCGCTGATGAGGTCGACCGTGCGGTCGCTCACGCCGAGGTCGACCTGGATGTCGGGGTAGCGGTCGCAGAAGCTGGCCAGCGCGGGCAGGATGATCAGTCTGGCCACCGAGGTGCCCACGTCGATGCGCAGCCGCCCCGTGGGGTTGGCCTGTGCGTTCGTCATGCTGGCTTCCATGTCGTCGAAGTCGTTGAGCAGGCGCGCCGCCCGCTCGAAGTAGGCCGCGCCGTCGGGCGTGACCGTGACGCGGCGCGTCGTGCGGTTGAGCAGCTTCACGCGCAGGCGCGATTCGAGCGCCTGGATCTGCTTGGTGACCGTGCCCTTGGGGAGGGCCAGCGAGTCCGCTGCCCGGGTGAAGGTGCCGGCTTCCACGACGCGGACGAAGATCCGCATGGCCTGGATTTGATCCATCGAATGCCTGTTCTGGGTACCCGGCCCACACCGGGGGAGGCGGATTCTCACACAAGGAGACAATTCCCTCCGGCGGCATCGCCTGTTGCCTCGAGCTGTGCTGATTGTTGTCCGTTTGGAAACAGAGTGGGGTCGGCCGACCCTGTTTATGGACAGATCGGCCGACTTATATTTCAACCATCGCCCAATCCCCGAGGTCGCCCATGTCACCCGTTGCATCGTCCCGTTCTGCCGAAGCCGCCGCCCGCGCTGCGGCACAAGGCGTGGAAGCCGATCTGTCGATCGAGCTGCCCGGCCGCGAACCGGTCGGCGCCCGGGTGTACGGCCAGCGCGCCAAGGGCGACGTGGCACCGCTGGTGCTGCATTTCCACGGCGGCACCTTCGTCTGCGGCGGTCTGGACAACGGACGCAACGTGGCGCGGCTGCTGGCCGGGGCGGGTGCGGTGGTGGTTTCGCTGGCCTATCCGCTGGCGCCCCAGTCGCCGTTCCCCGAACCCATCGAGGTGGGCTATGCCGCCCTCGAGTGGCTCTACAAGCAGCGCACCAAGCTCGGCGGCAAGGGCTCGCAGGTCTACCTGGCCGGCGAGGAAGCCGGCGGCAACCTGGCAGCGGCCGTGGCGCTGATCGCCCGTGACCGGGCCCATCCGCCGATCGCAGGCCAGATCCTGCTGTCGCCCATGCTCGACCCGTGCGCCGGCACCGCCTCGCTGCGCAACGCGACCAACGACACGGCCGAGTGCCGCTGGGCGAGCGGCTGGGAGAAATACCTCAGCTGCCCCTCGAACGCCATGCACCCCTACGCGGTGCCCAGCGGCTCGCTGCGGCTGTCGGCGCTGGCACCCGCGCTGGTGCTCGTCGGCGCCGACGACGCGATGCACGACGAGGCGATGACCTTCGCCAACCGCCTGCGCGCCGCTGGCATCGAGGTCACGAGCAGCGTGCTGCCCAGCGCCTCGAACTGGCCCGAGGCGCTGTATGACACCGAGAACACGGCCTGCGTGGCCTGTGAAGCCGCGGTGCAGCAGCACTTGCGCGAGTTCTTCAGCGCGACAACGCCGCCGCCCGCGACGGCCAACCACCCCAGCTAGTTCCCGCCGGTCACCGGCTGCCTGATCGACACGCTGCCACCGCGGCCGCGTGACGGGGCCCCTTTTTTCCTGAAATCCCGCCTCCTGGTGCCAAAAGCGCCGGGGTGGCTTGTTGCATCCCAAAAGTCATCGAGAAGGACTGAACATCATGTCGAACAACGAGAAAAAGCTGTCTTCCCCCGCCCGCAAGCGTCTCTGGCCTGCCGTGACCGGCCTCACCGCGCTGCTGGCCGTGGCCGCGGCGGTGGTGGGCATGTACAGCTTCAAGGCCGAAGCCAACAACGCACCAGCGGCGCCGCAGGCCACGCCGGTGTCGGTCGCCACGGTGGCGGCGAGCGAGATCAACGCCTGGGACGAGTTCTCGGGCCGGCTCGAAGCCGTGCAGCGCGTCGACGTGCGTTCCCGCGTGGCGGGCGCCGTGCAGGCGGTGCACTTCCGCGAAGGCGCGCTGGTGAAGCAGGGCGATCTGCTGGTCACCATCGACCCCGCGCCGTACGCGGCCGAGGTCGAGCGCGCCGAGGCGCAGGTGGCTTCCGCGCAGGCCCGCCAATCGTTCAGCCGCAGCGAGCAGGAGCGCGCCAAGCGCCTGTGGGATGACAAGGCCATCGCCCAGCGTGAGTACGACGAGCGCGTGAATGCCGGCCGTGAAGCCGAAGCCAACCTGCGCGCGGCCCAGGCCTCGCTGCAGTCGGCGCGCCTGAACCTGGGCTACACCCAGGTGCGCGCCCCGGTGTCGGGCCGCATCGGCCGCATCGAGGTGACGGTGGGCAACCTGGTGGCGGCCGGTCCGGGCGCGCCGGTGCTGACCACGCTGGTGTCGGTGAGCCCGATCTACGCGAGCTTCGATGCCGACGAACAGGTCATCACCCGCGCGCTGAAGGAACTGCCCAGCGGCTCCAGCGCCCGCGGCCAGATCGAGAGCATCCCCGTGCAGATGGGCACCGCCGGCATGGACGGCACACCCTTCACCGGCAAGCTGCAGCTGATCGACAACCAGGTCGACGCCCGCAGCGGCACCGTGCGCGTGCGCGCCTCGTTCGACAACAAGGACGGCGCCCTGATCCCCGGCCAGTTCGCCCGCATCCGAATGGGCCAGGCTCGCAACGACACCGCACTGCTGGTGAGCGAACGCGCCATCGGCACCGACCAGAACAAGAAGTTCGTGATGGTGGTGGGCGAGGACAGCAAGGCCGTCTACCGCGAAGTGACGCTGGGCGCCTCGGTCAACGGCCTGCGCGTCGTCAGCAAGGGCCTGAAGGCGGGCGACCGCGTGATCGTCAACGGCCTGCAGCACATCCGCCCGGGTGCGGTGGTGGCGCCGCAGCAGGTGACGATGGACGCAAAGGCCGATACGAAGCAACAGCAACCGGAACGCGTGGCAGAGGCCACCAAATCTTGAACCACCCCCAGGCTCGCTCACTTCGTGTAGCCGCCGACCCCCTCGCGGGGGCAACACCAGCGGCCCGGCAAAGCCGGTTCCGCGGTGTTCCTGAAATGGGAGCCACTTGGATGCTGGGTGCCTGCACGCAGCGTGGACCGCGCTCGACGCGGTGGAGTAAACGAACATGAATCTCTCAAAATTCTTCATCGACCGGCCGATCTTTGCCGGCGTGCTATCGCTCCTGATGCTGATAGCGGGCCTGATCGCGTTGCGCGGTCTGCCGATCTCGGAGTACCCGGAAGTCGCGCCGCCTTCGGTGGTGGTGCGCGCCCAGTACCCCGGGGCCAATCCGAAGGTGATCGCCGAGACGGTGGCCACTCCGCTCGAAGAGCAGATCAACGGCGTCGAAGGCATGCTCTACATGGGCAGCCAGGCGACCACCGATGGCGTGCTCACGCTCACCGTGACCTTCCGCCTGGGCACCGATCCCGACAAGGCGCAGCAGCTCGTGCAGAACCGCGTCTCGCAAGCCGAGCCGCGCCTGCCCGAGGAAGTGCGCCGGCTCGGCATCACGACCGTCAAGAGCGCGCCCGACCTGACGATGGTGGTCCACCTCGTCTCGCCGAACAACCGCTACGACATCAACTACCTGCGCAACTACGCGGTGCTGAACGTGAAGGACCCGCTGGCGCGCATCGAAGGCGTGGGCCAGGTGCAGATCTTCGGCGGCGGCGACTACTCGATGCGCGTGTGGCTCGACCCGCAGAAGGTCGCGCAGCGCGGCCTGTCGGCTTCCGACGTGGTGGCCGCCATCCGCGGCCAGAACGTGCAGGCCGCAGCCGGCGTGGTCGGCGCTTCGCCGGGCCTGTCGGGCGTGGACATGCAGCTGTCGATCAATGCGCAGGGCCGCCTGCAGAGCGAGGAGGAGTTCGGCGACATCATCGTCAAGAGCGGCACCGACGGCGCCGTGACCCGCCTGCGCGACATCGGCCGCCTGGAGATGGGCGCCGCCGACTACTCGCTGCGCTCGCTGCTGAACAACGACCCGGCCGTCGGCATGGGCGTGTTCCAGGCGCCGGGCTCCAACGCGCTCGACATCTCGGCCAACGTTCGCAAGACGATGGAGGAGCTCAACAAGAACATGCCCGAGGGCCTGGAATACCGCATCGCCTACGACCCGACGCAGTTCGTGCGTGCGTCCATCGAGTCGGTGATCCACACGCTGCTCGAAGCCATCATGCTGGTGGTGCTGGTGGTGATCCTGTTCCTGCAGACCTGGCGCGCCTCCATCATCCCGCTGCTGGCCGTGCCGGTGTCGGTGATCGGTACCTTCGCGGTGCTGCACGTGCTGGGATTCTCGATCAATGCGCTGAGCCTGTTCGGGCTGGTGCTGGCCATCGGCATCGTGGTGGACGACGCCATCGTGGTGGTGGAGAACGTCGAGCGCAACATCGAGGCGGGGCTCACGCCGCGTGAAGCCACTTACCGCGCGATGCGCGAGGTGTCGGGCCCGATCATCGCCATCGCGCTGGTGCTGGTGGCCGTGTTCGTGCCGCTGGCCTTCATCAGCGGCCTGACGGGCCAGTTCTATCGCCAGTTCGCGGTGACCATCGCGATCTCGACGGTGATCTCGGCCATCAACTCGCTCACGCTGTCGCCCGCGCTCGCCGCCTTGCTGCTGCGCGGCCACGATGCGCCCAAGGACGCGCTGACGCGCGGCATGGACCGCGTCTTCGGCTGGCTGTTCCGCGGCTTCAACCGCTTCTTCCACCGCGGCTCCGAGGCCTACAGCGGCGGCGTCAAGCGCGTGATCTCGCGCAAGACGCTGATGCTGGCGATCTACCTCGCGCTGATCGGCGTGACCTTCGGCCTGTTCAAGGCGGTGCCCGGCGGCTTCGTGCCCGCGCAGGACAAGCAGTACCTGATCGGCTTCGCCCAGCTGCCCGACGGCGCCACGCTGGACCGCACCGACGAGGTGATCCAGCGCATGGGCGACATCATGAAGAAGAACCCGAACGTGGAAGACGCCATCGCCTTCCCGGGCCTGTCGATCAACGGCTTCACCAACAGCTCCAACTCGGGCATCGTGTTCGCCACGCTCAAGCCCTTCGACCAGCGCAAGCGCGCCGACCAGAGCGGCGGCGCGGTGGCGGGCCAGCTCAACGGCGCCTTCGCGAGCATCCAGGACGCCTTCATCGTGATGTTCCCGCCGCCGCCGGTGGCGGGCCTGGGCACCACGGGCGGCTTCAAGCTGCAGCTGGAAGACCGCGGCTCGGTGGGCTACGACCAGATGGACGCGGCGGTGAAGGCCTTCATGGCCAAGGCGCAGCAGGCGCCCGAGCTGGCCGGCATGTTCACCAGCTGGCAGGTCAACGTGCCGCAGCTGTACGCCGACATCGACCGCACCAAGGCCCGCCAGCTCGGCGTGCCGGTGACGGACATCTTCGACACGATGCAGATCTACCTCGGCAGCCTGTATGCGAACGACTTCAACAAGTTCGGCCGCACTTACAGCGTGCGCGTCCAGGCCGATGCGCCTTACCGCGCCCGTGCCGAGGACGTCGGCCTCCTGAAGGTGCGCTCGACCTCGGGCGAGATGGTGCCGCTGTCGGCGCTGATGAAGGTGAACTCGACCTTCGGGCCCGAACGCGCCATGCGCTACAACGGCTACCTCGCCGCCGACATCAACGGCGGCCCGGCGCCGGGCTATTCCTCGGGCCAGGCGCAGGACGCCATCGTGAAGATCGCGGCCGAGACGCTGCCCAAGGGCGTGAGCTTCGAGTGGACCGAGCTGACCTACCAGGAGATCCTGGCCGGCAACTCCGCCTTCCTCGTGTTTCCGCTGGCCATCCTGCTGGTGTTCCTGGTGCTGGCCGCGCAGTACGAGAGCCTGACGCTGCCGATCGCGATCATCCTGATCGTGCCCATGGGCATCCTGGCCGCGATGACCGGCGTATGGATCTCCGGAGGCGACAACAACGTCTTCACGCAGATCGGGCTGATAGTGCTTGTGGGGCTGAGTGCGAAGAACGCGCTCCTGATCGTGGAATTCGCACGGGAGCTCGAGTTCGCCGGCCGCACGCCCGTGCAGGCCGCCATCGAAGCGAGCCGCCTGCGCCTGCGCCCGATTCTCATGACCTCGCTGGCCTTCGTGATGGGCGTGCTGCCCCTCGTGCTGTCCACCGGCGCGGGCTCGGAGATGCGCAAGGCGATGGGCGTGGCGGTGTTCGCCGGGATGATCGGCGTGACGGCCTTCGGCCTGTTCCTCACGCCGGTGTTCTACGTGCTGATGCGCCGCCTCGCGGGCAACCGGCCGCTGAAGCTGCATGGCCAGGTGCCGCACGGCGACGACTTCGTGTCGGCCGAGCATCCGGCGGCGCCTGCATCGCACGGCGGCTCGGGCGGTGGCGGACTGCATCCGGTGCCTGCCTCGCCGCGTCCCTCGCACGGCTCGCACGACTGACTGATCGCAAGGAAGAAAGCAGAAAGCTGATCATGAAATTCTCAGTACAACCGTTGGTGAAGCCCCTGGGGGCCTTGCGCACCGCCTTGCTGCCGCTGATGGCCGCCCTGGTGCTGGCCGGCTGTGCCACCGTGCCCTCGGGCCTGCCCGAGATCACGACCACGGCCCAGTTCAAGGAGCAGGGCAAGGAGCCGCAGCAGCAACAGGGCGCCACGCCGCCCGCCGGCTTCACGCGCGCCGTGCCCGCCGAGACACAGCCGCGCGGCGCCTGGTGGCTGGCGTTCAACGACCCGGTGCTCAACTCGCTGGTCGAGAAGGCCGACGTGAACAACGGCAACATCCAGGCCGCCGCCGCGCGGCTGGCCGAGGCCCGCGCGCTGGCGCGCAGCGCCAATGCCGACCGGCTGCCGCAGATCGGCCTGGGCGCTGGCGCCAACCGCGGTGCGG
>CAJYQC010000290.1 GCA_913776885.1 uncultured Variovorax sp.
TCGCCCACACCCGCTGGGCCACGCACGGCGCGCCGGCGGTGCACAACGCGCATCCGCACTTCAGCCACGGCCCTGGCGCCGATGCGCAGGCCGCGCGGCCCGGGCGCATCGCGCGGGTGCACAACGGCATCATCGAGAACCACGAGACGCTGCGCGTCGTGCTCGAGGCCAAGGGCTACGCGTTCGAGAGCCAGACCGACACAGAGGTCATCGCCCACCTCGTCGACAGCCTGTACGACGGCGACCTGTTCGAGGCCGTGAAGGCCGCGGTGCTGCAGCTGCACGGCGCCTACGCCATCGCCGTGATCTGCCGCGACGAGCCGCAGCGCGTGGTCGGCGCGCGCGCGGGTTCGCCGCTGATCCTGGGCGCGGGCAAGGACGGCGCCGAGAACTTCCTCGCGAGCGACGCGATGGCCCTGGCCGGCGTGACCGACCAGATCGTCTACCTGGAAGAGGGCGACGTGGTCGACCTGCAGCCCGGCAAGTACTGGATCGTCGACAGGAACCACAAGCCCGTCACCCGCCAGGTGCGCACCGTGCTCGCCCACAGCGGCGCGGCCGAGCTCGGCCCCTACCGCCACTACATGCAGAAGGAGATCTTCGAGCAGCCGCGCGCCATCGGCGACACGCTCGAGGGCGTGGAAGGCATCGTGCCGGAGCTGTTCGACGGCATCGGCCAGGACGGCGCCACCGGGGCGAGCGCGCACCGCGTGTTCCAGGACATCGACAAGATCCTCATCCTCGCCTGCGGCACCAGCTACTACAGCGGCTGCACCGCCAAGTACTGGCTGGAAGGCATCGCGAAGATCTCCACGCAGGTCGAGATCGCGAGCGAGTACCGCTACCGTGAATCCGTGCCCGACCCGAAGACGCTCGTCGTCACCATCAGCCAGTCGGGCGAGACTGCCGACACGCTGGCCGCGCTCAAGCACGCTCGCTCACTGGGCATGGAGCAGACGCTGACCATCTGCAACGTCGCCACCAGCGCGATGGTGCGCGAGTGCAAGCTGGCTTACATCACGCGCGCCGGCGTCGAGATCGGCGTGGCCTCGACCAAGGCCTTCACTACGCAGCTGGCGGGGCTGTTCCTGCTCACGCTCGCCATCGCGCAGGCCAAGGGCCGGCTGAGCGAGGCCGAGGAGGCGCGCTACCTGAAGGAGATGCGCCACCTGCCCGTCGCGCTGCAGTCGGTGCTCGCGCTGGAGCCGCAGATCATCGGCTGGGCCGAAGACTTCGCGCGCAAGGACAACGCGCTGTTCCTCGGCCGCGGGCTGCACTACCCGATCGCGCTCGAAGGCGCGCTCAAGCTCAAGGAAGTGACCTACATCCACGCCGAGGCCTACGCCGCCGGCGAACTCAAGCACGGCCCGCTCGCCCTCGTCACCAGCGAGATGCCCGTGGTGGCCGTGGCCCCCAACGACGCGCTGCTCGAGAAGCTCAAGAGCAACCTGCAGGAAGTGCGCGCCCGCGGCGGCGTGCTCTACGTGCTGGCCGACGGCGACACGAAGATCAGGAGCGGCGAAGGCCTGCACGTGATCCGCATGCCTGAACACTACGGCGCGCTCTCGCCGATCCTGCACGTGGTGCCGCTGCAGCTGCTGGCGTATCACACGGCGTGTGCGCGGGGGACCGATGTGGACAAGCCGCGGAATCTGGCCAAGAGCGTGACGGTGGAGTGAGGCTGGAGGCGACGGTGGAAGGGCGTTGAACGCAGCTGCCACCGACCTCTCCTGGTGAAAACGATCGGGACCGCGCCGGTGGCGTCCCAGCGCGGGACCGAAGCCGGTCGAACGCCCCTCAGCCCAGCCAGCCGCGGATGCGCCGCCCCAGCACTTCCCGGCTGATGCCATAGCGATCGTGCAGGGTCGGCAATGCACCTGCATCGAGGAACGCGTCGGGCAGGCCGGCGAGTTCGAAGCGGGCGGGCTGCACACGATGCCGCAGCAGCGCCGAGGCCACCGCCTCGCCGAGCCCGCCGACCACCGAATGGTTCTCCGCGACGACCACGAGGCGCGGCGCCGCGCCCACGGCGGCGACGATGGCGGCTTCATCGAGGGGCTTGATGGTCGGGCAGTGCAGCACGGCGACACCGACGCGGTCGGCGGCCAGGTCCTGCGCCACTTCCAGCGCACGCATCGTGAGGATGCCGCTGGAGATGACCAGCACGTCTGCGCCCTCGCGCAGCATCTTGGCCTTGCCAAGCTCGAAGCGGTAGCCCTCGATCTCGTCCAGGACCAGCGGCACCTGGCCGCGCAGCAGGCGCATGTAGACCGGCCCGGGGTGCTGTGCGATCTGCGGCACGGCCTGCTCGATGTCCAGGGCGTCGCACGGGTCCACGATGGTCAGGCCGGGCACGCCGCGCATCATGGCGATGTCTTCGGTGGCCTGGTGGCTGGGCCCGTAGCCGGTGGTGAGGCCCGGCAGCGCGCAGCAGATCTTGACGTTGAGGTTTTCCTCGGCGATCACCTGGTGGATGAAGTCGTAGGCGCGCCGGGTGCCGAACACCGCATAGGTGGTCGCGAAGGGCACGAGCCCCTCCTTGGCCAGCCCGCCGGCGGCGCCCATGAGCAGCTGCTCGGCCATGCCCATCTGGAAGAAGCGCTCGGGATAGGCCTGGGCGAAAAGATGCAGGTCCGTGTACTTGGCGAGGTCGGCCGTCAGGCCCACGACCTCGGGCCGATCGGCGGCGTACTCCACCAGGGCCTTGCCGAAGGGGGCTGCCCTGACCCGCTGGCCTTCGGAGGCGATGGAGGCGATCATGGCCGACGTCGTCAGCCGGGGCTTTGCTTTCTCTGCGATGGCTTGGCTCA
Source organism: uncultured Variovorax sp. (assembly GCA_913776885.1). GTDB lineage: Bacteria > Pseudomonadota > Gammaproteobacteria > Burkholderiales > Burkholderiaceae_C > Variovorax. Next base: position 2,811 of record CAJYQC010000290.1, read on the forward strand.
TGCCAGGGCTCCTTCGGTGGATGGTTCGGGGCGGCTCGCGTCGAGGATGGCCAGCGCCTGCTGCCATTCGGGCGGGTCCACGCGGATGAAGTGGTTCTTCTCGCGCTGCTCCAGGAAAGGCACGCCCTTGCCCATCAGCGTGTCGAACAGGATCACGCGCGGCTTGGCATCGCGCAGGCCGCGGGCTGCGTCGAAGGCGCTCAGCACGGCCGGCAGGTCGTTGCCGTCCACACGCTGCACATGCCACCCGAACGCAGCCCATTTGTCGGCCAGGGGTTCGAAGCCCAGTACCTTGCTCGATGGGCCGTCGGCCTGCTGATTGTTGATGTCGACCAGGCAGACCAGGTTGTCCAGCCGGTGATGGGCGGCGGCCATGGCGGCCTCCCAGGTCGACCCTTCATCCAGCTCGCCGTCGGACATCGAGTTGTAGACGAAGGCCGGATTCTTCTTCTGCCTGAGGCCCAGCGCCATGCCGACGGCAATGACCAGTCCCTGGCCCAGCGAGCCGCCGGAGATCTCCATGCCGGGCGTGTACGCGGCCATGCCGGACATGGGCAGGCGGCTGTCGTCGCCGCCGTAGGTCTCGAGTTCGCTCTCGTCGATCACGCCGGCCTCGATGAGCGCCGCATAGTGGGCAATCGCGTAGTGGCCGTGCGAGAGCAGGAAGCGGTCGCGGCCTTCCCATTCAGGCTCGCGGGGACGCAGGGTGAGGGCGTGGCGGTAAGCCACGGCCAGCACGTCGGCCCAGCCCAGGGCCTGGCCGATGTAGCCCTGTCCCTGAACTTCGCCCATGCGCAGGGCGTAACGGCGGATGCGCCAGGCAGCCTGTGCCAGCGCTTGCGTGGCCGTCGAAGGCGACGCCGCGGAATCGGTCATGAATCTCTCCTAGAAGACACGGGGGATCGGGGTCACTTCAGGATGAAGGACGGGAAGTACGAAACGAGCGCCAGGACGCCGAACGCGACCAGGTAGAACGGACCCAGTTCGCGCACGGTCTGCCCGACCTTGACCTTGGCCAGTGCGCTGGTGATGAACAGCGTGGTGCCCACCGGCGGCGTGTACAGGCCGATGGCGAGGTTGACGACCATCATGATTCCGAGCTGGGTCATGTCCATGCCGATGGAATTGGCCAGCGGAACGAACACCGGCGTCAGCAGCAGGATGGCCGCAGGCAGGTCGATGAACATGCCGAGGAAGAGCATGAGCAGGTTCATCAGCAGGATCACGAGCACCTTCGCATGCACGTTCTGCTGCACCCACTGCGCGATGCCCTGGGGCATCTGGTCGAAGGTGAGCAGCCAGCCGATGGCGGCGGAGGCCATGATCACCAGCAGCACCACGCCGGTCGCCAAGCCTGCGTGCACCACCGCGTCGTTCAGGCGCTTCCAGCCCAGGTCGCGATAGATCACCGCCGACACGACGCCCGCATACAGGGTCGACAGCACGGCCACCTCGGTCGGCGTCGCGATGCCGAAGCGCAGGAAGATGATGATGAGCACGGGCAACAGCACCGCGGGCGAGGCGTAAGCCAGATGCCTGCGGAACGCGATGCCGTCGAAGGGCGCGGTCTCGCGCGGGAAGTCGCGGCGCCGGCCCACCCACCAGCACATGAACATGAAGCCGCCGCACATCAGCAGGCCGGGCAGCACGCCGGCCACGAACAGGTCGGCGATCGACGCGTTGGCCGTCAATGCGAAGAGGATCATCGGGATCGACGGCGGGATCAGGATGTCGATGGTGGCAGCTGCCGCCAGCGTGGCGGCCGAGAACGCCGCGGGATAGCCCAGGCGCTTGTGCCAGGGGATCATGAGCGAACCGATGGCCGAGGCATCCGCCACCGCCGAGCCCGACACGCCGCCGAACAAGGTGGAGGACAGAACGCCGACCTGGGCGGGCCCGCCGTGGAAGCGCCCCAGCAGCGTGGACAGCACGCCGACCAGCGCTTCGCCCAGCTTGCCGCCCATCATGAGGCTGCCGGTGAGCATGAAGAAGGGGATGGCGATCAGCGGGAAGCTCTGCACCTGCGCGACCATCTGCTGCACCAGCAGGTCCAGAGGCACCTTGTCCGAACTGGCCGCCGCAGCCATGGCCGCCACGAGCAGCGCGTGGGCGATGGGCATGGCCGCCACGGCGGCCACCATGAACACGAGAAGAATCAGGGCACTCATGTCGGGTCCTTGTCGTGTCGCGTTTACCAGTGGGCGGCCGGAACGACCGGCTCCGCGTCGGCTGAAGGTGGCAGCGGCGCGCTGCGCCACGCCTTGACGCCCGATTGCAGGGCCAGCGCTGCCAGCAGGGCCATGCCGCCCATCACGCAGCCATAGGTCACCGAGCCCGGCACCTGCAGGATCGGCGACTTCTCGTCGTGCACGATCTCCAGCATGCGGAAGGTCGCGACCGACAGCGTGCCGTACATCGCCGCCACGACGAGCCACGCGGCCGTGGCGACCACACGGCGTGCGCCAGCGGGCAGCGCGTCCATCAGGAAGGTGGTGGCGATGTGCGCGCCCTGCTGCGCGGCGATGACGACACCGGCCATGACGAGCCAGGGAAACAGCAGCTCGGGCACCTCGTTGGCCCACTCCAGGCTGGAGCCGGTGGCGTAGCGCAGCACCGTGTTGACCACGAGGATCAGGAAGATGACGGAGGTCGACAGCCAGAGCACCGCGCGGCAGATGCCGGCGATGACGCCATCGATCCAGCCGCGCGAGGCGTGGACCATGGGGATCTCCTTGGCGTGGCTGTCGGTCAGAGCGCCTGGGCGGCCGCGACGACCTTCTTCACGTAGGCACCGATGGGGCCGCCGGCCCACTTGGTGACAACCTCTGCCGTGGCCTTGGCAAAGGGCGCCGGCGCAGGGGTGGTCACCTGCACGCCCTTGGCCTTGAGGTCGGCCAGCAGCTTCTCGTCGGCGTCCTGCGACAGCTTGCGCTGCAGCGCGGTGGCCTCGGCCGAGGCCTCCTGCACGATCTTGCGGTCTGCTTCCGACAGCTTGTCCCAGCTGCGCTTGCTCATGAGGAACGGCGTCATCTGGAACTGGTGATTCGTCATCGCCAGGTGCTTCTGCACTTCGTAGAGCTTGCTGGCGTGGAAATTCACGAGCGGGTTCTCCTGCCCGTCGACCACCCCCTGCTGCAGGGCCACGTACAGCTCGGCGAACTTGATCTGCTGGGCCTCGGCACCGAGTGCCTTCATGATGTCGACCAGCGTCGCATCCGGCGGTACGCGCATCTTCAGGCCCTTGAGATCCTCGGGGCCGTTGATCGGGCGCTTGCTGTTGGTCATCTGCCGGATGCCGTTGTCCCAGGTACCCAGCAGCACCATGCCCTTTTCGGCCGAACGGTCGGCCAGTTCCTTGCCGAGCGGGCCGTCGAGCACCTTGAAGGCGGCCGCCGGGCTGGCGAACAGGAAGGGCATGCCGTAAGCGGCGTACTCGGGCACCGCATTGGCCACCGCACCCTGCGAGTTCGCGCTGATGTCGAGCGCGCCGGTGCGCAATGCGGTGACCATGGCTGCGTCGTCGCCCAACTGCCCGGACGGTGCGACCTGTACCTCGATGCGGCCGCCCGACCTGGCCTTGACGACCTCTGCGAACTTCACGGCCGCTTCGTGCCGCGGATTGCCGATCGCGGCGCCGTGGCCGAGCGTGAGCTTGACCGTCTGTGCGGCGGCGCTCGCAGCACAGAGCAGGCCGAGGGCGGTGGCAAGCACGCTGCGGATGAAATGTTGGCGGTTCATGCGATGTCTCCTGGATTTTTTTGGGTGGGGTGAGATGTCGGTCAGTGAATCAGCATGCCGCCGTTCACATCGAGGGTGATGCCCGTGCAGTAGGCCGCCAGGTCGCTGGCCAGGAAGACGCAGGCGCCGGCCACGTCCCTGGCCTGGCCCAGACGGGCCAGCGGGATCGTGTCCTCGATCTCCTTCTTGCGCTCGGGGCTCAGCTTGCCCTGCGTGATGTCGGTCTCGATCAGGCCCGGCGTGATGCAGTTGACGCGGATGCCCTCGATGCCGAATTCACGCGCCATCGCACGCGCCAGGCCGAGCACGCCCGCCTTGGCGGCCGAGTAGTGCGGTCCGCCGAAGATGCCGCCGCCGCGCTGCGCCGACACGGACGAGATGCAGACGATCGAACCGCCCTGTGCGCCGCGCATGGCGGGCAGCACTGCCTGCGACATGTAGAGCGTGCCGCGCAGGCTGACGTCCAGGATCCGGTCGTAGTCGGCCCCCGTGATGTCCAGTGTCTTCACCGGCTGGGTGATGCCGGCATTGTTGACGAGCACGTCGATGCGCCCGAAGGCCGCGACCGTTGCGGCTGCCGCTGCGATGCAGGTGTCCTTGTCTGTCACGTCGCCGACCACACCGAGGTGGCCTTCGCCCAGGCGAGCCGCAGCCGCCTGCGGTTCGGCCCGTTCGAGGTCCATGATGACCACGCGCGCGCCCTGCGCGGCCATCTCTCGCGCAGTGGCGAAGCCCAGCCCGTTGATGCCGGCACCGCCGGTGATCAGCGCGACCTTGTCCTTGAGCAGCATGTCTTCGATCTCCTGAGTTCTGAGTAAAGAGGTCCGTAGCGGCCGCAGCGGGCGCGCCTCTCGGGACGGAGCGAATGGTCGATCGGACTGAAGATGAAGACAAGCGATATCTCATCAGGCTAGGATGAAGGATGTTCATCTGATCGCGGGGGAAACCCGATGCCGTCGATTCCAGCCATCACCAACCTCCTCGCATTCGAGAGCGTGGCGCGACGGCGCAGCTTTGCGCTCGCCGCCGCGGAGCTGCACCTGACGCCTTCCGCGGTCAGCCACCAGATCGCACGCCTCGAGTCGGACCTGGGCGTGCGCCTGTTCGAGCGCAGCGCGCACGGGGTGCGCCTGAGCGACGCGGGGACCCGCTACCTCGATCGCGTAGGCGGCGCGCTGTCGGCCATCTCCACGGCCACCGAGGACCTGCGCGAAGGAGTCGGCAACAGCCTGTACGTCCATTGCGCGCCCAGCATCGCAAGCCTGTGGCTCATGCCGCGCCTGCGCCGCTTCGCACAGGCGCACCCCGACATCTCGCTGAACCTGTCGGCGGCTCACACGCAGAGCGACTTCGCGTTGGGCCAGGCCGACATCGACATCCGCTATGGCGTGCCGCAATGGGGCAACCTGGTGGTCGAGCCGCTGTTCGAGGAACGCATCGTGCCGCTCGCGAGCCCGGCTTTCATCCGTGAGCGTCGCCTGTCCAGGATCGACCAGCTGCTGGACATGCCATTGATCCAGAGCAACGTCAGCATCGTCCAATGGTCGGACTGGCTGCAGGCGTTCTCAGACAAGCGCGCCCCGGAGCGCTATGCCTTGCGTTTCGACCGTGCCCAGATGTCGCTGGACGCGGCAACGCAAGGTCTGGGTGTCGCACTCGAAAGCGACGTCAATGCCGCAGGTCACCTCGCCGAGCGCAAGCTCAAGCCGGTGTTCGGCTTGGACAAGGCGATCAAGGTCAAGGCACATTTCCTGGTCTATCCCCAGCGCCACGCCGGGCGTCCGGCGGTGGAGGCGTTTCTGGCGTGGGTGCATTCAGAAGCCGCGGCGCAGCGGGTGCGGCGCGCCTGAGCGTCGAGGCCGTGCCCGCAGCAACGCCCGCCTCCGCCTGCGCGGCCTGAATGCCGCCGGCAAGCGTTCTGGACTGATGCCCCCCCCGGACCCGCGCATCAAGCCGTAGGCACCGTCCCGCCATCGATCACGTGTTCGGAGCCCGACACCGATGCCGCGCGCGGCGACACCAGGAAGGTGATCAGGTCTGCAACCTCCTTCGGCGTGGCGGGGCGTCCGACCGGGATGCCGCCGAGCCAGTCCATGACCATCTTCTTTCCGCCCTCGTAGTCCGTGCCGGCCTGCGCCCCCATCCGCTCGGCGAACGCAACCGAAGCCTCCGTTTCGATCCAGCCGGGCGAGACGCGCAGTACGCGGACGCCTTTCGGCGTCACCTCCTTCGACAACGATTTGCTGTAGGTCGAGAGGGCGCCCTTGGCGGCTGCATAGGCGGTGGTCGATTCCGGCAGCGGAAGCACATGCTGGATCGAGGTCACGTGAAGGACGACGCCGGCCCCCTTGGCCAGCATGGCGGGCAGCAGTGCACGGTCGAGGCGTACTGCGGACAGGAGGTTCAGGTTCAGCTCGCTGAGCCAGATGTCGTCGTCGAGTGCCGCGAAACCGCCTGCCGGTGCGCTGGAGCCTCCGAGGGAGTTGATCAGGATATCGACGGTGCCCCAGCGCTGCTTCACCTCGCGCGCCAGTTCGTTCACGCCTTCGGCGGTCGTCAGGTCGGCCTGGACGTAGGTCACGCCTTCGAGCGGCCGCTGCGGCGCTGCGCGCGCAGTGGTCATGACCTGCGCTCCGACTTCCTGGAGGCTTTCGACGAGCGCGGCGCCCAGGCCTTTGGTGCCGCCCGTTACCAGCACACGCTGTCCTTGCAGTTGAAGGTCGAAGCTCATGCCGTGATCTCCAGCGATGCGATCAGGCCGCGTTCGAGGCGGAAGCGGTAGGACAGGTCGATAGGGCTGCCGGGGAAGTCGCCAGTCACCGTGGCGCGAACGGTCTGGAGGCCGTCGTCGTTCTCCAATGCGAACGGGGCGCTGGTGGCGCGGTACTTGGCGGATGCCTCGGCCATGAAGGCCGTGATGGCGTCGACGCCCGTGCAGGTGTGGCCGTCGTCCTTCAATACCGCTTGCGACGTGAAGCAGCGCGCCAGGGCTTCAGGCCGGTGCTCGGCCGCGAAGTACGCGGCAATGGGCTCCGGAAGGGTCAATGCATTCATGCTGGTGGTCCAAGGGATGACGAAGACCCGAGGATGCGCGCCGGAGTCCATTAAGTGAATGCCATAGAATTCGAATGAGCTGTTTAGAAACCAATACATAATGCGCGGATTCGAATTCGCCGAGCTGAAAGCCTTTGCGGCGGTGGTCGAACGGGCGAGCTTTGCCCGCGCGGCGGAGCATCTGGGGCTGTCGCCTTCTGCGCTCAGCCAGACCATTCGACAGCTCGAAAGCCGGATCGGCACCCGCCTTCTCAATCGCACGACCCGAAGCGTTGCGCCGACTTCGAGCGGCGAACTGCTCTATGCACGCATCGCCCCGCTGTTTCGGGAGATGGCTGCTGCAGTGGCCGAGGCGAGCGAAGCCGCAGGGCAGACTGCCGGCACGCTGCGCATCAACTCGCTGGGCATCGCGGCGCGAACCATCATTGCGCCCAGGCTCGAACGCTTCCACAAGGCCTACCCCGACGTGGTGCTCGACATCGTGGTCGATGACGCGCTGGCCGATATCGTCGTCGGCCGCTTCGACGCGGGCATCCGTGTGGGCGGACGGCTCGAGAAGGACATGGTGGCCGTGCGCCTCACGCCAGACCTCGAGATGGTGGCGGTGGCTTCTCCCGGCTATCTCTGCGAACGCGGCGTACCCAGGACACCCGCCGACCTGCACGGCCACGCATGCATCAACTGGCGGCTCCAGTTGGACGGCCGGCAATACCGCTGGGAGTTCGAGAAGAAGGGCCAGAAACTCGAAGTGGCGGTGGATGGCCCCGTGGTCACCAATCACGCCGACATCGGCATCGCTGCTGCGCTGAGTGGGCTCGGCATCGCCTATCACTTCGAGCGGGATGGGGTGGCGGAGCACCTGGCCCAGGGCAGGCTGGTCCAGGTCCTGGCGGACTGGTCGGTCTCGCGCCCTGGGCTTTTCCTCTACTACCCCAACAGGCGGCATCGACCCGCACTCCTGGGTGCGTTCATCGACTGCCTGTTGGACAAGGACCTGGAAGCAGACGGCAAGCCGGCCTAGCCCGCGGATGCACCAGTCCCGCGGGCGCCCGGAACGCCCCGACGCGGTCCCAGGCGCAGTCAGGCTGCATCGCGCAGGGCCCTTGCCCGCGCGCGCAACCGGGTCAGCATCTCCTGCGCGGCCGGGCTGGGCGACTGCCGGGCCAGCCGCACGATGCCCACCGTGCGAGTGCGCAGCGGCCCGGTCAGCGGCACGAAGGCGATCCCCTCGGCCGCCATGGCGGGTATGGCCAGTCGGCCCATGACCGACACCCCCACACCCTCGCGCACCAGCGAGAGCAGCGACAGCATGGAGCTCACCTGGATGAAGGGCTGCTCCAGCCAGCGGTGCTCGGGCAGGCCTTCGAGCTGACGGTGCGCGGTGGTGCCGATCAGCGGCAGGCCGGCCAGTTCCTCCCACGCAAGGGAGCTTCGCGCGGCCAGCGCATGTCCGCGGCTGCAGATCACGCCGAAGGCGTCTTCCAGCAGGGGCTCGTAGATCAGTTCGTCGCTGGTGGCGAGCTGGCTGGCCAGGCCGAAGTCGATCTCGTGGTTGAGCACCATGCGCTCCACGTTCTGCGAGTTGTCGTCCAGCAGGTGCACCCGCACGCCGGGGAAGTCGGCCATGAAGTCGCGCACCACCGCCGGCAGCCAGTTGCCCGCCACCGCGGTGATGGCGGCCAGGTTCAGCGAACCCGCGTCCTTGCGGACCAGCGCCTGCAGGGTGGTCGCCGTGCGGTCATGGTGGGCCAGCAGCTCCCGCAGATGGGGCAGGCAGGCCTGCCCGAAAGGCGTGGGCACGGTGCGCCGGCCGGGCTCCAGCAGCTCCGCGCCAAGGCGTTCCTCCAGGGCCTGGATGGACTTGGTGATGGCCGACTGCGAGCGGAATGCCTTGTCCGCCGCAGCCTGGAAGCTGCCGCCGTCCACGACCAGCAGCAGGTGGCGGACCTGCGTGATGGGGAGTTCCGACCCATCCCACCCGCCGCGCCGTGGCCGCAGGCCTCCTGGCCATGCCCTGGGCACTGCGCGCCCAGCCATCGGCCGCGTGGCCGACCAAGCCGATCGACATCGTCGTGCCCTCGGCCGCGGGTGGCGCCGCGGACTTCGTGGGCCGGGCCTTCGGCCAGTTCCTGACTGCCTCGCTGCCGGGGGCCAGGGTGGTGGTGGACGACAAGCCCGGTGCCGGCGGCGTGCTGGGAACCCAGTTCGTCAAGGCCGCGCCGGCCGATGGCTACACCTTTCTCATCTCGACCAATTCCACGCATGCGGCCAACGTGAGCCTCTACCGCAACCTGCGGTACGACCCCATCAAGGACTTCGCGCTCATCGGCAGCTTCGGCACCTTTGCCTCGGTCCTGGTCGGGCGGGCCGATGCGCCCTACAGGACCACGGCCGAGTTCATCGAATACGCGCGCGCCCATCCGGGCAAGCTCAACTACGGCTACTACAGCTCCTCGTCACGCGTGCCGGCCGAACTGTTCCGCTCCATGGGCAAGCTCGACTTCGTGGGGGCTTCCTACAAGGCCATCACCCAGGTGCTGACCGACCTCATCGCCGGGCAGCTCGACTTCGTCTTCATCGACACGCTCTCGGCCGCGCCCGCCCTGCAGAACACCCGGCTGCGTGCGCTGGCCGTGACCGGCCCGCGGCCGCTGCCCAACCTGCCCGGGGTGCCACCGGTGGCTGCCAGCCTGCCGGGCTACGAGGTGCTGGGCTGGTTCGGCCTGACGGCACCGGCCGGCACGCCGGCGGCAGTGGTCGAGCAGATGAGCCGCATGGTCGCCGGTGCGGTGGACAACCCGGCGTTCCGCCAGTCGATGGAAGAACGTGGACTCACGCCGCGCGCGGTGGTGGGGGCGGAATTCGAGCGCTTCGTCCGCCAGGACATCACCCGATGGGCGGACTGGATACGGCTCGCCGGCATAGAGGCGCAGTGAGCGGGCCGGCTGTGGGTATGGCTTGTAAGGGTCTCGAGGCGTATGGGCGGGCTGAATAGTTCTTCGCTATTCACCCAATGAACCCAATTTGGTTGATGGATGGGCTGGGCCTACCTAGACTGGGCTCGCTCCCCCGAGCACCCGACAACCAAAGGAGAACCCCTTGTCCGATGAAGCCAAATGCCCCTTCCCGGGCCATGCAACCACCGGCACCGCACGCCGCGCTGCGGCAAATACCGACTGGTGGCCCAACCAGCTCAACCTGAAGCTGCTGAACCAGCACTCCGCCAAGTCCAACCCGATGGGTGCGGACTTCGACTACGCCAAGGAATTCGCGACCCTCGACCTCGACGCCGTGGTCAAGGACCTGCACGCGCTGATGACCGATTCGCAGGATTGGTGGCCCGCCGACTACGGCCACTACGGGCCGCTGTTCATCCGCATGGCCTGGCACTCGGCCGGCACGAACCGCACCTTCGACGGGCGCGGCGGCGGCGGTGCGGGCGCTCAGCGCTTCGCGCCGCGTAACAGCTGGCCCGACAACGGCAACCTCGACAAGGCCCGCCGCCTGCTGTGGCCGATCAAGAAGAAGTACGGCCGCAAGCTGTCCTGGGCCGACCTCATCGTCCTCGCCGGCAACGTCGCGCTGGAGTCCATGGGCTTCAAGACCTTCGGCTTCGCCGGCGGCCGCCCCGACATCTGGGAGCCGGAGGACGACGTCAATTGGGGTGCCGAGACCAAGTGGCTGGGCGACGAGCGCTACAGCGGCGACCGCGAACTCGCCAATCCGCTGGCGGCCGTGCAGATGGGCCTGATCTACGTGAACCCCGAGGGCCCCAACGGCAACCCCGATCCGCTGAAGTCGGCGCGCGACATCCGCGAGACCTTCGCGCGCATGGCGATGAATGACGAGGAAACCGTGGCGCTCACCGCCGGCGGCCACACCTTCGGCAAGGCGCACGGCGCGGGCGATCCGTCCAAGGTGGGCGTCGAGCCCGAGGGCGCCGGCATCGAGGAGATGGGCCTGGGCTGGCGCAACGGCTTCGAGAGCGGCCTGGGCGTGCACACCACCACCAGCGGCATCGAGGGCGCCTGGACGCCGACGCCCACCAAGTGGGACAACAGCTATTTCGAGACGCTCTTCGGCTACGAATGGGAGCTCACCAAGAGCCCGGCCGGCGCGCACCAGTGGAAGCCCAAGGGCGACACTGGCGCGAACACCGTGCCCGACGCGCACGACCCGTCGCGCCGCCACGCCCCGATGATGACCACGGCCGACATGGCCATGCGCGTGGACCCGGCCTACGAGAAGATCTCGCGCCGCTACATGGCCAATCCGCAGGAGTTCGCCGACGCCTTCGCGCGCGCCTGGTTCAAGCTCACGCACCGCGACATGGGTCCGCGCGCCCGCTACCTCGGCAAGCTGGTGCCGAAGGAAGAGCTGATCTGGCAGGACCCGATCCCAGCCGTCGACCATCCGCTGGTCGACGACAAGGACACCGCCGCGCTCAAGGCCAAGGTGCTGGCCTCGGGCCTGACCATCGGCGAGCTGGTGCGCACCGCCTGGGCCTCGGCATCCACCTTCCGCGGCAGCGACAAGCGCGGCGGCGCCAACGGTGCGCGCATCCGCCTCGCGCCGCAGAAGGACTGGGAAGTCAACCAGCCGGCAGAGCTGTCGAAGGTGCTCGCGGTGCTCGAAGGCATCCAGAAGGAATTCAACGCGGCGCAGTCCGGCGGCAAGAAGATCTCGCTGGCCGACCTGATCGTGCTGGCGGGCAACGCGGGCGTCGAGGCGGCCGCGAAGAAGGCCGGCCAGGACGTGACCGTGCCCTTCTCGCCGGGGCGCATGGACGCATCGCAGGAACAGACCGACGTCGAATCCTTCGCCGTGCTGGAGCCGCTGGCCGACGGGTTCCGCAACTACCTGCGCAAGGGCAGCAACCCCGCGGCCACCGCCGACCTGCTGATCGACAAGGCGCAGCTGCTGCGCCTGAGCGCGCCCGAGATGACGGTGCTCGTCGGCGGCCTGCGCGTGCTGGGCGCCAACTACGGCCAATCGCCCCACGGTGTCTTCACCAGGCGGCCCGGGACGCTGAGCAACGACTTCTTCGTGAACCTGCTCGACATGCGCACCGGCTGGAAGAAGCCGGCCGCCGACGTCGACGTGCTCGAAGGGCGCGACCGCACCAGCGGCGAGGTGAAGTGGACCGCCACCACCGCCGACCTGGTGTTCGGCTCGAACTCGCAGCTGCGCGCGATCGCCGAGGTCTACGGCGCCGGCGACGCGCAGCAGGTGTTCGTGCGCGACTTCGTGGCCGCCTGGGCCAAGGTGATGGACCTCGATCGCTTCGACCTGAAGTGATCCGCTGAACACGGCGGCCGGCTGCGGCCGGCCGCCGTGCGCGAGCTGTGCTGCGAAGGCTGGTACCGTCTGCCGGCCTTCAACACCACCAGGAGCCTCGCATGAAACCCCAGCCCATCGAGTACGCGGCCGCTTCGCCCGAAGTGCGCGCGGTCTTCGACGACATCAAGACCACGCGCAACGTGCCCGACGTCAACAATTTCTGGAAGTACCTCGCCAACGATCCCGCCAGCCTCAGGCGCACCTGGAGCAGCCTGAAGGAAGTGATGGCGCCCGGCGCGCTCGACCCGGTGGTCAAGGAGATGGTCTACCTCGCCGTGAGCGTGACCAACGGCTGCGGTTACTGCACCGCGAGCCACCACGCCGGCGCCGAGAAGGCCGGCATGACGCCCGCGATGTTCGCCGAGCTCATGGCCGTGGTCGGCATGGCCAACGAGACCAACCGGCTCGTCAACGGCTACCGCGTGCCCATCGATCCCGCGTTAGACAAATAGCAGCCTGGGCAGGCGTGCTCAGCCGATCGTCATCAGGCTCGCGTTGCCGCCCGCCGCCGCGGTGTTGGTGCTGATCGCGCGCTCCACCACCAGGCTTTCGAGG
>CAJYQC010000291.1 GCA_913776885.1 uncultured Variovorax sp.
GAAATGGTGGCGCAGGTGCCCACCGCCCTGGTCGTGGTGATCCAGGGCCTCATCATCGTGACGCTCGCCGGGGCAGCCATCGGCATCCAGCGCATGGAGGCGCGACGCAAATGATCGATCCCGAACTGGCCGCCGTCTTCGTCGGCTCGAGCATCCGGCTCGCCGCGCCGCTGCTGCTCGCCGCCACCGGCGAGCTCGTGAGCGAACGGGCCGGCGTGCTCAACATGAGCGTGGAGGGCCTCATGCTGGCCGGCGCCTTCGCAGGCGCCACGGCCTCCTGGGCCACCGGCTCGCCGTTGCTGGGCCTGCTCTGCGGCGTGCTGTGCGTGCTGCCGCTCGCGTGGCTGCAGGCCTTCCTGAGCATCACGCTGCGTGCCAACCAGATCGTCACCGGCATCGGCATCAACATCCTGGTGCTCGGCGCGACCACCCTGGGTTACCGGGCGATCTTCGGCAGCCGGTCGCGCGCGGAGATCCCGGGCCTGGACAAGTGGGCGCCGCCCGGGCTGTCGCAGATCCCGCACCTGGGCGAGCAGGTGTTCCGGCAGGCATGGCTGCTCTATGCCGCCATCGTGCTGATCGTGCTCGTGGGCTGGGTGATGCGCGCCACCGCGCTCGGCCTGGCGATCCATGCCGCGGGCACGTCGCCGCAGGCAGCCAGCCATTCGGGGCTGAAGGTGAGCCGCATCCGCTACGGCGCGGTGCTGTTCACCGGCTTCATGTCCGCCCTGGCAGGCTGCTTCCTGTCGATCGGCGACATCCACACCTTCACCGAAGGCATGACCGGAGGCGCCGGCTACCTGGCGATCGCGGCGGTGATCTTCGGCAACTGGCGCCTCGGCCGGACCGTGATGGCCTGCTGCCTCTTCGGAGCCGCCACTGCGCTGCAGTTCCAGCTTCCGGCGATGGGCATCGAGGTGCCCAGCGCCCTGCTGATCGCCTTGCCCTACGTGCTCGCGCTGCTGGCGGTGGGCGGGCTGGTCGGCAGACAGGTCGCGCCTGCAGCCCTCACGAAGCCGCTGCCCGCGCAGGGCTGAGGCGCAGGTGCCGAGGCCGCATCACTGCGCCCGAGGCGGCCGGTTTCAGTCGCGGCCCTCGTAGTAGCGGCGGTACTGCTCGCGCTCCCACTCGCGGCGGCGCCATTCGCGGCGCTCGGCACGGCGCTCTTCCCAGCGCTCGGCGCGGCGTTCCTCCCAGCGCGAAGCCGGGTCGTAGTAGGTGGGGGCGGGCACGGAGTACACCGGGCGCGGGGCCTGGTAGTAGGTCGGTGCCGGGTGGGTATAGACGGGTGCCGGCTCGTAGTAGACCGGTGCCGGCTCGCTCACGACCACGCCGGGAACGTTGATGCCGATGGACCAGCTGGTGGCGGCATTGGCCGAAGCGCCAGCGAAAAGGGCACCGGCGGCAACGAGGCCTGCGGCTGCGAGCTTGAGGGCGGTACGCGAGAACGTCATTCTTGGACTCCTTGGGGCAGACATCGCCCCTGTGCCCCTTCCAACGGCTGACGCGGCGATACAGCGCACATCGCGAAAGTGAAGAACGTTCCCAAATGTCACGGCGCCGGCGGGCCTGCGGCGGCATCGGCCATCCGCGCAGGGCATGCGATGCAGGGCATGGCGTCGAGCAGGTCGGAGCGCTCTGCGGGCGCCAAGGTGACGGTTTGAGGCGGTAGACCCTCGTTCGGAACCACGACGCGCCGGCCCTGCCTGCGCTGCGGGCGCAGCACGGCCGCTGCCGTCTCCGCGTATAGACTGCCGCTTCCTTTCCAAAGGAGACGCACGCATGACCCGATTGCTCGTACGCAGTTTCGGTGTTTCGCTCGACGGCTTCGCCGCCGGTCCGCAGCAGAGCCTGCAGAACCCGCTGGGCATCCGCGGGCCGGAACTGATGGACTGGTTCTTCCCCACGCGCGTCTGGCAGCAGATGCAGAAGACGGGCAACGCCAACGGCGAGACCGGCGTAGACAACCAGATCGCCGAAGAGGGCTTCGCCGAGATGGGCGCCTGGATCCTCGGGCGCAACATGTTCGGGCCGGTGCGCGGCCCCTGGCCCGACGAAAGCTGGCAAGGCTGGTGGGGTGATGAGCCGCCTTACCACGTGCCGGTCTTCGTGCTGACCCACCATGCCCGCGCACCGCTGGCCATGAAGGGCGGCACCACCTTCCACTTCGTCACCGGCGGCATCCACGACGCGCTGTCACAGGCGCGCGCCGCAGCGGGCGAGCGCGACGTGCGCGTGGGCGGCGGCGTGGCGACGGTGCGCGAGTACCTGAAAGCGGGCCTCATCGACGAGCTGCACCTGGCCGTGCGGCCGGTGCTGCTGGGCAAGGGCGAGTCGCTGTTCGAGGGGCTCGACCTGCCGGCGCTGGGCTACCGCTGCGACAGGCAGGTCGCGGGCGAACGCGCCACGCACATGTTCCTGCGCCGCGACGCTCGCTGAGTCGAGCGCCCGCGCCGGGGGCTCGAACAGGGACGACGCATCGGTCATGCGCATCGGCCGCGTACGGCCGATGCGCGCTCACTCCAGTTCGATGTCGTTGACCCGCACGGCTTCTACCACGCGGCCCTCGCCCATGGCGAGCGGCCGGATCCGGCCTTCTGCCTGCACCATGTCGCCGACCTCGAGGTCCAGCTGCACGAAGCCCTGGGGCCGCGTGTGGACGAAGTCGCCGCTTTCGAGCACGACGCCGTTGGCTTCGCCGTGGCGTGCATAGTGGATGCGCGCCACGCGCCCATGGACGCTGCCTTCCGGTTGCGCTTCGGGCAGCGGCTTGCCATCGATGGCGGCGAGCCGCTCGAAGCGGTACACCGTGTGCGCGGCCTCGCCCTTCGGGGACGGCGGCGATTCGATGCCCTCGACGACCACCGCCTGCCCGGCGCGAAGCTCCGCGAGCTGCGCCGGCAGGCCCTCATGGCGCTCGAAGACGAACTGCGTGGGGATGCCGTCGGTGTCGATCAGCATTCCCTCGATGCTGCCCTTGGGGCTGTAGAGGTAGTGCGCGAAGCGGCCTTCTACAGACCAGACGTCGGTGGTTTCGTGGGGGTTGTGATGAGGCATGTTGTTTCCTTTGTTGATGTGAGAGTGAGGACGAGAAAATCACCCCAGCCGCAGCAGCAGCGCCGATGCTGCGCAGACGACCAGGAACGGAATGCTGATGCGGTGGAACTCGCGCAGCCCGTTCGGCAGCTTCGCCAGCCGCAGCGCGATCAGGTTGGCCAGCGAGCCCAGCACGCAGCCGAAGCCGCCCACGCTCACCCCGGCCGCCA
>CAJYQC010000292.1 GCA_913776885.1 uncultured Variovorax sp.
TGCATTTCGGCGAAGTGCCGGTCTCCGAGGTGCTGGACCTGCGCGGCTTCAACCTGAACGCCAAGCTCGACATCGACCCCGACTTCCTGAAGGAAGACGACCACGACCATCACCACCATGACCACGAGCATGGCGAGCACTGCGACCACCCCTCGCACAAGCACGACGGCCATGGCCACCATCACCACGTGGACGACGACGTCAAGAGCTTCGTCTACAAGGCGGACCGTCCGTTCGATCCGGCCAAGCTGGAAGACTTCCTGGGCGCGATCGTCAACATCTACGGCCCGCGCATGCTGCGCTACAAGGGCGTGCTGAACATGAAGGGCACCGAGCGCAAGGTGATCTTCCAGGGCGTGCACCAGCTCATGGGCAGCGACCTGGGCCCGGAATGGGGCAAGGACGAGGCGCGCCAGAGCCGCATGGTGTTCATCGGCATCGAGCTGCCGCGCGAGATCCTGGAGCAGGGCCTGGAGCAATGCCTGGTCTGAGGCCCTGACTTGCTCCTTCCCCCGCTGGGGGAAGGTTGGGATGGGGCAGGCCTTAGATCGTGCGCCGCGCTCTTTGGTAGGCCGTCGTGCCCCCACCCCGCCCTCCCCCAGCGGGGGAGGGAGACACACCTTACTTGCCCGCTGCGCCCAGCGGCTTGCCGTTGACCTTCAGGGCGCCTTCGCTGAACTCCACCTGGGCGGTGACGTCGTCGCCGTCGCGCTTCACGAAGCCGCTTTGCTCGCCCTGTTCGACCAGGCCGGCCACCATTTCGGGCGGGGGCGTCTGGCCGGTCTCTGCGCCGGTCTCGGCCAGCTTCTCGAGCCACTTCATGGGCAGCCGCGCGTGGGCCTTGAGCACGCCGCGCTTCATCATCAGCGCCGTGCCGGGCAGCTGCAGGTCTTCGTCGGTCACGCCGGCCATGCCGACGGAGTAGCCGAGTTCGGCGCGCTTGCCGTCGATCTCGACCACGAGCTTGTCGATGCCGGCCTCTGGGCCGTACTTGGCCATGGCCTTGAGATCAGGAGCCAGCTGGTCGGCCAGTGCCTGCATCGCCGCCTGCGCAGCCTTGCTGCCGCCCTTGCCGCAGCTGTTGGCGGCGCTGGACTGCATCCAGGCATCGGCCAGCTTCCTGTAGCCGGCGGCCTGGATGCGGCGGGCGCCGCTGGTCAGCTCGAACTTGTCGATCTTCGTGTTGCCGATCTTGCCGGTGCCTTTGAGGGTGCCGGTGGAGGCGTAGAGGCCGTCCTTCATGCTCGCCTCGCCCACCAGGTCGATGCCCTGGAGCACGACGCCGGGCAGCGGCTTGGACGGCTCGGCGCCGTCTTCGGCTGGCTTCTTGCGCACGGCGAATTCGAGGCTTTCGAGCCTGCCATCGGTCTTGCCGGTGGCCAGGAACCAGCCGGCGCTGCTGTCCATGTCGGCCCTGGCCGCGAGCTTGCCCATCTTCATGGTCACGCCGCTCTTCGCGTCGCTGAAGTCGAGGCCGGGCATGCTCAGGTCGTAGCGGGCGTGCGTGCGCGCGGCGTTCACTTCAACGCGCGCCTGCGCGCCCTGCCAGTCGAGGCTGCCCTTGCCTTCCTCGGCCAGCTTGGCGGGCGCTACCGTCAGGTCGGTGGTGAAGGCGCCGTCGAAGCCGACCCTGGTGCGCGCCGACAGGGGCCTGGCCTCGCCGAACAGCTTCTTCGCCTCGGCCTGGGCCTTCTCGTCGAGCACCAGCTCGCTGTCGATGGTGGCGGCCGCCAGCGTGCCGCCGGCCAGCGGGCCGTGGTGGATGGTGTCGCGGATGGTCAGGCGCAGCTGCTTCGCAGGCTTGATGGCGGAGTCGCCGTCCTCGTCGGTCTGGGCTTGCTCGTCTTCCTCCTGGCCTGCTTCGGGCTTGCCGGCGGGCTGGCCTGCGCTGGCCGCGGCATCGGCCGCGCAGCCGATCTCGAGCGTGACGGTGCTGACCGCGCCCAGGAAGCCGCGCTCGTACTTGCGCTCGGTGACGCGGACCAGGGCGGTCTGCTTCGGCAACTCGTCCAGGGCGGTGTCGTAGCGGGACTTGATCTGCGAACCGGCCCACCAGGTGCTGCCGCCGTAGGCGACGGCGATGGCTGCGGCCAGGACTCCCAAAACTGCTTTCTTCTTCAAGGCTCTTGCTTTCTTGTGTGTCTTGCGATCGATCGGAATGATCGGATAGGCCCCCGGCACCATGTGGACAAGGCGCCGGAGCCGCGCGCCGCCCCCTCCGGCGGCGCCGGGCGATGCTAACGGAGTCGGACGGCACGCCGAACTATGTCCCGCGCCTACGAGTTCTCTATACAATCGCGCGCCTGTTTCGCAAGCCACGTCCTGATCCCAGGGACAAGATGTGACTTCCGGCACGGGGCGCCGGGCGTTTCTGGCGGGCTTTCGGGGGTATAACCCCGGGGTTCGCCACAAGGCGGGCACCCCGACAACGGGGGCCTGAGCGGCCGGATGCCGCAAGGGCGCCCATGGGAGGAGGCAGCCAGTGAAAGCGCGTTCCAGTTCGTCCAAGGAGCCAGTCACCGTGAAGAAACCCGCCGCCAAGGCCACGCCAGCAACCAAGCCCGCCGCCAAGAAGGCGCCGGCTGCGAAGCAGGCTGTACCTGCGGCCGCGAAGTCTTCCGGTTCCGCGACCAGGGAACAGAGCGAGAACGGCGCCCCGTCCAAGAAGCCCGCAGCGCCACCGGCCAAGGCCGCGACCGCTGCGACAAAGAAGTCCGCCAAGCCTGCAACTGCCGCCACCAAGAGCGCGGAGGCGGGCGCATCGTCATCCAAACCCGTCGGCCGTCCTGCGGCTGTTTCCTCTGTTCCCTCGATCCCCATGAAAAAAACGGCTGCCGCCTCCACTTCCGCTCCGGCGACACCCTCTGCGCCCGCCCAAACCGCCACGCCAGCTCCCGCCGCGCGCGGCGGCCGCGTGTCCCGGCTGTCGCAACTGACCGTCCCCTCGATGCCGCAATCGGTGGCGTCGACGGCCGCCAAGTCCACGTTCTCCCCGACTCATTCCAACGCGCTGGTGCCTCCGCCGCCCCTCGCCATCAAGAAAGATCCGAAACTGGCCAACAACTGGAAGACCAAGTCGCCCGCCGAACTGACCGATGCCGAAGTCATCGCGATGCCGGACGACGAATACATGAACGAAAAGCAGATGGCGTTCTTCCGCCTGAAGCTCGAAGCGCTCAAGCGCGGCATCCTCGAGAACGCCGGCGAGACCACCGAGCACCTGCGTGAAGACACGGTGGTCGTGCCCGATCCGGC
>CAJYQC010000293.1 GCA_913776885.1 uncultured Variovorax sp.
CTTCGCACGCTTCGGCTGCACGCTCGAGAGCGCGGTGCGCCCGAGCGAGGGGCTGGCCAGGCTGCGCGCGGGCACCTACGACGCGGCCATCCTCGACGTGATGCTGCCCGAGATGGACGGCTTCGCGCTGTGCCGCGAGATCCGCAAGGAAAGCGACATTCCCATCGTGATGCTCACCGCCCGCGGCGAAGTGATGGACCGCGTGGTCGGCCTCGAACTCGGCGCCGACGACTACGTGCCCAAGCCCTTCGAGCCGCGCGAACTGGTGGCGCGCGTGCAGACCATCCTGCGGCGCCAGCGCAGCACGCCGCAGGCCATTTCCAACGGCACGCAATACCGCGTGTTCGACGGCCTGTCGATCGACCTCGACCGGCGCCAGGAGCTGCGCCATGGCGAACGCGTGGAGCTCACCGGCACCGAGTTCGAGCTGCTTGCGCTGCTGGCGGCCGAACCGGGCAAGGTGTTCAG
The DNA here is from genome assembly GCA_913776885.1 of uncultured Variovorax sp. Lineage (GTDB taxonomy): Bacteria > Pseudomonadota > Gammaproteobacteria > Burkholderiales > Burkholderiaceae_C > Variovorax. The sequence continues at coordinate 469 of CAJYQC010000293.1, forward strand.
CCGCGACGACATCCTCAACCGCCTGCGCGGCCACGAGGCCGAGCTCTACACGCGCGCGGTCGACATCGTGGTGAGCCGGCTGCGCAAGAAGCTGGAGCCGCTGGACTGCATCAAGACGCTGCGCAACGCGGGCTATGCGCTGGCGGTGGCCCGCAGCGAGGCGGCATGAATCTCGGCCGAAGCAGGGCGTCCCGCAGGATGCGGTGGGGCGGCGAGGAATGCCGCGACGAGATGACGCGCAGCGACTGGCACGCCAAGTGGCACGCGCGCTGGAACGAGAAGGTGCATGGCAAGCGCCGCTGGCGCCGTTCGCTGCGCGTGCGGCTGGTGCTGATGTTCGTGCTGCTCGCGCTGGTGATGGCGGCGGTCTTCATGGGCGGCATGAAGAAGTCTTTCTCCACCGGCTGGGCCGAAGCCGCCAAGCCGATGCTGACCGACTACGCCGACCGCCTGGTCGCCGAGATCGGCACGCCGCCCGACGTGGCGCGCGCGCAGGCGCTGGTGGCGCGGCTGCCGATCACCATCCGCATCGTCGGCCCCAAGGTCAACTGGGATTCCAACCCCGGCGGCGCGAACGGCCCCGGCGGGTGGATGCACGACCGCGAGGACGTCTTCGGCGGCGACAAGTGGTTCATCCGCCCGACCGCCGACGGCCACCGCGTGATCTTCGGCTGGTCGCCCAAGCTCTGGCAGCTGGCGCCGCGCATCATCGGCTGGGCCACGCTCGGCCTGCTGCTGTCGTGCGTGCTGCTGGCGTACGCCTACGTCAGCCGGCTGCTGCGCCCGCTGATCGACATCCGCGAAGGCGCGCAGCGCTTCGGCCGGGGCGAGTTCACGCAGCCCATCCCGGTGCGCCGCAACGACGACCTGGGTGACCTGGCCGAGCGCATCAACACCATGGCGGAGGACATCCAGGCCATGCTCGACGCCAAGCGCGGGCTGCTGCTGGCGCTGAGCCACGAGCTGCGCTCGCCGCTCACGCGCGCCCGCCTCAACGCCGAACTGCTGCCGGCCACGCCCGAGGGGCAGGCCGAGCGCGACGCGCTGCTGCGCGATCTCAACGAGATGCGCGACCTCATCAGCGACCTGCTCGAAAGCGAGCGCCTCGCAAGCCCGCACGTGGCGCTGCAGCGCGAGCCGGTCGACCTGGCCGCGCTGATCCGCGAGATCGTCGCCGAGATGCCCGGCGCGGGGCACGTGCACCTCGACCTGGCCGAGGGCCTGCCGCCGCACGCGGCGGACCGCATGCGCATCCGCCTGCTGGTGCGAAACCTGCTGGACAACGCGCTGCGCTACAGCGCCGATGCGCCGCGTCCGCCCTGCGTGTCGCTGCGCGCCGTGCTCGATGGCAGCAGCCAGGGCGCCGAGATCGAGGTGCGCGACCACGGCACGGGCGTGGACGAGGCGCAGCTCGAGCGCCTGACCGAGCCCTTCTACCGCACCGACGGCGCCCGGGCGCGTGCCACCGGCGGCGTGGGCCTGGGCATGTACCTGTGCCGGCTCATCGCCGAGGCGCACGGCGGCACGCTCACGGTGCGCAATGCGCAGCCGGGGCTGCAGATCGTCGTCAGGCTGGCCTGAACCCGGAAGGGGGCGCGGCGCCGGGTGCGCCGCTGTCGCGTGCGCTACCTGCCCGCTCCGGGGGCGCCGCTACGATGCGCCTGCGCGCCAGCGCCCCTCATTCAAGGTCAAGGAGACAGACGCCATGAGCACCCCACTCACCAACCACCAGGTCCGCCTCGCCAAGCGCCCCGAGGGCGCGGCCACGCGCGAAAACTGGAAGTTCACCACCGAGCCCGTCGGCGAACCGGCCGAAGGCGGCGTGCTCGTCAAGACGCTGTCACTGTCGCTGGACCCCGCCATGCGCGGCTGGCTCAACGACGCCAAGAGCTACATCCCGCCCGTGGCCATCGACGAAGTGATGCGCGCCGGCGGCGTCGGCCGCGTCATCGCCTCGAAGAACCCGCAGTTCGCGGTAGGCGACACCGTCTACGGCACGCTGGGCGTGCAGGAATACATGCTCATTCCCGCAGACCAGGTCAAGCGCAACGGCCTGGTGAAGATCGACCTGGGCGTGGGCACCATCACCCAGTGGCTCAACGTGCTGGGCATGCCCGGCATGACCGGCTACTTCGGCCTGATGGACGTGGGCATGCCCAAGCCGGGCGAGACGGTGGTGGTTTCGGGCGCGGCCGGCGCGGTCGGCCAGACCGTGGGCCAGCTGGCCAAGATCAAGGGCTGCCGCGTGGTCGGCATCGCCGGCGGCCAGGCCAAGTGCGACTGGGTGGTCAAGGAGCTGGGCTTCGACGCCTGCATCGACTACAAGGCCGGCGCCGCCGCGGTGCGCGAGGGCCTGAAGACGCACTGCCCGAAAGGCGTGGACATCTACTTCGACAACGTCGGCGGCGAGATCCTCGACATGGTGCTGGCGCGGCTCGCGCGTAAGGCCCGCATCATCATCTGCGGCGCCATCAGCCAGTACAACAACGCCAACAGCATGCCCTCGGCGGGCCCGAGGAACTACCTGAGCCTGCTGGTGAACCGCGCGCGCATGGAAGGCATCGTGGTGTTCGACTACGCCGACCGGTACCACATCGCCATCGCGGAGATGGCCGGCTACCTGAAGGACGGCCGCATGAAGAGCAAGGAAGACGTGGTGAAGGGGCTGGACACCTTCCCCGAGTCGCTCAACAAGCTCTTTGCGGGCGAGAACTTCGGCAAGCTGGTGCTGCAGGTGGCCGAGGACTGATTCCGGACGCTGCGGACCGGGCCGTCATGGCGGCCCTGTCCACGCCGGCAATGGCTCAGCCCAGATCGGGCCGCATCGGGATGTCGCCCAGGGCGTCGTCCTCGCGCAGGCCGCGCGCGGCCTTCAGCAGCTCGATCGACAGGCCGTCGCCGTGGCCGGCGAAGCCTCGGGCGATGCCCTCCAGCACTGTCGACAGGCCGGTCTCGCCGTCGCTGCGTGCATCCATGCTGATGTTCAGCACCCGGGCCGCCATCTGGCGGTAGGTGACGGCGCCCGCACCCTCCAGCGCGGCCACCAGGTCGAGGTACAGCGCCAGGTTCAGGTCGAACACCAGTTTTGGCGTGATCTCGAAATCCCTGTTCTTGTCGTCCATGTGGGTTGGCTCCTTTTTCCTGAACCTCCACTCTAGCCAGAAAAGATGAAGGCGCGCCGTCGGATACAGCCTGATTCAGCGTGTCCGCATCGCCGCGATCAGCGTGCGCGCGTGCCCATGATGGCCGCCGAGATGATCAGCCAGGCCGCCAGCGCGATGGTCCAGGTCAGCGGACGGCCCGTCACGAGCAGCAGGAGCGCCGTCGAGCCCAGCGGCGTGATGTAGCTCAGGATGCCGATCTGCCGCGCGTCGCCGCGCTTGAGCGCCATGTCCCACACGAAGAAGGCCGCGCCCAGCGGGCCGAGGCCGCACAGCGCGAGCAGCGCCCAGTCGCGGGTCGACAACGCCACCGAGGGCTCCAGCACCGCATGGCAGGCCAGCGCGAGCACCCCCGAGACCAGTCCGAACAGGCCGATCGCCGAGGTCGGGAAGGCCGGCACGCGCTTCGTCCACAGCGAATAGCTCGCCCAGACGAAGGCCGAGGCCAGCGCCGGCGCGAAGCCCCAGTACCCCGCGGCGGAAGTGCCGCCGCCCCCGCCTGCACCCAGGATCGCCGCTGCCGCGCCGCCGAAACCCAGCAGCCCCGCCACCAGGTGCAGCGGCCGCAGCGACACGCCCGTCAGCAGCACCGGCGCCAGCACCACCATCAGCAGCGGCCAGAGGTAGTTGACCAGGTTGGCCTCCACCGGCGGCGCGTAGCGCAGCGCGATGAACAGCAGGAAGTGGTAGCCGAAGAGCCCGTAGATGCCCAGCGCCAGCGTGCGCGGCGGCACCTTCCAGGCGCCGCGGTCGCGCAGCACCAGCGGCCAGCTCGGCACGCTGCCGATGATCAGCGCCAGCCCGGTGAGCAGGAAGGGCGGCAGGTGCGACAGGGCGGTGCCCAGCGAGGCGAGCGTGGTCCACAGGGCGATGGCGATCAGTGCGTAGGCGGTCGATGGCATGGACGGCGAGGCTACGCGATGCGGTCGTCGCGCAATGACGGTCCGTCGTCGCGAAACGATGGTCTTGGGGTCGCTCCTTCCCCCGCTGGGGGAAGGTTGGGATGGGGGCAGGCGGTTGATCGAGCGCCGTGTTTCTATTGGCGTCGTCGTGCCCCCACCCCGACCCTCCCCCAGCGGGGGAGGGAGACATGCCGGCTCAGCGCCGCAGTGCCGCCGTCAGCGCGGAGGGCGACCGATACCCCGTGCGCCGCGCAGTTTCCGCCACGCTCATGCCGCCCATCCGCAGCTCGCGCGCATGCGCCAGCCGCAGCGAGCGCAGCCACTGCATCGCGCCCATTCCCTGCTCGTCGCGGCAGCGCTGGGCGAACTGGCTGGGGCTCAGGCAGGCGACCTCCGCCAGGTCGGCCACGGCCAGCGGCTGATGCCAGCGGGCGCGGGCCCAGTCGGCCAGCAGGGGCCAGTCGATGCGGCGGCGGCACGTGGCTGTGGAAGAGGATGGCGACGGGCTCCAGGCCTCCAGCAGCAGCGCGGGGCCGTGCTGCAGCGCCAGGGCCGAGGCCTGCGGCTGCTTCATGCACTGCGCCAGGTACCGCGCCAACGAATGCAGCTGCGGCGAGCCGGGCGGTGCGCGTTCGGCGCATCGGGCCCATGCGGGCTGCGTGGTGTCGAGCACCAGGCACACGGCGCCGTGCCGTTGGGCGCTGAAGTCGTGCCGGTCGCCCGGGGCAACTACCTGCGCCTCGCCGGCGGCGATGCCGGCGCCTCGGCCTTCCACCTCGATCTCGAGCACGCCGCTCAGGCCGATCAGCACCTGGAAATGGTCGTGCGCATGGCTGCCGTGCGAGTCGCCGTAGTCGCGCAAGGCCAGGGTGTGTGTGGCGGGCGTTCGCATGGGAGGAAGCGGAGAGGTGGGAACGCGATTGTCCGGCGCTGCACCGCCGCTGTCACCCCAGCCGCAGCAGCAGCGCCGATGCTGCGCAGACGACTAGGAACGGAATGCTGATGCGGTGGAACTCGCGCAGCCCGTTCGGCAGCTTCGCCAGCCGCAGCGCGATCAGGTTGGCCAGCGAGCCCAGCACGCAGCCGAAGCCGCCCACGCTCACCCCGGCCGCCA
>CAJYQC010000294.1 GCA_913776885.1 uncultured Variovorax sp.
CATCGGCGGCGACGACGCGCTCGAAGACGCGGCGCGCACCGTGGCTGAGGTCACGCGCGAGCGCTACCCGTGGGACACCATCCCGTACCACAGCCGCTGGCGCCACTTCGAGGCCGGCGGCGTGAACCGCATCGAGGAGCTCGACAGGCTGCTCGGCAAGGTCGATGCGCGCCAGCGGGCGCGAGCGCAGATCGACCTGGTGCTGGTGAGCGTGCTGCTCGACGCCGGCGCAGGCCCCGGCTGGCACTACACCGAATCGGCCACAGGCCAGCGCTTGACGCGCTCGGAGGGGCTGGGCGTGGCGAGCTTCCATGCGTTCACCAGCGGGCTTTTCTCGTCCAACCCCGACCGCCCCTGCCAGGTCGACGCCGCCGGCCTGCGCGGCCTGGTCGCCGACCGGCTCGGCGACGCCTTCCAGGTGAGCGAAGCCAATCCGCTGGTCGGGCTTGCCGGCCGCGCCACGCTGCTGCGCCGGCTCGGCGAGGCCATGAGCGAGCAGCCCGAGACCTTCGGCGACGAGGGCCGGCCCGGCGGGCTGTTCGACGCGCTGGTCGGCCCCTACGGCCCGGCGGCGCCGCCCACGGCGGAGGTCTCTGCGCACCAGATCCTGACGCTGCTGCTGGAGACGCTCTCGCGCATCTGGCCTGCGGCCAACGCGGTCGACAGCATCGCGGCCGACGGCAGCGACAGCCCCGGCGGCATCGGCTCGGGCGACCCTGCGCTGGCGCTGGGCGACTGCTGGCGCCACAGCGCGGTGCGCGGCCCCGGCCTCACCAACGGCTGGATGCCCTTCCACAAGCTCTCGCAGTGGCTCACGTATTCGCTGCTCGAACCCTTCGAATGGGCCGGCGTGAAGGTGCGCCAGCTCGACGCGCTCACCGCCCTGCCCGAATACCGCAACGGCGGCCTGCTGATCGACAGTGGCGTGATCGTGCCGAAAGACCCGGCCTTCCTCACCCGCCAGTGGAAGGTGAGCGACGAATTCATCGTCGAATGGCGCGCGCTCACGGTGGCGCTGCTCGACGAGATCGCGCCGCGCGTGCGCAAGGTGCTCGACCGCACCGAGGAGGAGCTGCCGCTGGCCTGCGTGCTCGAAGGCGGCACCTGGGCCGCGGGCCGCGCGCTGGCGCAGCGCCTGCGCGACGGCGCCCCGCCGCTTTCGATCGAGAGCGACGGCACCGTCTTTTAGACTCGGGTGTTCCCCGTCTTTCAGCAACGCCACAAAGAACTCCAATGAGCAGCAACGTCCATCTCCTCGACCACCCCCTCATCCAGCACAAGCTGACGCTGATGCGCCGCAAGGACGCCTCCACCAACAGCTTCCGCCGTCTCCTCAACGAAATCAGCATGCTGATGGCCTATGAGGTCACGCGCGACATGCCGATGCAGGACATCGAGGTCGAGACGCCGCTGGAGACCATGCAGGCCAAGGTCATCGACGGCAAGAAGCTGGTGCTGGTGTCCATCCTGCGTGCCGGCACCGGCATCCTGGACGGCATGCTCACCGTAGTGCCCGGCGCGCGCGTGGGCCACATCGGCCTGTACCGCGACCCCAAGACGCTGACGGCCGTCGAGTACTACTTCAAGATGCCCGGCGAGATGGAGAACCGCGACGTGATCGTGGTCGACCCGATGCTGGCCACCGGCAACTCGGCCGTCGCGGCGGTGGAGCGGCTGAAGGAGCTGAACCCGAAGTCGATCAAGTTCGTCTGCCTGCTGACCTGCCCCGAGGGCGTCGCGACGATGCAGAAGGCGCATCCGGACGTGGCCATCTACACCGCAGCGATCGACCGTGAGCTCAACAGCCACGGCTACATCCTTCCGGGCCTGGGCGACGCGGGCGACCGGATCTTCGGCACGAAGTAGGCTCGCCCCCCAGGCTGCGCGCACTTCGTGTCGCTTCGCCCACCCCCCTACTGGGGGGCAACACCTGAGGACCGGCGGAGCCGGATCCTCGGTGTTCCCGGGATTGGGCCGCTAACGGGTTTGGGGCCGTGCCCTCGTCGGGCACGAGGATTGCAGCGCTGGTTCTTTCATCACCAATCGAATCGAGGAGAAGTACCGTGACCGCACGTCGTCAATTGATCATCCGTTCCGTCGCCGTTGCTGCAGCGCTCGCTGCAGTGGGCGCCCCGGGCCTTGCGCTCGCTCAGGCCAAGCTGAAGGTGGCGGCGGTCTACACCGTGCCGTTCGAGCAGCAATGGGTGGGTCGCATCCACAAGGCGCTGAAGGCGGCCGAGGCGCGCGGGGAGATCGAGTACAAGGCCACCGAGAACGTGAGCAATGCCGACTACGAGCGCGTGATGCGCGAATACGCCACGGCCGGCAACCAGCTGATCCTGGGCGAGGTGTTCGGCGTGGAAGCCGCGGCGCGCAAGGTGGCGAAGGACTTCCCGAAGGTGGCTTTCCTGATGGGCTCGTCGCTCAAGCCGCAGGCGCCCAACTTCAGCGTGTTCGACAACTACATCCAGGAGCCCGCCTATCTCAGCGGCATGGTGGCCGGCGGCATGACCAAGAGCAACCGCATCGGCATGGTCGGCGGTTTTCCGATTCCCGAGGTCAACCGGCTGATGAACGCCTTCATGGCCGGCGCGAAGGAAACGAA
>CAJYQC010000295.1 GCA_913776885.1 uncultured Variovorax sp.
AGCGTGTGCGCAACGTCACTCCCTGGGACCCGGCTATCAGCTACCCCGCGAACGTCGCCTACGTCAGCCATTCGGGCGCCACGTGGAGGAGCGTCGCCGACAGCCTGAACATCGCGCCCGGCACCGACGCCACGAAGTGGACGCGCTGGGGCCATACCGCCGCCGAACTGGGCTCGGCGATCGGGGCCACCATGGCCGCACACGAAGCCAAGCAGAACCCGCATCCGCAGTACGCAACCGATGCCGACCTGGCCGCGCACCTTTCCGACAGGAATCCTCACCCGTTGTATGCGACCGGTTCCGAGGTGGCCGCACAGTGGCACGCCCACCGGAACGACGCCGACCCGCACCCCGCCTACGCGCTGCGCGGACCGTTCAACGCCGTGCCGACGATCAACATCGGCCCCGTCATCACCGTGCAGACGCCGCATATCCGGCAGATGGTGTGGAACGGCACCGCCTACGTGCGCGCGCCGTGGCATCAACCGGCCATGGTGCTCTACAGCTACGACAACCCGTCGAGCATTCCGGGCTACCTGCCGGTGCGCGCAGATGTGTCCTACAACCAGGCCAACTACCCTGACCTGGTGGAACGCCTCGGCCTTTCAGGCGCTGGCACGTTCTCACTCGTGGAGCTTCGTGGCGAGTTCATCCGCTGCCTGGACAACGGGCGCGGCGTCAATGCCAACCGGTTGCTGCGCTCGGCTGAAACGCCCGCCAACGCGCCGCACACGCATGGCGTGACAGACCCGAACCACAGCCACTACGTTCATGACCCTGCCCACGCTCACGGCGCGTGGACCGACGCACAGGGCGCGCACACCCACCGCGTGATCGTCTACCGGGCCAACGACTTCAACTCCGGCAACTACTCGACAGGGTCGGACGATCCCTGGGACGGCGGTGCATGGGTCAACGGGACGGACGCGGCGGGCCAGCACCAGCACAACGTCGGAGTGGCCGGCTCCAAGACCGGGATCTGGCTGAACGCCAGTGCCACAGGCATCTCCATCAACGCGGAAGGCACCGAAGCCCGCCCCCGCAACGTGGCATTCCCCGCGTGGGTGAGCTACTGAACACGAGGCAATCGCCATGTCCAAGACCATCTATCTGATCGACCCCGAGAGCGGACTGCTGCTCGGCGAATCCCTGCACCCGCTCGACCCCGTCGAGACAGAGCGCACAGGCAAGCCCGTCTATGCGCTGCTCAATCTCTCGATGGCCACCACGGCCGCGCCACCGCGCATCCCCGCCGGCATGCAGGCGCGGATGGTGCGCGGCACGTGGTCGCTCGAAGCGATTCCAGCAGCGGCGCAGCCCGCGCAGCCGGCAGAGGCGAGTCAGCAAACCGCGCCCGCGCCGCGCACGCCAACGTTCGACGAACGCGCCACCATCCTTCGCGGCCATGTGCAGGAATACATGGAAGCAATGGCGCGGTCCCTCGGCTACGACGACATCAAGACCGCAGTCACCTACGCCGACGAGCCCTCCGTGCCCAAGTTCCAGAACGAAGGGCGTGCACTGCGTGCGTGGCGCTCCCTCGTGTGGGCCGCCTGCTACGAGCTGCTCGAGCGGGTGAAAGCCGGCGCCATGAAAGAGCCCTCGGAAAAGACGCTCATCGGCCTGCTGCCGAGCCTCGTCATTCCCCCGCTCGAAACTGCGCCCGAAGCCTCCACGCAGGCCTCGACACAGGCCTTGACGCAGGCCCCAACCGAGCCCGCCGAAGCGCAGGCGTCCTCCACCAATGACCGGCCCGCGGCCCAGTAGCCGCACCTCCAACTGATCCACCACAGGAGCAATCCCCATGTCCACCGAATACCACCACGGCGTACGCGTCTTCGAAGTCGATGAAGGCGGCGCCACCATCCGCGTTGTCAGCACGGCCATCATCGGCCTCGTGGCCACCGCGCCGAAGGCCGACCCCACGGCCTTCCCACTCAACACCCCGGTGCTGCTCACCAACCCCGGCGGCAGCATCGGCAAGGCAGGCGCCAGCGGCACGCTGGCGAAGGCATTGAAGGCCATCAGCCAGCAGGCGCAGGCCGTCACCATCGTGGTTAGCGTCGAGCCCGGCGCCGACGACGCCGCGACCACCAGCAACGTCATCGGCACGACCACGGCGACCGGCCAGAAGACCGGCCTGCAAGCGCTGCTGGCCGCACAGGGCCAGCTCGGCTACAAGCCGCGCATCATTGGCGCGCCCGGTCTGGACACCGAAGCCGTTGCAGTCGAGATCGGGGTCGTGGCCGAGCAGCTGCGCGGCTTCGGCTACATCGCTGCGCGCAAGGCAGACGGCATGGCCTACGCCACCACCAAGGAAGAAGCCACCACCTACCGCGGCAAGTTCGGCAAGCGCGAGCTGATGGTCATCTGGCCCAACTTCCTCGCGTGGAACACCAAGACCAACGACGTAGAGCCCATGCCGGCCGTCGCCTACGCCCTGGGCCTGCGCGCCAAGCTCGACCAGCAGATCGGCTGGCACAAGACGCTGTCGAACATCGTGGTCAACGGCCCGCAGGGCATCAGCGCAGACGTGTTCTTCGACCTGCAGAGCCCGAGCAGCGACACGACATACCTCAACGCGCTCGAGGTGACCACCATCATCAACCGCAGCGGCTACCGGTTCTGGGGCAACCGCACCACCGAGGCCAAGGTCGGCAAGTTCTTCTTCGAGAACTACACCCGCACCGCCCAGGTGCTGGCCGACACCATGGCCGAGGCCCATTTCACGTTCGTGGACAAGCCCATGCACCCCACGCTCGTGAAGGACATGCTCGAGAACATCAACGCCAAGGGCAAAGACCTCGTGGCGGGCGGCTACCTGATCGGCTTCGAAGCCTTCATCAACCCCGACCTCAACCCGAAAGAAGAACTCTTCGTCGGCCGCCTGCGCATCAGCTACCGCTACACGCCGGTGCCGCCGCTGGAAGACCTGTGCTTTCGCCAGACCATCACCGACGACTTTCTCGCCAACTTCGCCGCGGCCGTGCAGGCCGCCTGAGCGGCGTCAACCCAACACGCATAGGAGCGCACCACCATGGCACTGCCCAAGAAACTCAAGAACTTCGCCATGTTCGGCGACGGCGAAAGCTGGGTCGGCGAAATCCCCAGCGTCACCCTGCCCAAGATCACGAAGAAGACCGAGGAGTACCGCGCCGGCGGCATGCATGGCCCGGTCGAGATCGACCTCGGCCACGAAAAGCTCGAGCTGGGCATCAAGGCCGGCGGCCTGAAGACCCAACTCATCGCCATGCTGGGCTCGCAAACCGTCGGCGCCAACATCTTCCGCTTCGCTGGCGCCTATCAGGACGAAGCCACCGGCCAGGTGACCGCGGCGGAAGTCGTCATCCGCGGCCGCCTGCGCGAGTGGAACCCCAACGAGGCCAAGGCCGGCGAAGACAACGACCACGAGTTCACCATCGCCGCGAGCTACTACAAGCTGACCGTCAATGCCCAGGAGCTGCTGGAGATCGACGTGCCCGGCATGGTGTTCCGCGTCGGCGGCACCGACCAGTACGACGCCATCCGCGCCGCCATCGGCATGGCCTTCGGCGTCAACTGACGCCGGCCCGCCACCTCGCCCCCTGCCCTTCCCATTCGAACCGAGCCACCACCATGAACGACGACGCACAACAGCCCACCGCCACCATTGCACCCAGCGTGCCTAACACCATCACTCTCGACACGCCCATTCAGCGCGGCGCCACCACCATCGCCGAGATCGTCCTGCGCAAGCCCAACGCCGGCGAGCTGCGCGGCCTCTCCCTGCAGCGGCTGCACGCGGCCGACGCCGACGAGCTGCTCAAGCTGCTGCCGCGCATCACCTCGCCAAGCCTCACGCCGCACGAGTGCGCACAGCTCGACCCCGCCGACCTGTCCGAAGCCGGAGGCGTCGTCATCAGTTTTTTGTTGAAGAAGGCAGTGCGGGACGCGGTCTTGCAGAGCGCGTAGAGGACGCCATGGCGGATCTGGCGCTCGTCTTCCACTGGCGCCCGCAAGACATGGACACCCTACCCCTGGCCGAGCTGATGGACTGGCGCGAGGCCGCCCGCAAGCGCTACGCCCCCAGCAAGCACGACGACGACTGACCGCAAC